>NZ_JBWAVA010000002.1:0-515502 GCF_056121505.1 Paenibacillus sp. LS-5 | reverse complement strand
CGGCGCAGCAGCCCTTGGCGCAGGCGCTGCTGCGCCGTGCGGAGCTGCGCCGCCAGCTCGGCGGCGTGCGGCACAGCCAGCTCGGCCGCCGCCGTCGGGGTTGCCGCCCGAAGATCGGCGGCGAAGTCGGCGATCGTGAAATCGGTCTCGTGGCCTACGGCCGAGATGACCGGAATGCGGGAGGCCGCAATCGCGCGTGCTACGGCTTCCTCATTGAAAGCCCACAGCTCCTCAAGGGAGCCGCCCCCGCGGCCGACAATGAGCACATCGGCTTCGCCCATGGTGTTCAGGTGCTCGATGGCCTTCACAATGGAAGGCCCTGCACCTTTCCCCTGTACCAGAACAGGATACAGCACAATAGCAACCTGCGGAAACCGCCGCTGAAGCGTGATGATAATGTCCCGTACGGCTGCGCCTGTCGGAGAAGTTACTACCCCTATGCAGCGGGGAAACCGCGGGAGCGGACGTTTGCGTGCCGCCGCGAACAGGCCTTCCAACTCCAGCTTGTTCTTCAGCTGTTCATACGCCAGATACAGACTGCCGATGCCGTCAGGCTGCATATGAGTGGCATAGAACTGGTACTGCCCGTCCCGTTCATATACAGTCACATTGCCTCTGGCGATCACCTTGGTCCCTTCCTTAGGGGTAAAGGGTAACCGCTGGTTATGGGAAGCGAACATGATCGACTTGATCCTGCTGCTCTCATCCTTCAGCGTAAAATACATATGACCGCTGCCATGGTGGGTAAAATTGGAGATTTCCCCGCGAACCCATACATCGGAGAGCACCACATCCGAATCCAGCTTCATACGGATATAACGGTTAAGCTCCTTGATTGAATATACCTGCCGCTCTGCCGCCATGGGCGCTACCTATTCCTTATCCAGGCCGCGCCGGCGTTTGGCTGCAGTCAGCGTGTTGGCCATCAGCATGGTAATGGTCATCGGTCCTACACCACCAGGTACCGGGGTAATGTATCCTGCTACTTCCTTCGCGCTTTCATAATCCACATCTCCAGCCAGCTTGCCGTTGTCCAAACGGTTCATACCTACATCGATAACTACCGCACCCGGCTTCACAAAAGAGCCGTCAATGAAGTTAGCCCGGCCAATCGCCACAACCAGAATATCTGCCTGGCGGCTTAGTTCAGCCATATTCGCAGTCCGCGAGTGGCACATGGTTACCGTAGCATTCTCGCGCTGGAGCAGCAGGGATACCGGTTTGCCGACAATGTTGCTGCGTCCGATGACAACCGCATGCTTGCCGGACATTCCTGTGCCTGTACGCTTGATCAGCTCGATTACACCTGCAGGCGTGCAAGGCAAAAGACTATCATCCCCAATAACGAGGTTGCCGACATTGATCGGATGGAAGCCATCTACATCTTTCTGCACAGCAATGGCATTAATTACAGCCTTCTCGTCAATATGCTTAGGAAGCGGCAACTGAACCAGGATGCCATCAATTTCATCCCTGCGGTTCAACTCAGCTACAAGTGCCAGCAAATCTTCCTGGCTAGTCGCAGCATCCAGTCTATGCACTTCGGAATGGAAGCCCAGCTCGGTGCTGGATTTCTCTTTATTACGGACATAGACCTGAGATGCAGCATCTTCACCAACGAGCACAACAGCAAGACCAGGCTTTACGCCCCGTTCGGCTAATAAGGCAACTTCCCGGGCAATGTCGATACGAATTTCGTCAGATACTTGTTTACCGCTGATGATTGCTGCTGTCATGTAATTCTCTCCCCTTTATCTATCCTGAAATATGATCTGCAAATCCATCACTTGATTATAATCCTACAGGTCGGTCTTCAGCGTATCAATCTCCTGAATCATCTTGCCAAGCACACCATTAACAAATTTACCTGAATCCTCTGTCCCAAAATGTTTGGCCAGATCAATGGCTTCATTGACAGCAACCTTGGCTGGCACATCATTCCCAAAGACCATCTCAAAGGTGGCAAGGCGGAGAATCTGGCGGTCCACCCGCGACAGACGGCTCATCTGCCAGCCTTTCAGGTAATGCTCCAGCATATCATCAATGGCCATCTTATGTTCCCACACGCCGTTCACATGCGCTACTACATAAGTCTTCAGCTCAATTTCATCTGTAATCACACGCTCGGTCTCATTTTCTTCCGAAGCTTCAGCGATCAGCATTTCTACCGCTTCTGCACTTTCCACTTCATTCATTTCCATCTGATACAGGCTTTGGACAATAATCTCTCTTGCTAAACGTCTTTTCATGTGTTCCTCCTACAATCTTATCTGGATTGCTTATATTGGTGTTTCATTGTTTCTTCTTGCAACTATTGTAAGCTTAATGGAGCAGATTCTATCCTCTCTGAGAGCCGCTGCTGCAAAAAAAACCGCGTGGCCCTCCTTCCGGCATCAGGCAACTCATACATACGGGTTCCAGGCTCCGGAAGAAAAGCTATCGCGGTTCATTTGAAGGGGCGCCAGCGTCCGGACAACCTCTCTATCAACTCCTGCCACTGAAACAGCGGGGGCTGTGCGGTGTCCTTTCTTTTGCCAAGCGTATAACCTATGAACACAACCAGTGCAAAGAACAGCATATCCCAAAAACCGCTAATTAAATAAATCAACCCGAGAACGACACCGAAGGTGACTCCGGCAATTCTACCCCCGTGACTTTCCCATACTGCTTTCCACGACATAAGGGAAACTCACCTCTATTCCACTCGACTTTTGAAGCTTGGAGACTGTGTGAGGTTAGCAATGTATACTGAGACGTCCGCAACCGGAATTCCGGTAGTATCCTGCACAAAATCATGCACCTGCCGCTGAACCTCGGTGGTCAGCAGCGGAAGAGAATGCTCTCCGTCCACCACTGCGCGGATCATAATCTCAAGGCCTGCCTGTGAGACACGGATACGAGACTTCAGGTCTCTGATGCCTTTGACTTTGCCGGCAGCCTTCAGGCTCAGGTTCTCAATGGTTTCCATGGAGATCTGAATATCCCCGTACTCTGTACGCTGATCGACTGAAGGCATGGAAGCCCGGTCACGGCGCAGCGAGATGTAGAAGAAACGGATGCTGAGCAGGAACAGAATAACAGCCACAACGATGGCGGCGATATAGGCCTCAGGTTTGTCCAGCATGTCAAAAGAGTCCGGAATGGCACCGCTTAACAGGAGGATGGCAATTACAGATAATATTCCGATGCATAAGCTGTAGAGGAACAGCAGGAGCCTGTCCAAAATTTTTGCCACGAGTCTCATAACCTCCTTAAATTAGAGTAAACCCTCGACGGTGCTGTCGGGGGTTTATGGAAGAAATCTGTCTTTATTTCACGCGGAGAACCGCATCCGTTTCTTCGTTCTTGTCTACAGTAGTGTTGCTGCGGAACTGAACATCATGAATATGCACATTCACTTCAACTACCGTCAGACCGGTCATGGTCTCGATCGAACGCTTCACGTTGCGCTGAATTTCAGCAGCCACTTCAGGAAGACGGTTACCGTACTCGATAATTACGGATACGTCCACTGCAGCTTCGCGTTGTCCAACCTCAACCTTTACACCTTTGGAGAGGTTCTTACGGCCGAGGAGTTCAACGATGCCTCCGGCAAATCCGCCGCTCATGCCTGCTACGCCTTTTACTTCCACGGTTGCCAAACCTGCGATCACCTCAATCACTTCAGGAGCGATCTGGATTTCACCGATTTCCGTACGTTCGTATTCTGTCGGCAATGTACTCATTGTGGACTCACACCTTTCAAAGAAAAGTTGTTCAATATTTCAAGCGCCAAGCACGTCTCTTATTAAACATACTATATCATTTGGCGAACTTTATGACAAACAAAGCACAGCCGTCCTAAATTTCATATTCTTCCAGGAATTTAATATCAAAATTACCGTCCAAAAACACCGGATGCTCCAGTAATTTCTGGTGGAATGAAATCGTGGTATGTATGCCTTCCACAGCAAATTCGGAGAGCGCACGCTTCATCTTGGCGACAGCTTCCTGGCGGGTCGGGGCCCATACAATGAGTTTGGCAATCATGGAGTCATAAAAAGGAGAGATTGTGTACCCCGGATATGCTGCGCTGTCCACCCGTACTCCCAAACCTCCCGGCGGCAGGTAAAAGCCGATTTTGCCCGGTGAAGGCATAAAGTTCTTATCGGGATCTTCAGCATTGATGCGGCATTCAATCGACCATCCATTGATATGAATGTCTTCCTGGGTAAAGGACAATGGATTGCCTTCCGCAACAGAGATCATCTCTTTGATCAGGTCTACACCTGTGACCATTTCCGTTACCGGATGCTCGACCTGAATGCGGGTGTTCATTTCCATGAAATAAAATTGTCCATCCGGTCCAAGCAGGAATTCGAGCGTACCCGCACCAGAGTAATTCACGGCTTGTGCGGCACGTACAGCAGCCTGGCCCATGGCATCGCGAATCTCCTGAGTCAGAACCGAGCAAGGTGCTTCTTCAAGTAACTTCTGGCGGCGGCGCTGTACGGAACAGTCCCGTTCACCTAGATGCACTACATTGCCATGGTTATCGGCAATAATCTGAATCTCTACATGCTTCATACCCGTCAGGAATTTCTCCAGGTATACCCCGGCGTTGCCGAATGCCTTTTGCGCTTCCTGCTGGGCAGCTGTAATCTGCTTCACCAGAGACTCTTCATCCTCGGCAATGCGGATACCCTTGCCTCCGCCGCCTGCAGTTGCCTTAACGATAATCGGATAGCCGATATCGCGTCCCAACATAACGGCTTCCTCAATATCGCCCACAAGCCCGTCTGAGCCCGGAATAATCGGAACGCCTGCCAGCTTCATCGTTTCCTTGGCTACTGCCTTGTCACCCATGCGGGTAATGGCATCGGGCGAAGGACCGATAAAAGTGATGTTGCAGGATTCACAAATCTCCGCGAAATCCGCATTCTCGGCCAAAAATCCATAACCGGGATGAACAGCGTCACACTCCGTCAAAGTGGCCACACTCATAATATTGGTAAAGTTCAGATAACTGTCCTTGGCTGGCATCGGGCCAATGCAGTACGCTTCATCAGCTAGCCGGACATGAAGTGAATCCCGGTCAGGCTCCGAGTATACCGCAACGGTGGATATGCCCAGTTCACGGCAAGCTCTGATAATGCGGACCGCGATTTCACCACGGTTGGCAATCAACACTTTTTGAATGTTCATGCATTTCCTCCCAAAGTTTAACGAAGCTTGCTAGCTCCTCATGATTCTCGCGGCTGTTACTCCGGTTTCACCAGGAACAGCGGCTGTCCATATTCAACAAGCTGGCCGTTCTCCGCGAGTACGGACACGATCTCGCCTCTAACTTCCGCTTCCAGCTCATTCATCAGCTTCATGGCTTCAATGATGCAGACCGTTGACTTCTCACTAACCCGGTCGCCCACATTCACAAAGGATGGGGTCTCTGGCGAAGCGGCACTATAAAAGGTCCCAACCATCGGGGAGACAATTTTATGCAGTGTGCCTTCAGTGGTGGCGGGTTGCTGAGCTGCTGCGGGAATTTCAGTCACTGCAGCAGGTACAACATACTGCTGGGTATGCGCCTGAGGGGCTTGCGTAAAGGGGTAGGCATAAGGAGTCGCCTGAATCGCCATTCCGTCCGTTTCAGAGCGGTCCGGTTTGCGGATCGCAAGCTTCATTCCTTCGCTTTCAATCTCCAGTTCGTGTACGGAGGAGGTTTGGTCCAGTAATTTAATCAATTCCTTAATCTCGCTTAACTTGAACATTCAATAGTTCACTCCTTCAGCTTTCTCTCGAAGCCACAAGCAAAAAAGGCTTCTCCGTTCTTCTCAGGAAGCGTATTCCAAGATAACTTTATGTATTATATCACAAACGCTAGAAATGGAAAGAGCCCGGGACAACCCGAGCTCTTTCGGCATATTCTGTTATTTTTCTCAAGCGGATATTATTGCTCGGATACATATTGGACTCTGATCTTATCCTGTGTGACGCTCAGTTCCTTCATGACTAGGTCAACAATTCCAACGGCTTGCTTCACATCAAGCTTGTCACTGAGGACTACAACAGTATAATTATCGCCGGATTCCTCTTTGACGATAGCTTCACCATACTTTTGCTGCAGCTGATCTTCAATGCTGGTGATTTTGGATTCTTTTTCTTCAAGCTTGTTTAGTTGCTCACTGGCTGCCGCATTCTCAGCAGGGGTTTTATCCATATCATTGATTGCGGCAAGCAGATCATTCTGGTTCTTCAGGTTCTTCTGCTCACGTTCATACAGGTAGTTGTTGAACAGGCTGCTGGCCGAAACACTTTGTGAAGCCACTTCATCCAGAATTGCGGCATCGTCTTTGGCTGGAGTCTTTTCTGTAGCGGCGGCTGCAGTGTCTTTGTCTGCTTTGGAGTCTTTTTTGTCTGTCTGGGAGGCTTTTGCGGTTTGGTCTATGGTCTGATCCGCGGTCTTATCCGGTTCTGCTGTAACCGCATCTTCTACGGCATTGCCGGCACTGGCAGATGTGCTGTCTTCGTCTGTTACCGCAGCCGCTGCCTTGTCACTATTATCTGGAGCTACGGCTGCACTGCTGTCATCCTTCGCTGCGGCATTGGCCGCATCCTCGCTAACCCCTTGCGTAGTGACTTCGTTGATGACCAGTCCGCTGTCCAGAGCAGGAGACTGGGCTCCATCGGCTCCGCCTTTTATGTTATCCACCTGCACACTGCCAGCCGTTTCCTTGGGAATGGAAGCTCCAGAATCTTCTGTGAATAAATAGTAAGCCGAGAGAACCACCATCAAGCTGAGCATGGAAACCAACCAAATTGTCTGCCGTTTGCCCTTCATTTTTAATTCCTCCTAAAAGTTTTGTTAGCATATACTCCCTGGATTCACTTCGTACAAAACTCGCTCCGGAAGCATACGCTTAGTTTATTAGCATGCACTTCATACGAATGAATTTGCTATTCCTGCTTGCGCGGAACTACGGAAATCCGGTAGCTGGGCACGTTCAGGCCTTTTTCGATCGCTTCTTCAATCAGACCTCTGACGATTTTGTTCTCTGCGCCTTTGGCCACAACCAGCACTCCGCGCACCTGGGGTTTGATCCGCTTGGTGATAATCGGGGTTTCATCACCCGACTGGCTGTAGGTGACAATTTCTCCATCCCTTGTGTACTGGGTAGTATGACGCTTGCCCCCGCTGGCATCCGTCTCTTCGCTCTGCTGCTGTGAGTCGTTCATATTGCGCTGTACCACGATTTCCTCTGTAGAATCTACAGTAACCATAATGTCCACTGTACCGACGCCGACGATTTTCTCCAGAATTTCTTTGGTGCGGTTCTCCAATGCCTGCTCAATGCTGTCAAAAGAACCGGAGGCTGCTCCGTCTCCCTGCTGCAATGCCGCCTGTGAGCTTTCGATCGTTGGGGGCGGCTCACGCCCCGTATTCTCGCTGTCCAGCTTCTTCACATTTACAAAGGAGTTGAACAGCATAATTGCAGCGCCGAGCAGTCCAAGAATGATCAGCCAGCGGAAAGTATGACTCCGCTTCGGACTGCCGGAACCGCCGCCTGCCCATTGCTCCAGTTTTTTCAGCCAGTTGCCCATCTCTTATCCCTCCTGCAGAATTGCCTGGGTTTATAGTTTTGCTTCCTCGGAACTGCTCCTCTGCACCTGAATGACTTCGCGGCTCAGATTCCAGTTCTGCTCCAGCAGCCTGATGACCGACTCGTCCTGATCTTTGTCCGTTCCCTTACCCGCAGCGGTAGTGCCGTCTGCAGGTACATCAGCCGGGGAGGCTGCGGATGCAGCGGCAGATTCAGCTTCGGGATCAGCGTCCAAGTTAACCTGTACCGGCTCTACCGGCGGGATAATAATCGGCTCCGCGGGCAAGCTGTCTGTGGCGCCCGCTTGCGTTCCGCTGCCACTTGAGGCAGCAGGGACAGCATCCGGAAGGAAAACCTTCACCGATGCAATCACTGGTACCGCTTCACCTCCGGCACTTTCGGAGGCTTTTCCCATCCCCAGCGTCACCGTAACCTTAGCTCCCTGAACCCCCGTGCTCCCGGCAATCTGGTCCCGCATCTCTCCTGCTACCTCCTCCGCAGCAAGCTTCAGGCTCTGCTCCTGTACTCCTGCGGCCAGCATCCGTCCGTCTGCCAGAATCTTCTCCAGGGAACCGGCACCTTTTACTGCTCCCGATAATACTCCGCCATTCTTCTCCTGCTGGTTCAGGGCCAGGCTAAGCTCCCCGGTGACATCGCCCTTCAGCAGGGTCACAATTGGACTAAGCAGGGTCAGCAGGACCAGGAGGCTGAGCACCAGCCTGGCATACCGCTCCATGGATTTGCTCGGCAATAGCATTTCCACAAAAGCAGCCAGCAGGACCACCAGAATAAGCTCCCTGAGCCAACCGCCCAACCAGGTCATCGTCTTTCCTCCTCGTTCTGTGCAGCACTGCATCCTGCAGTAACCTTTTTACATAACAGCAGCGAATCTATACAGCATCACCTCATCATGACGGTGACATTTCCGGCGGTCAGCATGATGGTGACCGCCAGGAAGAACATGAGCGAAACGGCAGCAAGTGCGGCGAACACGTAGATCATGCTTTTGCCGATCGTTTGCAGACAAGCAACAATCGGAGTATCGCCCAAGGGCTGCATGACAGCCGCAGCCACATTGTAGATGAGGGCGAGCACGAGTATTTTTATGGCCGGAAATGCGCAAAGGAACAAAATGATAATGACACCCGAAAGCCCAATGGCGTTCTTCACCAGGAGCGATGCAGAAATCACCGTATCGGTGGCATCCGCGAACATTTTGCCGATGACCGGCACGAAATTTCCCGTAATGTATTTGGCGGCACGGAGAGTCACTCCGTCCGTTACTGAGCTGGTAATTCCCCTTACAGAGATGACTCCCAGGAACACCGTCAGCAGCACACCCAGCAGTCCGGCACCAACATTCCGCAGCAGATTGGCGAGTTGGGTCAGTTTGTATTTCTCCGACATCGCACTCACCAGATGCAGTACCGCCGAGAAGAAGAACAGTGGAAAAATCACAGTGTGAATGAGCGTGCTCACGGTATGGATCATGAATACAATCAGCGGGTGCGTGACAGAGACGGTCACGATATTCCCCATCGATGCCAGCAGTGCGAATAACAGCGGAATCATGGCCATCATAAAGTCAGTCATGTGGTCTATGGCATCCTTGGCATATCCTATAGCTACATTAAAACTATTAACGGCAATGACCAGCACAACCATATAACAGAGCATATAGGCGATTTTGCTGACCGATTTGCGTTCAAAGGCAGTCTGCAGCGTCTCCAGAATCATGCTGAGCACACTGATCATAACGATCGTAACCAGCAGCTTGCCATTAAAAAGCACCTCATGCCACATGTAGGAGGTCAGCCCGGACAGCACGCTTTTGAAGCTTAGCCCATTGTCACCCGGCAGAAGCATATCCATCAGCGAAGGCGTTGCACCTTCCGGAAAAAATCCCCCATAGTCCTTCATCAGCTGATTCCAGTAGGACTCCACCTCACCTGTGGGCAGGTTCTCTACCTGCCCTTTAACCCAATGATCTACCGGAGAGGATGAGCCTCCCTGGCTAGAAGGCTGTGAAGATGGAACCGGCGACGGAACTGTGGCGGCAGCGAATGCCGTTCCTGAACACCACAGCAGCAGGCAGGACAGCAGGAGCAGGAGGGTGGCCAGTCTTGGTGGCCGAAAAACATTGCGCGCACACATACCTTTTCCCCCCGCCCTGTTTCTAACTTTTCTTCCTGCCCTAATGTTTGTTCAAGCCGGCAGAAGCTTCATTACTGTCTCGATAATAATGCTGATAATCGGCACGGCCAGCACCATGATCAGCACCTTACCGGCGAGCTCAATTTTGGAAGCAATCGATTCCTGACCGGCATCGCGCACAATCTGCGCTCCAAACTCAGCGATATAGGAAATCCCGATGATTTTGAACACGGTTTTGATGTAGATCATTTCCATTCCCGAAGACTCTGCCACCCGCTCCAGCGTCCCCAGAATCGTTCCGATCTTGCCGATCAGGAACAGGAAGATCAGAATGCCTGCGGCAGTGGTCAGCAGAAAGGCGAACATCGGCTTTTGTTCCTTTAATACGAGTATTAGGACAGTCGACAAGAGCCCAATTCCCACCACTTGAATGATTTCCATAGCCTTGGCCTATTGAAAAAGAAAAATTGTTTTGATTTCCTGGAGCAGGCCGTCCAGCATGCGGATGACCATAAACAGCACGATGATAAAGCCGACAATGGTTACCCAGTGGGCGATGTCTTCCTTGCCCATTTGCTTAAGCACCGTGTGGATCATGGCGATAATGATGCCGATGCCGGCTATTTGGAAGATCGCGTTGACTTCAATATTCATTCCTGGCACCTCGCTAAAAGATCAATATGACGATCAATGCTCCAAGCAGCAGACCCAGGCTTTTGCTCATTTTTTCATATTTGCCCTGATCTTCCCTGGCCACTGTCTCCTCCTGTTTCAACTGCTGCAAAGCGAGCGCAATATGGGTGCTCTGATTCGACCTGTCGCTGGTGCCCAGCGTACAGCTGAGTTGCCGGAGGATTTCCCTCTCCGTCCCTTTCAGCGAAGCCGCCTTCCAGTGCTCCTCCATCGCCTTCGTGATCGCTTCCTCGGCGCTGCGGTCCAGCGGGGGGCTCATCTCTACAGCCGCAGTAGTGAAAAATGCTTTCAGCGGCTCCTTCGACTGGACTCCGATCCGGCGCAGTGCCTCCGGCAGCGGAGTGTAGCCGTACTGGATCTCGGTCTCCAGCCGCTGCAGGGCTGCGATGAGTCCTCTGATATGCCTTGGCCTGTCTGCGTACTGGGCAGCCCGCTTGAAGCCGGCCATCGTGCCTGCAAGAACAATTAGCACTGCTCCGAAGAGCTTAAGCATGGCGTTCACCGCCAAGCGCTTCCCCGGGCGGGACCAGCAGCAGGCTGCGCTTCTGCCCGTCCAATATCCGGAAGGTCAGTCCCGCCTCTGTCCGGTGAAGAATGACATAACGCTCGAACATCCGGTGCTCCAGCAGTGCACCTAGTCCAGGCCGCCGGGCCAGCTCGGACACTTCTTTGCCATGGGCTGAAGCAACTACCGAGATGCCTGCGTGCAGCGCCTCGGTCACTGCTTCGGCATCCTCAAGGCGGCCGATCTCATCCGCGATCAGCACATCGGGTGAGAGCGAACGGATCATCATCATCATGCCTTCAGCTTTGGGGCACCCGTCGAGGATGTCCGTCCGCGGCCCGACATCAAAAGCGGGAATTCCGCGCCGACTACCGGCGATTTCGGAGCGTTCATCGACAATGCCAACCTTCAGGCCCGGCCGGTTGCCCTCGCGCATGTTCTTTCCGCCTGTTGAAATCTGCCGAGCCAGATCTCGCAGCAGGGTGGTTTTGCCATGCTGCGGGGGCGAGAGAATCAGCGTATGCATAATCCGCTGCCGTCCCTTGTCGAGCAGGTAAGGCAGTACACCATCGGCAAGGCCCTGCATCTCCCGTGCGATCCGCACATTGAAACCGGTGATGTCGCGCAGATGCTCTACCCCCCCGCCGCTCAGCACAGTCCGCCCAGCCAGTCCGATCCGGTGCCCGCCAGGGATTGTAATGAACCCTTTACGAAGCTCCTCTTCCATGGTATAGAGCGAGTGATTGCTGATCAGGTCCAGCAGACGGTGCGTATCTTCCCGGTCCGGCTTGTACGCTTCTCCGGGATTCAGTGTCAGGCTTCCGCCCGCACCGAGAAAATGGTATTTGCCCCCGGAATAATTCACCTCCAGCGGACGCCCTTCGCGAACACGGATCTCCTCCACCTTTTCAAGCAGCGACGCAGGCAAGCCCCGCAGGAGCGCTCTTACTTTTTCAGGAAACAATTGCAGCCATTCATTAGCCATACAGAGTACCCCCAAGTTGTCCTCTACTTTAATAGCTTTATTCCATACTTATGCTTGTACGTGTACTTTATGACTATCATCTATCATTTTTTTAGAATTCCGATTAAGAGAAAGGCTACCCCGCAGCCAATCCATCCCAGTTTGCCCCACGACAGCTCCTGCGCCATCCCTGTCAGACCGACTGCAGTGGTCAGAATCAGAATGGTCGGCCCTACCAAAGCCAACCCGGAATTGACCACCAGCGCTTTGTCCACCTGGTTCAGCTTCAGCATGATCAGGGCCGCTGTTATTTCAACACTGCCTGAGAGCAGCCGTAATGCCGCCATCCAGCTTACATACTTGTCCAATCTGCTTCACTCCCTTAAAAAAAATCTATCGCTAGGATTCCTGAGATATTTCGTGCTGTTATCCATGGATATGCGGGACGGGCTCACTTTAGACAAGAAGAAATGAACGAATATACTAAACAAGGTGTGAAAGAAATCATAGTGTACCCCTCTATAAAAAAATATCATCGGTATGATAAAATATATTTTGCGCGTTTTGAACAGGCTGATCTGGAAAATATAAGTGTGGGTTGTTGGACAGACTAAGACCTCCTTATCTTTTCAAGAAGTATCTAAAATGCAGATATAGACATCGGAAGAAGAGGGGATTTATGTCATGCAAGTTCGCAATGTAGTAGTACCGCTCATATCAGGGCCCGTAGCCAAGCAAGTGAAGGAAGTCGCCATCATCATTTTCTCGGCATTTCTAGTGGCGAGCGGGCTCCGTCTGTTCCTCATTCCCCATCAGCTGCTGAGCGGCGGGGTGGCGGGAACAGCATCTGTCATCGGTTATCTGACCCATCCAAAGTACATTTCGCTGTATTATTTCGGCATCAATCTGCCCATTCTGATTTGGGGTTTTGTTGCAGTGGGGAAAAAATACATTTTTTATAGTCTGCTGTCAGTCGTATCAACCACATGGTTTCTCAACATTATTCCGTTAATCAAGCTGACCAAGGACCCAATTCTGGCAAGCATCTTTGGAGGAGTCATCATTGCAGGGGGTGTAGGCTTCTCCCTTCGTGCAGGAGGTTCTTCCGGGGGATTCGATATCCTGGGCTCCATCATTACCCGCAAACGTGATATTCCGATGGGCACCGTGCTGTTTGTGATGGACGGGCTGGTCATTCTGAGTCTGGGTTTCTTCAAAAGCTGGGACTCCGCCCTGTACGCCATGCTCTGTATCTTCGTCAAAAGCCGCGTAGTCGATATGATTCATATCCGCCACATCAAGCTAACCTGCTTCATTGTCACCAAGGAGCGCGAAAAGATGCTGAACCGTCTCACTTGTCTGCCCCATGGTGTCACTGTAGTGAATGCAGAAGGCGGGTACAGCCATGAAGGTAACACGATGCTCATGACCGTTACTACCCGTTACGAGCTGGCCGAGCTGCGCAAAACCATCCTTGAGACCGACCCGAAATCATTCGTCAACGTGTTGGAGACCGTAGAGATTGTTGGCCGCTTCAGAAGGCTGGGATAAAAAAAATGCCCCGACGCCATTTAAGGCATCGGGGCATTTCATATGAACCAGACTTCTATCGGCGGTCCTTGGGTCCACCTACAAACGCCTGCTCTTCTGTATCCAGATTGTAGGCGGTGTGAAGCGCCTGGATGATCTTTTGCAGATTGCCGGACTCAATGACACAGGACACTTTAATCTCGGAGGTGCTGACCATCTTGATGCTCACACCTTCCTTCGAGATCACTTCGAACATTTGTGCAGCTACACCAGGATGGCTGACCATACCTGCTCCGACAATAGACACCTTGACCAGATTATCCTCAGAGGTGACTTCGCGGTAAGGGAGTTCGCTGTGAAGCCCCTCGATAACTTCTTTGGCATGTCCAAGCTCGCTCAATGCAACGGTGAAGGAAAAGTCAGCTTTCTCGTTCTGAACACCGCTCTGTACAATAATATCAACGTCAACGCCTTCTTCGGCCAGCTTGCCGAAAACCTGGGCCAGTACACCCGGCTCATCAGGCACACCCAGAATACTTACCCGTGCAACGTTCTTGTCATAAGCAATTCCGCTAACTACTACACCCTGCTCCATGCTTGCTTCCTCCTTCACAACAGTACCTTCATTATGATTAAAGCTTGATCTGACGACCAGCTTCACTTGGTATCGCTTTGCATATTCTACAGCCCGCGGATGCAGCACAGCAGCTCCCAGATTAGCGAGCTCCAGCATCTCGTCATATGAGATTTCCTTCAGCTTACGCGCTGTCTTCACAATACGCGGATCTGTGGAATAAATGCCGTCCACATCTGTATAGATTTCACAGACATCCGCTTTGATAGCTGCAGCCAAGGCAACGGCCGTTGTATCCGAGCCTCCACGGCCCAGTGTGGTGATCTCTCCGTCCAGGGTCATCCCCTGAAAACCGGCCACGATCACGATCTGTTCCCGCTCCAGAGACTCCAGTACGCGGCGCGGGACGATTTCATTAATCCGCGCCCGCCCATGCGTCTCATCCGTCCGGAATCCTGCCTGCCAGCCCGTATAGGATACTGCGCTGCGGCCAATCCCATGTAATGCAATGGAGAGAAGTGCTACGGAGATCTGTTCTCCGGTAGTCATAAGCATATCCATTTCCCGTGCAGGCGGCTGCCCGTTCAGCTGCTTGGCCTGATCGATCAATTCATCCGTAGTATCCCCCATAGCGGATACAACCACGACGCAGCGGTGACCCTCATCCTGCTTGTCTGCAATGCGCTTCGCAACGCGTTTCATTCGTTCAATGTCGCCGACGGAGCTGCCTCCGAATTTCATGACATAAAGTGACAAAGTCCATTTCACTCCCTATTTCGGTCTAAGTAACAGCTAAGAAATAATTTCGTGCTTTAAACCAGTATAATACGAAAGACGTGTTATGCGTTAATGGTTTCACAAAAAAATCCGCCTATTTTCTGAACAAGAAAAGCCCCCGCCGCATACGCGGGGAGGCTCGCTAAGAAAAATAGCATCTCTACTGGACAAGCATTACGCGCGGGAGATGTACTTTCCTTCACGGGTATCAACCAGCAGAACATCGTTTTCGTTGATGAACAGCGGAACCTGAACCGTATGGCCTGTTTCCAGTACAGCCGCTTTGGTTGCACCTTGAGCCGTGTTTCCTTTAACACCCGGTTCTGTTTCTGTAACCTTCAGCTCAACGCTGGTAGGCAGATTAATGCCTAAGATCTCACCTTTGAAGCTGACGATATTTACAGTCATGTTTTCTTTGAGGAAGTTAAGCTCCCACTCCAATTGTTTGGCGGACAGCTCGAACTGGTCATAAGTTTCATTATCCATAAATACATGGTCCGATCCGCTGGCATACAGATATTGTACTCCGCGGTTTTCGATGATGGCGCGGCCAATGGTTTCACCGGCACGGAAGGTACGCTCAACGGTGTTCCCGTTACGCAGGTTTTTAAGCTTGGAGCGCACGAATGCGGCACCTTTACCTGGCTTTACGTGCTGGAAATCGATGACGGTAAAAATGTCACCCTCTACTTCTACGGTCAAGCCTGTTTTGAAATCGTTAACTGAAATCACTAAAAATCCCTCCTGGAATCCATAATTTACCCTATTGATGCAGTCTTACAGTACCAAATAATCCTTTGAAGAATGAGTCAGCAGCGAAATGCCGCTCTCGGTGATCACGATATCATCTTCGATCCGCACACCGCCAAGCCCTGACAAGTATATTCCCGGCTCTACAGTCACGACCATACCCGGCTGCATAATTTCATCCGCCAGCTTGGACAAACGCGGGTATTCATGAACCTCCATACCCAAACCATGCCCTGTGCTGTGTCCGAAATACTCGCCGTAGCCATAGCGGGTAATAATATCACGCGCCAGTGCATCGCATTCCCTTCCGGTCATACCCGGCTTGATGTTTGCCAGCGTATGTAGCTGGGCTTCAAGCACAATATCGTAAATCTCTTTCAGCTTGGGATCCGGAGAGCCCAAAGCTATGGTACGTGTTACGTCCGAGCAGTAGCCGTCCAGCAGCGCGCCGAAATCGAAGGTTACGAATTCATTGTTCTGAATGACCTTGCTGCTTGCCACACCATGCGGCATCGCTGACCGTTCACCGGAAGCGACAATCGTATCGAATGAAGAAGAGGTTGCGCCATGGGTGCGCATGTAGAATTCCATTTCCAGATCCACATCACGTTCGGTCATGCCGGGCTTGATCACATTCAGAATGTGGCTGAACGTAGCATCTGCCAGATCAGCAGCACGCTGCATAACCGCCAATTCGTCTTCATCCTTGAATGACCGAAGATTCTCTACAGCCTTGGAGACCGGTACCAGCACCGCCGGCTGAAGTGCAGCAGCATAGGCAGTATAAGCACTGAAAGTTACATCATCCTGCTCGAAGCCGATACGGACATTCGCACCCTGCAGCAGCTCGCGGACAGTATCAATAAACTTCGAATCGTGCTGAACCACTTTCATGCCAGTTACCTGTTCAGCCGCCTGCGTCATATACCTGAAGTCAGTCAGCAGATAGCTGTCATCCCCGGTAACCAGAACATAACCGGAAGAACCGGTGAATCCGCTCAAATAGCGGCGGTTAATGCCGCTGGTTATTAAGATTGCATCCAATCCCTGTTCCTGCAAAACCTTCCGCAGCTTGGAGACACGCTTGTTGCCCATTTTCATTCTCCTCTCGAAATAGCCACATTGTATTTTAACATAGGGTCATGCCCTTGAGAAGTTTTTTCGGGCGTTCAGGCAAGCTTTGTCTGCTGTTCACGTTTCCGTTCATCCGTATACTCGATTGCCACCGTATATCCAATGAACAATCCCCACAATAAAAAGATGCAGAACTCACTGATTACAGAGTTCCACGGCAGCCGAAATGGGCGCTGTTGCAGGAACAGCCATGATCCGGCAAGGAAGATCGCCGACCACCACAGTACCCCGTATATCATTCCCGGCAGAGGTCCCTTCAGCTTACGGAAGATCAGCACATAAAGCAGGGTCACTATAACCGAAAAGGCTATAAAAAACAGATATCCTATAAGATGTCCTGCTGAGGTCTTCAAAAAATCATGCTTAAAAAATGGCTCGGCCAAAAATCCCGGGAGCACTTTAGTAAAATGCATCGCATACATCAACCAGCGCGCTCCTCCCCAGATCAGTCCGGCAAAATAACCCAGTTCCAAAGCGAATGTCCACAGGTTGGTATGCCCTGATTGTTGTGTGTTTGATTTGCTCATTCTGCTGCCCCGCTTTCAATAGATAGAATGCATTGTTGTCACTCTGTTGCCTGTTCCTAGTATGTACAGCAAAAGGCAATCCAACTAGCAATGTCAGCATAAATTAGTTACAATGTATTATATAAATCACATTAATACACGGGAAGGTGAATTGGTTGTCCCAGGAAACTCCAAGTTACGGCGGGCAGGCCGTCATTGAAGGCGTTATGTTCGGCGGCAAGCATATCAACGTAACAGCCGTAAGAAGGAAGAATCAGGAAATCACATTTTTGGAGGTGCCGAGAAGCGATAAGAGCTGGGTCGTCAAGCTGCGCAAGATTCCGCTTCTCCGCGGCCTTGTCAGTATTATAGATTCCAGCGCCAAAGGCTCCAAACATTTGAATTACTCTGCAGAATCATACGCAGAAGATGAGACAGAGCCGGAAGATTTGGCCAAACAACAGGAGAAAGCCAAGAAGAAAGAAGAAGGCTGGAGCCTGGGGATGATTTTTGGCGTTGCGGTTATGGGTATTTTATCATTCCTCTTCGGTAAGCTGATCTTCACTCTTGTTCCTGTCTTTGTGGAAACTTTTTTATTCAAGGATGCATTTGATGGCTACATTCTGCACAACCTCGTAGAAGGCGGAATTAAGCTGATTCTATTGCTGGTCTACTTGTGGGCTATTTCTCAGACCCCAGTGGTCAAACGATTGTTCCAATACCATGGAGCCGAGCACAAGGTCATTAGCGCTTTCGAAGCTGGTGAAGAGCTCACTGTAGCAAATGTCCAGAAATATAGCCGTCTGCATTACCGCTGCGGAAGCAGCTTCATGATGCTGACGATCATTCTCGGCGTCATTATCTACTCCGTGTTCCCTTGGGATAATCTGGTACAGCGCATTGTGCAGCGTATTGTTCTGCTGCCGGTGGTCATCGGTATCTCCTTCGAAGTTCTCAAA
The DNA here is from genome assembly GCF_056121505.1 of Paenibacillus sp. LS-5. Classification (NCBI taxonomy): domain Bacteria; kingdom Bacillati; phylum Bacillota; class Bacilli; order Caryophanales; family Paenibacillaceae; genus Paenibacillus; species Paenibacillus sp. LS-5. Next base: position 497,379 of record NZ_JBWAVA010000002.1, on the reverse strand, counting down.
GGAACCAATGCCGTAAGAGATATTCCTGGACTCAAATACCTGGGCTATCCCGGACTGTGGCTGCAGCTTCTAACCACCAAGGAACCCAAAGATGAAATGGTCGAAGTCTCCATCGCCTCGTTCAACCGGATGCGGGAGCTGGATGCCGCAATCGAAGCAGGGGCTTATACTGAAGCTAGTGTTACAGGTGGAATTTTGGATCCTGCGAAAGGATGAGTGGTCTATGATCAAGCATGCTTTGATTTTTTGGATAACAGTGTCGCTTGCGGTGCTGGGTGTGGTAACACAGTTTATGATGTTTGGCTTACGGGCACTAACGTCTTTGATTATACCGTTACTGCTTCTAGGGATCGTGTATTATGCTTACCGGTCAGCTAAGACGGGCAATAGACAAGGTGCCGGCAGAACCAAGACCAAAGTGAAACCTTCTCAAAGAACCATGGCTAAGGTGGCCGGCCTACGCAAGACACAGCCAGTTCCATCTGGTAAACGCAAGTCCTATCCCTTCCAGGTGATTGAAGGCAGCAAGGGCAAGAACGACGAGCAGCTTCCCAAATATCATTAATTAAGTTCAAAAAAAATGATACAGTTAAAGGGCCTCCCCACGTTGAGCAAATGTGAGAAGGCCCTTTTTATGCAAATAAAGCGTCTAGAAAATTGTCGGTTTCGGAATCGGCCGCCAATCTTTGAAGAAATCCTCTCCAGCCTTGAACCCGGCGACATACAGCTCGTCACTTTTCTCCGTTGAAATATTAAAATCGGTCATCGAGATACCCAAAGTAGGAATTTTGACGGTACGCTTGAATTTCTCAGTCTCAATGTAACGTTCATCATGGGCAGACAGCATGGTGCCTACTATCGCTTGCAGCATACTGAATGGCCCGGTAATCCGGTGGGGCTGCGGCTCTGTCTTGCCGATCAGCTGAAAGCCCACAGTAGGGGTCCTGCTTCCCGGACTTTTGAAGCCTTTTTCTTTCTCATCGAATAGCCACAGTGGGAAATTACTCAGCAAGCCTCCGTCTACCATGTAGACAAATTGTTCAGCAAATGGCCTTCCTCTGGATGCCTCGTCGTTCATCCTCAACCTCACCGGATCAAAGAAATACGGAATACTGCAGCTCATCCGCACTGCTTTGGCCACCTCGAACCTATCCGGTGAAATACCATACTGCTCCAAGTCGTCAGGCAGTACAATAAGGCGCCCGTTGGTGATATCGGAGGCGATGATGGATAGCTTGCCGCGGGGCAGATCCCTGAAGGTGACAAGCCCTTTTTCCTTTAGAATCCCGCGTATCCACGATTCCAGCGCTTCTCCGGAATATAGCCCTTTTTTGATCAATACACGCATGGCAGGGCCTACATAAGCCGTATTGTACAGCACTCCACGTTTTAGGAAAGCAGTGAACCTTGTGGCCTTAATGATCTGGCTCATCGCTCTTCCGTCATAACCCGCCGCAAGCAGTGAGGCGATAATAGAGCCTGAAGAGGTCCCGGCTACCCGCTTAAATACCACCCCCGCCTGCTCCGAAGCCTGCACCGCGCCCGCGAGCGAAATCCCTTTGACACCACCGCCTTCAAACACGGCATTGATCTCCATAGACAGCTATCCCCCGTTCCATAGATTCTACCCTCTTATCTATGAGCACGGGGGAAATTTCATGACTTGAAATAAAAGGTCAGCAGGCTGTCTAATCCAAACGGATCACGGTTCACAATATCATTCGCTCTGAACATGATACTGCCGGCTACCTCAGTGTATTTCTCATTATATTTCAACTGGTTGATAATCTGGTCTCCGCTTTGCCATTCTGCACTTTTGTCTGTTCCTACTTTGTAGGTGGCTTGTCCTATGTACAGCTTGACACCTGTGCCCTTCACCTCATTCACCCACCAGTCCACCAGCTTGTCGTACCGGGCAGCACTGAAGGAGAGGCTCCAATAAATTTGTGGTGCAATGTAGTCAATCCAGCCGCTGCGTATCCAGGTCCGCGTATCTGCATACATGTCATCATAGGCGGATACACCTGCTGTGGAATCGGAACCCGTACTGTCCGCTTTCTTATTGCGCCAGACCCCGAACGGGCTGACTCCAAAAGACACATCCGCCTTCACTCCATGAATCGCTTGACCCAGCCGGCTGATGAAGTCATTGATGTTATCCCGCCGCCAATCGCCTTTGGAACTGATCGATTTGGGATTATAGGCCTTGAATGCCGCATCATCAGTAAAAGACACACCGGATGGATAGAAATAATCATCCAGATGAACTCCATCAATGTCATAGCCTTTTACCACTTCCATTACGGTATCAATGATATGCTGACGCGCTTCCGGAATACCTGGATTGATGTATAACTTGCTGTCTGCCGTAACGACCCATTCCGGATGAGCTTTGGCGACATGATTACTGGCAAGGCCAGAGGTGCTGGAATCTGTGGTCGCACGGAATGGATTGAACCAGGCATGGAACTGCATACCGCGGCTGTGGGTGGCACTAACCATATATTCCAGAGGATCATATCCAGGATTCTTGCCCTGTGTCCCGGTCAGTACCTTGGACCAGGGAACGAGCACAGAAGGATACAGGCTGTCGCCAGATGGTCTGACCTGAACGAATACGGCATTGAAGCCTGTGCTCTGAAGCTTGTCCAGTAAAGTATCGAACTCCCTCTTCTGTTTGGCCTCATTGCCTGCAGATGCAGTAGAGGGCCAGTCCAGATTGAATACGGTGGAGATCCAGGCACCTCTCATTTCTTTGGAGACTTTTGCTCCAGGAACCGAAGGCACCGTTGGTGTCGGCATGATTGGTGTCGGTACGGTTGGTGTGGGCACTACAGGTACTGACGGTGCTGATGGTCCGCCAATCTCAACGTTAGAATATAGCGCGATATGTTTTGTAGCTTGATTCCATACTACCTGCAGACCAAGTTGCTCACTTACAAAGCGCAAAGGCACCATCACCCGCCCCTGCACAATTTGCACGGAGGTATCGAGTGCCACGGCTGTATCGTTCACGACCGCTGTCTTCTTACCGCTCGTCAGCTTCAGCACATTCTCACCTTTGCGGATCGTCGCCGTCCTGGAGCTCTGATCCCACTCTACCACCGCACTTAGCCCCTTGCTGACCACGCCTGCAGGTACCATGGTAACGTTCGATGCTGTAATATAAGGCGGCACATCAGAGCTCAATGACTCGCCATCCAGCTCTATGGTGATCTGCAAGGCTGCCGCACGAACACCTGTCATCCCTATAGGCAGGCACAACAGAAGTACTACCAGTCCTAACAACCATTTACGATAATTCATATTTCCTCCCCGGTATAATGTGAATTTAGTATATAAATAAAAAAACGGCCTTCTCGTCCTTGTGAAAGGGAGACGGCCGTTTCTGTTGTCAAACGGAGTCCTGAAATCAAGCGAAACGGTATTGCCGTCCTTTAATAAGAACGGTACCTAATCAGCAAGAAATCATAAAGAACGGTATCCGTTATGACGTAAAAAAACTGGAAAGGTTGCGGTGTACATACAAAAACTGCATCATTTATGAGTCGCTGACGAGTTCCAGATGAATATCATATAAGGTTTGCAGACGCGCTTCATCACGGCGAAAATACTCCACCAGCGTCTCGATACGCGTAATGGAGTCCCAGCTCAAATGATGCTCAATTCCTTCTACATCCTTATAAATATGCTCCTGCTGCACTCCGATGAGGCCGAGGAATTCCTCCAGCAGCTGATGACGGTCAACGAGACGTTTTCCCACTTTTTTCCCTTTGCTTGTTAGGACAAGCCCACGATATTTCTCATAGATGAGATATTCGTCCTTATCCAGTTTTTGGATCATCTTGGTCACAGAGGAGGGGTGTACTTCCAGTCCCTCGGCAATATCCGAGACCCGCGCATAACCCTTCTCGTCGATGAGCTTGTATATGCGCTCCAAATAATCCTCCATGCTGGGTGTTGGCATTAAACTTTACCTCTTTTCTATAATGAGCGTGGCGCGGGGGCCGTGCCTTGCTCTAACAATGATACATGTTCCTGCCGCTCCTTGGCAAGTCCTGCGGAACAGTTCCATGAACCATTAGCGATGTTTACCACGATTTCTGCAGGCTTAAATTTGGCACAATAGAAGTATTCTCATTCATAAGGAGCGTGAATTCATGACTATAGCAGCCCCAGAACGCCCGTCCGCCAAGAAACCAAGAAAGCCTACCGAACTGTTCATTCCGGAACTTGTTTTTTTTGAGCCGGAGGCACTGAAGTTTCCCAAAGGCGCACGCATTATGGAATGGGTCATAGCACAGAATATCCCGTACCGCATGACAACCTCACATAACCGGATCACCAATCTTCCAGGGGAAACTGAGGTCGAGCAATATAAAATTGCCAAACGCACCCTTGTGGTGGGCATCCGCAAAACCTTGACCTTTGACCAGTCCAAACCTTCTGCCGACTATGCCATTCCTATTGCTACCGGTTGTATGGGACATTGTCATTACTGCTATCTGCAGACTACGCTGGGCGCCAAGCCGTATATCCGTGTCTATGTAAATACAGGTGATGTTATCGCTGCCGCCAAAAAATATATAGAGGATCGGGCACCCGAGATTACTTCTTTTGAAGCGGCGTGTACATCTGACCCGTTGGGACTTGAGCACATTACCGGTTCCCTTGCGGAGCTGATTACATTCATCGCAGGTGAGCCCCTGGGACGGCTCCGCTTTGTAACCAAGTACCAGCATGTCGAGCCCCTGCTCCACCTGAAGCATAACGGACATACACGGATCCGGTTCAGCGTAAACGCCGATTATGTGATTAAAAACTTCGAGCCGGCGACTTCACGCTTCGAAGAACGGATTGAGGCCGCCGGAAAAATTGCCCGTGCCGGATATCCACTGGGCTTCATCATCGCCCCAATCATTTGGCATGAGGGCTGGCAGCAGGGTTATGCCGAGCTGCTTGAGAAACTGGCCCAAGCGTTGCCGCCTGAGACGGGCAAAGGCCTCACTTTTGAAATGATACAGCACCGGTTCACCAAGACGGCCAAGACCGTAATCGAGAAACGGTATCCCAAATCGAAACTGGAAATGGATATCGAAAAACGTAAAAAGAAATGGGGCCGCTGGGGCCAGCATAAATACGTCTATCCCGATGAACAGCAAACCGCCCTGCGGGAATTCATCACAGAGCGGATCTTTGAACATTTCCCAGAAGCCGGAATCGATTATTTCACCTAACCCGAGTGGGAGTTTAAAACTTCAGCCAGTCAGGTGTGATCCCTTGCAGCCATATTGTGATGCGGAACATCTGGTCCGTGAACAGCAGGAGGCCCATGAAAATCATGAGTCCGCCACCTGCTTTCATAAGCAGATTCGAGTATTTAAGGATCCGGCGGGCTCCACCGAGGAAGAAAGCCAGTACAAAGAAGGGCAGAGCAAATCCGATGCAATAGGCTGAGATCAACGCAAACCAGGCACCCTGATCGCTCGCTGAGAGCGCAATAATCGGTGTCAGAATCGGCCCAATGCATGGGGACCAGCCAGCCGAGAAGCCAATTCCCAGAATAAAAGAGCCCAAATATCCGGCAGGCTTCCATCTCATATTAAGTTTATGTTCACGGAGGAGAAATTTCGGCTGGAAGATACCCAGCAGGAACAGTCCCATCACAATCACAAGGATAGCCGATAATTGGCGGATCAAGTCGCGCTGCTCCTGGAATACTTCTCCAAACAAGCCAGCTCCAAAACCGATCGTATAGAACACCGCAGACAATCCAAGAATAAAAGCCAAAGTATGGCTGAGGGTCCGGATGCGGGCCCTTTTGGTATTTCCGCCTGCTCTCAATTCCTGAACGGACAATCCGGTGATATAAGACAAATAGGACGGATACAGCGGCAGACAACATGGAGAAATAAATGAAGCAACTCCAGCGGCAAAAGCAATTCCAACATTCAGGTTGGACAAAGTGGCTTCTCTCCTTTCGGGTTCGGGGTCACTTCGTATGTAGGGAACACTTTTACAGACTGTTTACGTAGGCAGCCCTTTTTTACCAATCAGTGTCAGGGTCAGAAGTGCAATCAGCAGCAGAACAATTGTCGCACCAGGTGCCAGATTCCAAACCCCAGCAACAACTAGTCCGCCCACAACAGCAATCTCAGCAATGATAACTGACAACATCACAGAAGACTTGAAGCTACGGGAGAGCAATAGACTGATTGCCACGGGAATGGTCAGCAGAGCCGATACCAGGAGAGAGCCTACAATTTTGATTGCTGTACTGATGACAAGCGCAGTCAGAACCGTAATCAGCAAATTAAGCAGCTTTACGGGCAGACCACTCACACTGGCAGCATCCTCTTCAAAGCTGAGCAGGAAAAATTCTTTGAAGAACAGGGTTACCACAGCCACAACCGCAATGGTCACAATGCCCACTACTATTAGATCCGTATTATCGAGTGTATAAATGCTACCGAACAAGTAGCTCATTACATCCGCATTATACCCTTTGCCCAAAGTGAAAAAAAGCGAGGCCAATGCTACACCGCCTGACATAATGATGGCAATAGATAGTTCAGCGTAACTCTTGTAGGCTTTGCGCAGCTTCTCAATGGCGAATGCCGCCACCACCGCAAATATCAGTCCCGCACCGAGCGGGTAAAAGCCTGTCAGAAACCCGAGCGCTACCCCAGCGATCGTCACATGCGCCAGAGTATCACCGATCATGGACAGGCGGCGCAGCACCAGGAACACACCTATGAGCGGTGCGGTAATGCCAATCATCAGCCCGCCCGCAAGCGCCCGCTGAAAAAAATCACTGAATAGGATGTCCAAAATTACAATCTCCTCTAAATATCGTATGAGGCGTTTATTCAAACCCCTTTTCGATCCCTCCCAATCCCTCCCTTCCAAGGGAGGGCCCCAAGGGCTCTGCCCTCTGGACACCCGGTAAGTGCTACTGGCGTAACAGTTATGGTTATTGGTCCTGGAGATGTGAGGGGAAGGATCACTTTTCGTCCCTGACGGGACACGCTATACTTATGCGGGATCTAGGTCCGAGTAAAGATTACAAGACTAAGAGCTTAAGCCTTAGATTAAATGATTAAAGACAATGAACGTAAGTGCAAAAGACTAGAACAAAGACCAGTTCGTCCTATGTTGTACTATGGACAACCTTAGTCTAGGAAAGTGTATGCTGCAGATTGTCTACTACGCAATCCTGAGCGTCATGGGAATGGCGGCAATAGAAGTTGATTTTACCGTTTTTTTGCACAGGCTCCTCGCCCAGGTAGTTCTTGATCATATCGATATCATGCGATACCATCAGGAACGTCATATGGTGATGCGCATGCATATGCATAATCAATTCGAAGAATCCAGCCTGCGTCTCGGCATCAATTCCTACTGTAGGTTCATCCAGAATCAGCAGGTCCGGATGGTTGATCAGCGCCCGGGCCAAGAAGACGCGCTGTTGCTGGCCGCCCGACAACTGGCCTACTCTTTTCTCCGCTATATCCTGTATCCGCATTACTTCCAGCGCATCATCGCATTTCTGCTGCTGCGCTCTGGATACTCTGCGGATCAGATTTTTATTATTGTATAATCCGGACAACACTACCTCCCGCACCGTCGCAGGAAACAGGGGATTGAAGGCATTCTTCTGTGGTACATAGCCGATCCGCTCCCAATCCTTGAACTTTCTGACCGGCTGTCCGAACAGCTTGATTTCACCGCTCGTTGCAGGGAGCAGGCCGACAATCATTTTTAGTAGAGTAGTCTTACCGGCGCCGTTCGAACCAATTATACCCAAGAAATCCCGTTCCTTCACGGTATAGTTAAGGTCTGTAATCACCTTCTGCTCCCCATAGGAAAAGGATAAATCCTGTATTTCGATCATATGCTGATGGCAGTCCAGGGATACCGATTGCATGTGAGTACCGCCTTTCACTTATACTTTCCTTTTTATTGTAAGGCCAGAATCAGATTTTGCAAATTTTTCTCCATCAATGTGAAGTAGTTATCCCCATTCTTCTCTTGCGCTTCTGTCAATCCCTCGACTGGATTAAGCACCATAGTGGACACTCCGGCTTCTCCTGCGAGGGTCTTAGCCAGTTTGTCTGACACCAGCTCTTCGAAAAAAATGTAGCGGATTCCCTTTTCCTTCACCAGATCAGCAAGCTTTAGAAGATCCTGGCTTCGCGGCTCCGCGTCTGCCGACAGCCCCATAATAGCATGCTGTGTCAATCCGTAATCACGCGCCAAATAGGCGAATGCCTGATGGGATACCACGATCTCATGATTAGGCAGCTTGGTCAGCTCCGTGGAGAATTTATGATCCAGTGCCTTCAACCGTTCGGCAAGCTGGGTATAACGTTCTTCATAACCGTCCTTATGTGCAGGGTCCACGGACTGAAGACTTTCTTTGATATTCTCAGCCATAATAAGTGCTGACTTCGGACTTACCCAAGTGTGGGGGTCGGTGTGCAGACTATCTGTATTTTCTTCCGCCCCTGCTTCACTTTCTCCACCATGGTCATGTCCATCTTCTTCATCAGTCATAATATAGTCAATACCCTTGCTGACCTGAGTCGCTGTGACCTCGCTGTCACTGTCCAGACTCTTCAGGAAATTCGGCACCCAACCTTCCAGCCCGGCACCATTATACAGGAACAGCTGAGCTTTGGATGTATTGATAATATCCTGGCTTCGCGGTGTCCAATCATGTGGCTCTACGCCAACCGGCAGCAGATTGATGGCATTAATATCATCCCCGCCAATCTCACTGGCAAACTCATATATAGGATAAAAAGTAGTAATCACATTCACTTTACCTTCGACGATACTTCCGCTGCTCTTCGGACCACAGGCTGTAAGCAGCAAAAATACCAGCAAAGTCAGCGTAAGCAGCACGCCCCTGTGCAGGCTTTTGAATAACATTTGATTGATCGACTCCTCAAATCGTAAATTTTACTATTTGAATTATAATAGTAATCGTTACGATAAGTCAATAAACCACTTCGATTATATCCACACAAAAGAACACCTGCCGCCCTTCGCAGCAGGTGTTCCTTGCAATTAATCAACGATGTTCAGACGGGATCAATATAGCCGCCTATTTTACAATTGCACCGTTTGGCATACTGTCCGGCACGGTAGCAATGGTCAGCTGGTCGCCCTTGGAGGCAGCCAGAATCATCCCTTGAGACAGCTCACCCCGCAGCTTAACCGGCTTAAGGTTAACGATACAGATTACCTTACGTCCTACCAGCTCCTCCGGCGTATAGAATTTGGCAATCCCGGAGACGACCTGGCGCTGTTCATACCCCAGATCCAGCTGCAGCTTCAGCAGTTTATCCGCTTTCTTGACCGGCTCGGCGGCAATAACCTGAGCCACACGCAGTTCGGCTTTGGCGAAATCATCTATACCGATTTCTTCCTTGTGTTCCTCCTCCGGCTCGTCTGCTGCCGTTGATGCAGATCCTGTATCAGGAGCTGGTGCAGCTTCGGCTTCTGCCGGTTTGCCTGCGCCCATCGCTTCAGCGATGTAGGCCACTTCCTGTGCAACGTCCAGACGCGGGAAAATAGGATCACCCTTGGCCAGCTTGGTTCCGGCTGGAATGAGGCCAAAGGATTTACCGCTATCCCAGGTGGTCAGTTCACCCGGCTCAATGCCAAGCTGCTGCCAGATCTTTGCCGGTGCCTCAGTCAGGAACGGCTGCAGCAGGATTGAAGCTGTCCGCAGACCTTCCACGAGATGTCTCATCACGGAAGCCAACTCGCCGCTACGGCTCTCATCCTTCGCAAGCACCCAAGGCTGGGTCTCGTCAATATATTTATTTGTCCGGCTGATGAAAGCGCCAATCGCGGTAAGCGCTACGGAAAACTCCATTTTCTCCATAGCATCTTCCACTTTGCCGTAGGTATTCCGGGCTGCAGCTTCGAGCTCACTGTCAAAAGCCGTCACATTACCTGCATAAGCTGGAAGCACACCATCAAAATACTTCTCTACCATTGCCCCCGTACGATTCAGTAGATTACCGAGGTCATTGGCTAAGTCATAGTTGATGCGGTCGACGAAGCTTTCTGGAGTGAAGGTCCCATCCGAGCCGAACGGAACCTCGCGCAGAAGGTAGTAGCGCAGTGCATCCAGACCATAACGGTCAATCAGCGTCACAGGGTCCACCACGTTCCCCTTCGACTTTGACATTTTGCCGTCCTTCATCAGTAGCCAGCCATGTGCGAATACCTTCTTAGGCAGCGGCTCACCAAGAGCCATAAGGATGATCGGCCAGTATATGGTATGGAAACGTACAATCTCCTTACCTACAATGTGTACATCTGCAGGCCAGAACTGATCATACAGGCTCCGGTCCTCCGAGCCATATCCAAGAGCGGTAATATAGTTAGTCAGCGCATCGATCCACACATAGACCACATGCTTGTCATCACCTTTGACCTTGACTCCCCAATCAAACGTTGTCCGGGAAACAGCAAGATCCTCCAGACCCGGTTTGATGAAGTTGTTAATCATTTCATTCTTACGCGATTCCGGTAAAATAAACTCCGGATTCTCGTCATAGAACTGAAGCAGCCGGTCAGCATATTTACTCATCCGGAAGAAATAGCTTTCTTCCTTAACCAGTTCGACAGGATGTCCGCTGTCAGGGCTTTTCCCTCCAATTATATTACCATCCGCATCACGTTCGATGTCCACCAGCTGGGTCTCGGTGTAAAAGGTCTCATCCGAGATACAATACCAGCCCTCGTACTCCCCTTTGTAAATATCGCCTTGCTTCAGCAGACGGTCAAATATATCCGCCACCACTTTTTTATGACGCTCTTCAGTTGTACGGATGAAATCATCATTCGAGATGTCCAGCTTGCGCCACAGATCTTTGATGCCAGCAACGATCCCGTCAACAAACTCCTGGGGGGTCTTCCCGGCCTTGGCAGCCTTCTCTTCAATCTTCTGCCCGTGTTCATCCGTACCCGTCAGATAACGTACGGCATAGCCGCGCAACCGCTTGTAACGGGCCATGGCATCCCCAGCCACCGTTGAATAGGCATGACCGATATGCAATTTGTCACTCGGATAATAGATCGGGGTTGTCAGATAAAATGTTTTCTTGTCGCTCATTTCTTGTCATCCTTTCGTCATAAGCCTCAAACCTATAAATTCTTACATTTCAAACACAAAAAACTCCCGCCCCCATATGGGGCGAGAGGATTAACTCACGCGATACCACCCAAAATTCCCCGGCTCTTCGCAGAGCACAGGCTTCGCCAGTTCCCCTAAGGAACTGTCCATTATCGCTGGAACACGCCGTGACTTTACGCAGCCGCATTACACGGACTACCGCTCGCCCACAGTTCCTCCCGGACCATCTTCAACCTTCTCACCATACCGGCTTTCAGCACTTCCCGGCTCTCTGTCATGGTTGTCGCGATTTACTTATCCGTTCCTTGGAATTCATCGTATTATTCAAAATATACCCATGTCAAGCCAACATGTCAAGTTGTCTTAACCGATCCTCCACCAGTTCGTCGTTCATCCCTTGGAGGCACAGGATCAAGCCCTCCGGGATGAAAGGGATGACATCTGGCGATTCGCTTGGCTGCAAGCCAAGAACCTTTCACTGGACCATGGACTTCGACCGCTTCCAGTGCATAGGCTGAGCATGTAGGATAAAAACGGCAGGTGGCCGGTTTAATCGGTGAAATGAACTTCCGGTATACACGAATTGGAGCCTGAATCGTTCTGCGTCCTATATCCATGTTCAGTGACCTTCTTTGCCGTGAACTGCAAGGGCCGTTTCCTCTTCACGGTTCTGTTCACAATCTTTGCAGTAACCGAACACCTCAAATTTATGCTTGACCACCCGGAACTGGTCGGGTGCATCCGTAAGATTCATCGGGCAGAAATTGATCGGGTAAGTCTTCATGCATTGAAGGCAAATCATATGGTGGTGATGATGATCCTGATTACAGCTGCCCTTGAACTTGACACCCTCCTCAAATACCACCTGCTCCAGTACCCCGAGCTCCTCCATGATCCGCAGATTGCGGTACACTGTATCGAAGCTGAGACCGCTGTATTTGCGGCCCATATGCTCATAAACATCCTTCGCGGATAAATATCCCGTAGTTTCGCCGAATAACTTGGCAAGCGTTTTGCGCTGATCGGTGATTCGCAGTCCCTGCCCCGACATGGTTTCCAGTATTTGATCTGTCGACAGCATTTGCTCATCTCCCATATCATGGTCTGTGTTTTGCACTCTCTTTATAATGCCCCAAAACAAAAGCCCCGTCAATAAAGCCTCACATCTCATGGCGCAAAAGGCCCGTGAGCCGTCCCCTTGCGGGAAATGCTCACGGGCCTTTTGAAGAATCTGTCCGGTTTATTTTTTAGCCGGAATAGGTGTAAAGACCAGGTTCACCGGAAGATTGCTGCCGGAAGCTACTGAGAATACTATATCCACTGGACCTGTATATTCGCCGGATCGATAGAGCACAGCGTTCATATCAGAGTTGGATAGATTCCCTTTGTTCGGCAGATTTATAATCGAACCGTTGATCATAATAGATCCCAGATAATTTCCTCCGCGCGGATTGAAGGTGATCAGTGTATTCTTCGCAACACTTTCAAGTCTGATTTTGTATAGAACCCCGAAGTTTCCTGAGTTCGAAGCTGCTGTTCCGCTCATCGGATCAACACCAATCAGATTCAGGTCGTTTTTGTTGTCACCAAGCACAAGTTTGGATTGTGTAGCCCCAATCTGATCGAAGACACTGATTACACGGGTGGATTCATCGTACGTTCCCCGGTTGTGTACGCCATCACGGTCCAGAAGAGGCAGCGTTGGCAACAGTGCTACCGGATCTTTGGTCTGTTCCACCATTACAACGTCATACTGCACTGTCAAATCACTGGACAGGTCAGCGCTTAGAGAGAGCACCTCACCAGGTTTCATGGCTGTTTTGCTAATATCAGTCATGATAGGTATACTTTGCCCCGGTTGGAGTGTAATCGACCCATAGCTGGAGTTATTGAGCATGGATTGGTAATATTTCTGGATTGAAATTTTGCCTGTGTATTCCGGTGATGTAGCCGGACCTGCTATCCCCAAATACTGGGTCGTGATTGTAGTAGGGTATAGGTTGTTGTTTGTTGCGATTACATACAGCTTCTGTCTTGTGGACATATTGTTCATGTGGTGAACCAAGAAACGGGTTAATCCAACCGAGGTCTCGCGGTACAACACACCCTCTGCGTTAACTGTCTCCGGACTATTGCTGCGAATTAGCTTATATCCCTCGGAAGACAGACTGTACTGTAGATTAGGCAATCCCGGAATCATTCCGCCGTCCATGGAGATGATGTCACCAGGAGCCGTGAACAGCTTTGCTACCTCATCTTGGGTGTACATCTGCTCGCTTGTAATATTGATAGTTTTCTCGAATGTTCCGCTTAGGCCGTGTTTGTCTGTTACCTTGAGCTGGATCGAAACAGGTCCCGGGTTAAAATAGGCCAGTGCGCGGTTCGTCCACTCCACTGTCATTTCTTCGCCTTCCGGATCAAAACTAAGGTCAGTTAGGGTTACCGGCTCACCCATTTTGTATTCTTCCTTATCTGTAGAGAAATTGGCAACCGGCGGTTGGTTCGGCTGGAGGACTTGAATGGTTACGGAATAAGGATCACTCCATTGTCCGGAAGCGTCCATCACAGAATAAGTTACGGTATAATAGCCGGGCTGATCGTAAATATCCATTTTGTTACCGCCCCACTGCTCATTAACAATAGCAGTGCCGTTCGGCGAGGAACTTTTGGTTACATAATTCACTGTCGTTTGTCCGGCATAGATTTCTGTAGGCTGCACGGTAAATGAAGCCGTTGGTTTCGTGTTCAGGGTAAGAATGACACGTTTCCCCACATTATCTACACTATAAGGAATGGATAACGCACCGGTAATGGAGGTCAAAGGAATCATAAATGTGCCCTTGAACTGGTAGGCAGGCCCTTTCATGGTCACTTTGTTACCATTTACAGTGTAGATCTTGCTGTCTGTCTTAAAGCGCATGATGCTGTCGCCTTTGGTTACAATAACTTCCTTTGTCTTTGCATCATAAGTAAATTTAACGCCAACCATTTCTACCATGGCCCGAATCGAAACATAGGAGACGCCATACTTGACTGCCATCGGCTGATTGGCCAAATAGGGTGTACCATTCTTATACATTTTATTACTATTCATCATCAGTATAAGCTGGTTCGCACCAGTAGTCGGGATGATTTGTCCCCCTGTGTTGCCAAGGGGTGTAACAGTGGCTGGTGTTGCAGTCGCAGGAATTGCTGACTGCGTCGGCAGTGGTGTCGCCGAAGGGGCTACCGTTGCAATTGGTGTAGATGATGCAGTAGGCACCGGTGTCGGCGTCGGTGCAGATATTGGTGTTGGTGTCGGAGATACTGTTCCTGGAGTACCCAATGGGGGCAGCGGATCCGTAGCCTCGGGCTCAGACACCGTCACAGGGGCAGGAGTCGCCTCGGTTGCTTGAACTACTGTTCCTGATGTTGTCGAGGTGCTTACAGGGACGGCAAACGCCGGCACTGCTGCTGCAATCTGCGATATAGCCAGGACTGCAACTAACGATAGTTTTTTCAAATTCATGGTATGACTCCTTCTGCTCCTATTAGTAGTATATAAGGAAGGTAAGTCTCTCTCTGCATTCCTTATATTCTCCGCAAAACGCACTTGCCCTCCAAGGGAAGGCATGGTGTTTTTTGCCACGTTCATTTACAAAACATAGTATTAGACGCATGACATACTAAAAAGTTTCATTAAATGTAAAGAAAAGATTAAAAATGATTTCCATTTATTCACATGAACAAGTTGCAAAAAAAGAGACGCATACCTTACGAACAAGGTAGCCGCCTCTTCAAATAAATCCCCAGCTGTATATCATAAGCTTACGGGGTCTCCGACATTCTATGCTTATCACGGTATTCCTTGGGGGTCATGCCTGTATGTTTTTGGAATACTTTTGTAAAATAACGGCGCTCCTGATAACCAACTCCAGCACTGATTGCAGTAATACTCTTCTCACTGCTCGCCAGCATGAACTTCGCTGCCTCCATACGCTGCAGGGTTACATATTCTACAAATGTCATTGCAAACCGATTCTTGAAAAGAAGGCAGAAATAGCTGCTGCTGATGCCTATTCTATTCGCCACTTCCTCAATACCCAGATCATAATTCAGCCGCTCCATGATATACTGGACCGCCAGATTCATCAGCTGATCGGATGTTTTCCTGGCAGAATCCTCTGCCGGAGGTTGCTCCTGAAACAGTGGTATGCTGTTGTACAGCTTATCCTTGTATTGTTTGCTCCGGATACGCGTGCCCATTTCCCGTACCTTGTTGCCCAGCTCCTCATAATGAATCGGCTTGCAGATATATTCCTTCACACCTAGCCGGATGGCCTCCCGTGCATAATCAAATTCCTGATAGCCGCTAAGCAGCAGAACCTCACTGTCCAGTCCCATCTCCCGCAGCTTGCCAATGAACGTTAGCCCATCCATGACGGGCATACGGATATCACAGAGTACAAGATCAGGAGCCTGTTCCTCAGCGATGCGGAGCGCTTCCATCCCGCTGCGGGCCATGCCTGTGATCTCCATCCCCATCTCCTGCCATGGCAGTACACGACGCAGATTGCCCAGTATAGGAGCTTCATCGTCAACCAATAATACTTTTAGCATAGTGATCTTCTCCCTGCCCGTATTTAGGAATGACGCATTGGATGATGGTGCCTTCTCCAGGACTGGAACAGATGAAAATCCCATATCTGTCTCCATATTCGATTCGGATGCGGTCAGCTACACTGCGTACACCCAACCCGCGCCGCTCCAGATGAATACCATGCTCCGGTGTGTCCTCCGTGATGGATTCAGCAACCTCTCCTGATTCACTTACCATATACTGGAACATCGACAATTGGGCTGGACTCATTCCAATCCCGTTATCCTTAATCTGCAGGATTAGATTCCCCCGCTCCTCCCAGCCTTTCACACTAACCAAGCCCTTGTGTTCAATCCCCTCGAAGCCGTGCTGGATGCTGTTCTCGACAAGCGGCTGCAGGGTAAGCTTAAGAACGCCACAACCTAACAGCTCCTGGGGAATATCAATCTCATAATCAAATATATCCTCGAAGCGGAACTTCTGAATGTCCAAATAATTGCGCAGGTGCGTGACTTCCTCTTCCAGTGTAATTTCATCTCTATCCTGAATGCTGATGCGCAGAATACCGGCCAGCCTGTAGACCATCTCGCTTACCTTGCGGCCTTCATTCTGCACGGCGAGCACATTGATCGATTCCAGTGTATTGAACAGAAAATGCGGCTTGATCTGAGCCTGCAGCACCCGCATTTCAGCCTGGTTTTTGCGTTGCTGCTCCACATGCACCCTATTGAATAAGCTATTGATTTTGTCCATCAGATCATTGAAGCCCCGAGCAAGCAATGTCATCTCATCACTGCCCTTCTCCTCCACACGCGTCGTGAGATCCCCATCCTCAACCCGTCGCATAAACCGGACTATAACCGCAATACCACCCGTAATCCGGTTCATAAAAAACAGATTAAAAATGACTGCACCCAGCAGGCACAGGAAGATCACAACAACAAACCAACGGGCAAACACCGTGACTTCACGGGATAGGGAATCCCAAGAGGTAACGGAGACAAGACTCCATGGGTAATCCTTAAGATGATAGACCGAGAGAATACTTTTCTCCCCATCAAACTCTGTTCTGAAGCTCTGGAAACCTTTTTGAAAACTGAAGTTCTTCGTAGTTAAGGAATGTAAATCCCCGCCATCCAGTTTGCGGTCCGGATCGAACAGAATCATGCCATCGTCGTTCACCAGCATAAAGGAAACCTTTTGGTCACTATCCCCGATTTTGAGATTGCGGAAGATCGATTCGAATTCCCAGTTTTTGATCTGCACCACCAGAATACCGATGTTCTGAAAAAAACTTAGCTCCTTCACCAGCCGGATCTGCGTAAAAACAGGCTCCGTTCCGGTCAGTTCCGGGTATTCATGAGGCGCAATCCATTTGGGGACTCCATTCAGCTTCATGACTTCCTGATACAACTCACTTCCCTTGAACTTGTCGTAGGGGAGTGTACGGAAATTCTCCTTATTGAAAATAGAGACAATCTCAGAGCTCCCTTTCCCATTGAAATTATAGAGAAAAGCATAGCTGATCGATGGATGATTGTACAAAAGACTGCGGAAGTTGCGCTGGCTGGCGTTCAGACTAAGCTGTTCGGCATCGGTCAAATCTTGTTTGGAAGGGTCCTCTGCGCTAAGTGCCATATGAAATACCGAGGTGGCGATTCCGTTATCGGTGACGTTGTCCATGTCCTTCAAGACACTGGATATACTGTAGCTGATTGCTTTGAGCGAATACTCGGATTGCTGGCTGTATTTCTTCTCAATTGAATTATAAGTCACAAAAAACATAATCATGCCAAGAATAAACAGAGGAATGATAATCAGGCCCAAAAACGCCGTAAATAACTTGTAGCGCAAATTCATTGGCTAGTGCCCCTGACTGTGAATAGGATTATCCTTTTACGCTGCCCGCTGTAACCCCTTCAATAATCTTCTCCTGCAAAATGGCGTAAATAATTACGACCGGAAGCACACTGTAGACAATGCCTGCGGACATCTGCGCATAGTTCATCTGATACTGATCACGGAATTGGACCATCCCCACCGGAAGCGTGCGCAGCTCGTCATTCGAAAGAAAATAATTGGCCAGCAAAAACTCATTCCAATTTCCCAGGAAATTAACAATGAATACTGTAACCATGGCGGGAACCGTCAAAGGTACAATAATTCTAGCAAAGATACCAGGTGCCTTCAAGCCATCCATTACAGCTGCTTCCTCAATTTCACTAGGCAGGGAGCGCATGAACGCAGCCAAAATGATAATGGTGAACGGAATCGCATTGGCGATATAGGGAATGATCAGCGCCCAGTGGGTATTCAGGATGTGGAGCTTGCGCACAATGGTATAAATCGGCAGCATCAGCGCATTATTCGGAATCAGCATTCCGATGAGCACCAGGGAAAAGAGTGTGGTATTCCATTTGCCATGACGCATCCGCGTAACCGCAAAAGCGAACATGGAAGCCAGCAGGATGGATACTACAGAAGAAAGCACAGAAATGTACAGGCTGTTAAAAAAGTACGTACTGATCTTGGCATTTACCCAGGCTTCAACATAATTATTAAACTCAAATCCCTTCGGAATTCCAAAAGGATTCAGCGCTATCGCGTTATTATCCTTCTTCACCGATGAGAACAGTACGAACAAAAACGGAAACAACACCACTACAAGATAACCCAGCAATGCGATATGCGGAATGCTTTTTTTCAAGGTGCGCACCATTAGTATTCAATCCTTTCATTACGCCGGGCAAACAGCAGCTGATAAAGAGCCGTAACCACGAGCGTGAACATAAAGATCAGAATGGCAATGGTATTCCCATACCCGTATTTAAAGTTGGTGATGGCATACTTGATCATGTAGGTGGCCATTACCTCAGTTGAACCTGCCGGGCCACCCTTTGTCATAACGATAACGATATCCGCAGCTTTCATGGCTCCGGCAATAGATAGCATGATCACAACGGAGATAATTGGGACGATTAGCGGCAATGTAATGCGCGTAGCCCGCTGGAAACCCGTAGCACCGTCAATAGCCGCCGCCTCATCCAGTTCACGGGGAATTGATAGAATGGCTGCCAGCACCATTACAATGTAGAATCCGGTCCACTGCCAGGCATTGGTGATCAGAATGGACAGCATAGCAAAACGCTCATCTGACAGCCAATATACCGGTTCAATATGGACAACCCCCAGCAATTTATTGAATAGCCCGATATTGGGCTCATAGATGAACCCCCACAGAATACCAATTACCGCTGTTGACATAATGGAAGGCATAAACACCGCTGTCTTGTAGAGTCCCTTCAGTCTTTTAACATTGGCAATCAGCAGAGAGAACAGAATAATGAGAGGTACCTGAATGAATACGGAAAACAATATAAACCATCCGTTATTCTTGACTGATACCCAGAAGCGATCATCGCCCAAGGCTTTTTTGAAATTACTTATTCCAGTATACTTAACGGTGTCTGAAACGCCGTTCCAACTAGTCATACTGTAGTACAACGAGCTGAATATTGGATAAATGAAGAACATCAAAAACAAGATTAACGCAGGCAAAATAAACAAGGTGAACACCAGCGGATTTCTGAGTGATTTATTCATGACTTTCCTCCGATTGCTTGAGAATCAAGGAGCTCTGGGCCGATTGTAAAAAATGCACCCTGGAGCAAGCACCAGGGCACATTCCATTCATCATTCCTTATTCCACTGCTGCGTTGGCTTCCTCTTGAACCTTTTGCAGAGCCTCGCCCATTTTCTCAGGTGTCGTCTGACCGCCGATCAGCTTTTGAATCTGAATATTGCTTATTTCGGTAGTTACATCTGCCTGTACCAGAGAGTCGAAGGCCGGAAAGGAAGATTCGGAGCTATTCAGAACAGCTACAATTTCACTCATCAGATCATCCGTGATATTTTTATTTAATACTGCCTGATCAATCTTCATCGCTGGCAGCACCCCATCTTCAACCAATCCGCGCAGTTGCATTTCCTCATTGTACATATTTTTGATAAAAGACTTCACTGCCGCTAGCTGCCGTTCATCCTCACCAGCAGAAGCAGAGAAGCCATAACCATTATTCACGTCACGCATCAATGCCGTCTGATCGCCGACTCCTCCATCTACTGGCGGAATATTGAAGAAACCAACCTTTCCGATCAGGCCTTCACCGGATTGTCCTGGCTTGAACACGGAGGATTTCCATGTGCCATCATACATCAGAATCGCTTCACCGCTGGTGAACTGGGTTGTGTATTCAGCATATTCAAAACCAAGCTCGCCCTTTTTGAAATAGCCTTTATCTTCCCATTCCTTATACTTGGCAAAACCCTTGACTACATTTGGATCACTCCATTTGGCTTCCCCAGTAGCAAACTTTGCTGTTATATCCGGCCCCGCATAACGGGACCAGAGATGGTTAGCCAACATTAGTGGTACCCAGCCCGCCTTGGAAGCACCCGCCAGCGGCACTTTGCCGTCGGCTTTGATATCTGCCAGCTGCTGTTCTAATTCTGCGAAAGTTGTAGGAGCCTTCCAGCCCTTGCTCGCATAATATTCTTTATTATAGAAGAAACCTTCACCTGAGCCACCGATCGGAAGCCCATATATTTTACCTTCATACGTAAAAGGATCAAGATTTGAGAATTTGTCTTTGATGCCCAGTTCTTCAAGGATCGGTGTGAGATCGAGCAATTTACCTTCTTTGGCATATATTTTAGAGTCAGGGCTACCGAAGAGGTCAAAAATCTCAGGCGGATTCCCCGCTGCCATTTCACCGCGCAGCTTTTCCTTACGGTTAACATCAGAGTCCACACCATCCAGCTTAAAAGTGAGTCCCGGCACTTCCGCCTGTACTTTCCCTACGACATCCTCTAGAATAGCCAAGCGTTTCTGTTTATCGGCACCTACCTGAGTATGACGAATGGTCATTTCAAAAGGTTCGCTGCTGGCCGGTTCCTCGGTAGCAGGTGCGTTCGTAGCATTCGTAGTATTGGTAGCGGCCGCATCATCTTTACTACCTGCAGAATTATTGTTGTTGCTGCAGCCAGCCATTACTGCCGAACTAACAAACAGCAGGGACAATAGCAATGTTACATTTTTTTTCATTATGGGTGACCCTCCCTATGTTGATTTCCCTTACATTTCTTATTATAGAAAACATGTTTTGGAACTGTAAGGTTAAGATTCATCCACTATAGGGATAAAAACCTCTTATGTAAGCGAAACCATGATAATCCACATTCAAGACATGTCATGAAATATAACTTAAGATGAATACCTCACTCCAGTTCATTTTACACAAAAAAACCGTACCAACAGTAATTGCACTATTGGAACGGCTTTGATATGGCGAATCCTTAGACCAAGGCGGTTTGCTTGCGGCCTTCTTCAATCAAACGGTAGGCGCGTTGAACTTCTTCTTCTGTGGGTGAAGGTACTCCTTCAAGCTCATATGGTCTTCCAAGAACTTCCCATTTATAGATACCCATCTGATGATACGGGAGAATTTCGAATTTTTCGACACCATTCAATGTCCCGATAAAGCGTCCCAAATTGATCAAATCCTCTTCACGGTCATGAATACCCGGCACATAAACATGGCGAATCCACATCTTGCGGTTATGATCAGACAGCCAGCGGGCCAGCTTCAGCGTACGTTCATTGGACTTTCCGGTAAGTTTGATATGCGCTTCATCATCAATATGCTTAAGATCAAGCAAGACCAGATCCGTCTGTTCGAGCAAATCATTGATTTTGTCGCCTTCATTGTATCCGTTAGTATCAAGTGTGGTATGCAAATTCCAGCGTTTCTTCACTTCGGTGAACAGCTGCTTGACAAAATGTGCCTGCAAAGTCGGTTCACCGCCAGATACGGTCAAACCGCCACCGGAGGAACGATAATAATTTAAGTAAGGCTCAATTTCGGCTAAAACCTCTTCAATACTCATTTCTCTGCCTTCATTCAGACCCCAAGTATCGGGATTGTGGCAGTATTGACATTTCAAGAGACAGCCCTGCATGAATAAGACAAAACGAATACCTGGCCCGTCAACGGTTCCGAAGGTTTCTAAGGAGTGTATATGTCCATTAGCCATATGATGTCATCCTTTCGAAAATTTAAAATTTTAATTAATTTTGAACAAGAGATTACCGCCCTTGAGACAAGGGCGGTATCACCTTGCAGCTATTTCACTGTATACCTAGAGCTCAAGCAAATGCTTGTATATTACATTGCACCATGGAATGTACGGTTGATAACATCCATTTGTTGTTCACGAGTCAGCTTGATGAAGTTAACAGCATAGCCGGATACGCGGATAGTCAATTGTGGGTAGTTCTCTGGGTGCTCCATAGCATCCAGCAATTGTTCGCGGGCAAATACGTTAACGTTCAGGTGGTGACCTTTGCTTGCGAAGTATCCATCAAGCATCGATACCAGGTTGGATTTGCGTCCTTCTTCTTCTTTACCCAGTGCTTTTGGCACGATGGAGAAGGTGTTGGAGATACCATCCAAGCTATCTTCGTACGGCAGTTTAGCTACGGAACTCAAGGAAGCCAAAGCGCCTTTCTTATCACGTCCGTGCATTGGGTTAGCACCTGGAGCGAATGGTTCGCCTTTTTTACGTCCATCAGGAGTAGTACCAGTCTTTTTACCATACACTACGTTAGAAGTAATCGTCAGGATCGATTGAGTTGGCAGAGCATCACGGTAAGCGTGGTGTTTGCGGATCATCGTCATGAATGATTCAACCAGTTCAACTGCAATGTTATCAACGGAATCGTCGTTGTTACCATAGCAAGGGAATTCGCCTTCGATTTCGAAGTCGATCGCAATGCCTTCTTCGTTACGGATTGGTTTAACTTTAGCATATTTAATAGCGCTCAGGGAGTCAGTCGCAACGGACAGACCAGCAATACCACAAGCCATAGTCCGCAGGATATCGCGGTCATGCAGAGCCATTTCAATACGTTCGTAAGAATATTTATCATGCATGTAGTGGATAACATTCAGAGTGTTCATGTAAGTCTTAGCCAACCACTCCATCATAGGTTTGAAGCGTTTCATTACTTCTTCATAATCCAGTACATCAGAAGTGATGCGTGGCAGTTCAGGACCTACCTGTACGCCGGACTTTTCATCCACACCACCGTTGATAGCATACAGCAAAGCTTTTGCCAGGTTGGCACGTGCTCCGAAGAACTGCATTTGCTTACCGATACGCATTGCAGATACGCAGCAAGCGATACCGTAGTCATCACCGTAGATTGGACGCATCAAATCGTCATTTTCATATTGAATTGAGCTAGTTTCGATGGAAACCTTAGCACAGTATTTTTTGAAGCCTTCTGGCAATTTTTCAGACCACAGTACAGTCAGGTTTGGTTCTGGAGCTGGTCCCAGGTTGTACAGGGTGTGCAGGAAACGGAAGCTGTTCTTAGTTACGCGGGTAGTTCCGTCTACAGACATACCACCAATAGACTCAGTAACCCAAGTTGGGTCTCCACTGAACAGTTCATTATAGTCAGGAGTACGCAAGAACTTAACGATACGAAGTTTCATGATGAAATGGTCAGTCAGTTCCTGTGCTTGCTCTTCAGTCAATGTTCCTTCTGCAAGGTCACGTTCTACATAGATATCAAGGAACGAGGATACGCGTCCGAGGGACATTGCCGCACCGTTTTGTTCTTTGATAGCAGCCAGGTAACCGAAGTACACCCATTGGAAAGCTTCTTTAGCATTGTTTGCAGGTTTGGAAATATCCATTCCATGCATTTCAGCCATCTTCTTCAATTCGCCAAGTGCACGAATCTGCTCGGAAATTTCTTCACGAAGACGAATAACACTTTCAGTCATGGAATCAACTTCAAGGTTGTTAAGGTCTTGTTTCTTTTCTTTGATCAGGAAGTCAATACCGTAAAGAGCTACACGACGGTAGTCACCGATAATACGGCCACGGCCATAAGCATCAGGAAGACCAGTGATGATACCTGCTTTACGAACTGCTCTCATTTCAGAGGTATATGCATCAAATACGCCTTGGTTATGCGTTTTGCGGATGTTCGTAAACATGTCAACAATGTTTTGCGGAAGTTCGAAACCATAAGCTTTGGTGGCATCGATCATCATCTTGATTCCGCCAAACGGTTGAACGGAACGTTTAAAAGGTGCATCTGTCTGAACGCCAACAATTTGTTCTTTGTCTTTGTCAATATAACCAGGGTTGTGCGATACAATAGTGGATACAGTGTTAACGTCCACATCCAGCACACCACCATTAGCAATTTCTTGCTTGGTCATTTCAGAAACGATTTTCCAAAGTTCAGTAGTATTGTAAGTAGGACCTGCAAGGAAATCTTCCTTGCCCAGATAAGGCTTGATGTTCTTCTCGATAAAATCATTAACGTTTACTTTTCTGGACCATTTGCCTTTTGCAAAACCGCGCCATCCAGACTTAACCTCTTGTACATCTTTTTCAATCACCGACATGCTAAATCCCTCCATTTATATTTAGTATATTTGTAGAGATCGCGGGCTTGAAGGTTAATCCCGTGTCTCGTGATCCCAAAAAGATCTGGTTGTTATAAAATTCACAATTGCATCTTCATAACAGGGACCGTTATTTATATAAACATTTTAGTTTATTTTCTGAAAAAGGACTGTGACAAATATCACTCTTTCGGTGATATTTGTCACTTCCATCCAGTCCCAGATTATCCTACAAACTCATTTTTTGATATACAACCGGCAATTAGTTATCGAATCTGCCGTAGAAAGCATTACGGTATACATCAGCAAGTTCACTAACCAACGGCAGCTTAGGATTGGCAGTGGTGCATTGGTCTTCGAATGCACGGTCAGCCAAGTAGTCTACGCGGGATTCGAAATCCTTAGGATCGAAACCAAGTGCTTGGAACGACTCTTCAATGCCGAGTTTTTTATTCATGTCGCGGATTGCGTTGATCAGGCTTGTTACGCCTTCTTCAGTAGTGCGTGCTGGCAATCCCAGAATGCGTGCGATTTCGGCATAACGTTCGTCAGCTACAAAGTGCGAATATTTAGGGAACGAAGCGAACTTTGTAGGTTTTTTAGCGTTGTAACGAATAACGTGCGGCATCAGAATGGCGTTGGTGCGGCCGTGAGCGGTGTGGTACTGTCCGCCCCATTTGTGCGCCAAGCTGTGGTTGATACCCAGGAAGGCGTTAGCAAATGCCATACCAGCAAGCGTAGATGCGTTGTGCATTTTTTCGCGAGCAAGCTTGTCGCCTTGCAATGCTGATTTTTCAAGGTATTGGAACACCAATTGGATAGCTTTGATAGCCAGACCATCCGAATAATCACTTGCCATTACGGATACGTATGCTTCGATAGCGTGAGTCAATACGTCCATACCTGTATCAGCTACAGCTGTTTTTGGCAAGCTGTATACAAACTCAGGATCGATGATAGCTACGTCTGGTGTCAGCTCATAGTCAGCCAATGGATATTTCGTGTTATTTGCAGTTGTTTTGTCAGTGATAACCGCGAAAGAAGTTACTTCCGAACCAGTACCCGAAGTAGTTGGAATCGCTACGAATTTCGCTTTGTTACCAAGCTTAGGGAATTTGTATACGCGTTTGCGGATATCCATGAATTTCTGTTTCAAACCGTTAAAGTCAGCGTCTGGGTGTTCGTAGAACAACCACATGCCTTTGGCAGCATCCATTGGGGAACCGCCACCGAGTGCGATGATGCAGTCCGGTTGGAATCTGTTCATCATTGCAGTACCTTTTTCTACAGTAGTAGTCGATGGATCTGGTTCAACTTCCGAGAACACTTCGATCGCTACTGGAGTCTGGCGTTGACGCAGGTAATGCTCAACTCTTTCTACATAGCCCAGTTTAACCATCATTGGGTCAGTGATAATAGCTACCCGTGTGATGTCAGGCATTTTAGCCAGGTACTGAGTGGATCCTTTTTCGAAGTAAATTTTGTCAGGTACTTTAAACCATTGCATATTCACGGTACGACGGTTCACCCTTTTCACGTTGATCAGATTAATGGCAGTTACGTTCTGCGATACAGAGTTGCGGCCGTAAGATCCGCAGCCCAGAGTCAGTGAAGGGATATTCGTATTGTAGATATCGCCGATTGCGCCATGTGTGGAAGGCGAATTGACGAGAATACGTCCGGTTTGCAGACGGTGCGAGAACTTCATAATAACTTCTTCATTGTTGGAGTGAATGGCCGAGCTGTGACCCATACCGCCAAATTCAACAATCTGTGCTGCACGTTCGATACCCTGGTCTGCGTTTTTAACTTTGTAGCAAGCAAGAACCGGGCTCAATTTTTCAGCGGACAGCGGATATTTAGTACCTACACCTTCAAGTTCAGCAACCAGAATCTTAGTGCCGGCAGGAACTTGAATTCCGCACATTTCAGCAATTTTCACTGCGGATTGACCTACGATAGCAGGGTTTACTGCGCATTTTTCGACGTTCATTGCGCCGCTTGTCAGCTTGGCAGCTTCTTCTTTATTAACAAAGTAGCAGCCATTAGCGATCATTTTCTTTTTCACTTGGTCAAAAATTGCTTCTTCAATGATAACCGCTTGCTCGGAAGCACAGATCATACCATTATCGAATGTTTTGGAAAGGATAATGTCGGTTACTGCCTGATCGATATCAGCACTCTTTTCAATGAAGGCAGGTACGTTACCAGGGCCTACGCCGAGAGCTGGTTTGCCACAGCTGTAAGCTGCTTTGACCATTGCCGAACCGCCTGTTGCCAGGATTAGTGCAACGTCCGGATTGTTCATCAGTGCGTTTGTTTTGTCCATTGTAGGAAGTTCGATCCATTGAATGCAGTTTTCAGGAGCACCAGCTTTTACAGCTGCGTCATGAAGAATCTTAGCTGCTGCAGCGCTACACTCTTGCGCAGATGGATGGAAACCGAATATAATAGGGTTACGTGTCTTAGCGGCGATCAATGCTTTAAACATCGTGGTGGATGTTGGGTTGGTTACCGGTGTGATACCCATTACGATTCCGACTGGTTCAGCAATCTTCTGGAAACTTTCGTATTGATTGTCTTCAACTACGCCTACTGTCTTATCATACTTAATGCCGTGCCAGATATATTCTGTTGCGAAGATGTTCTTCGTAATTTTGTCTTCGTAGACGCCGCGGCCTGTTTCTTCAACAGCCAGCTTTGCCAAGTACATATGCTTGTCGAGTCCTGCCAACGCCATTGCATGAACGATTGTGTTAACCTGCTCTTGATCCAGCTCCATGTAAGCCTCTTGAGCTTTCTTTGCTTTATCCACCAAAGCCTGAATATACTCTTCAGCGGTGGTTTGTTTCACTTGGGCGGCGACTTCGTTTTTAACTGCCATCTCCCTCGTCCTCCTGTCAATTTTTAGGTTGTTTTTCTCTACACATTTATCTTATCACATCCTTTACGGGTTGTATAGTGAAATCTTTCACAAAGTATAAAGTTTTTTTTGATTTGTTTTCAAAGCGCTTTCATTCGATCATATTAAGGTTTTACTTACATATTATGTTTATAATCAGCGCTATTTTTGTCGTTTATGCGAACGTGAATTTTTTCACTTGACATATTTCACTGTAATACTGCTTTTCTTGTTGTTGCTCCTCTATCTTATCTCTATCCATCTACAGGGTTTCACCTCCGTTAAGTACAGATCGTTGGTTCACCAGTCTGTCTTTGTGAAATTTATATTCTATAGTAAGGAACTGAGGTGAAAATAAAAAATAGAGACTGTCATCGGACAGTCCCCTCACAAGATTATCTAGCACAATATAATATTAGGATTCATTCGGGTCAGTTCTTGTTCAACAACTCTGTAACGATGATAGGCTATTGTGCAGCTTAGAGAGTTCTGGCTGCTCACAGGATCGAAATAAGCAACCTTGAAGGTCCTGTCTAGACATGCCACGTTAGCGATGTTGACCGCCGTTCCCCGATCTACGATGCTAAAAATGCATCCGGTGCTGTTAAGCGCGTTCACCCAGTACCGCAAGGGTCCCATGATGTAGTATACGCCTTCCCTCGTATGTACCAGGATAGACTGTGATTCGTTGGAATTGCATTTAAGAAACAGGATGTGTTCGAAGTAAACAGCGATGATCCCGGTAGATCCGTCAGCGGTTGCGGTAACGGATAACGTTCGCAATGGAATCAACCTGCCTTCTTATTTATTTTTTTAACAGTTCAGCGGGAATATTGCCTTTGAAAAAAAACAAAAAGCTGTTTGTGCTTACAGCAGCACTTGCAACCTTGGTCAGTACATTTGCAACCAGATTCATGATCTCACCACCTTTCCCAGCACGAGTGTAATGCTCTGGGCCAAAAAGCTGAACGCCAGAGCAGGTGACAATATCAGAAAGTTGAAGGCGACAAGCACTATCGCTGCCAGCTTCATATATGGATAGTATTTGGAGGGTATCGTTGATTGCTGGCTAATACCGACCGGTGCAAAAATACAGATGATAATGATAGCTGCTGCTGTTGCCGTAAGAATCCAAAACTGCCCCAGTGAAAGAAGCGAAATACCTGTAAAAAGCAAGGTGGAAGCTATAGCGCATCGCAGATTGGATCTCAGATGCATACCTCCGGTCAACTGGCGAAGAATAGCAAACGAGATCAGTGTAATAACCACATCTACCGTCCGTCCGTTATATAGGGATATGCCCAGTGTCGCTGCGACAATAAATAACAGGTTGAGCATCATGGAAATGGCAAATGTAAAAACTTCAACAGAAGAAGGATGATCTGGTACAGAGCGTTTTAAAGTTACAGCCATTCTTGCCGCAAGCATTTCAATCATTCATTTTCTCCTTTTTCATGGAATAGTACATTAAGAATACAAAAGCGCTGGGAAAAAAAAGAAGACACCAGCTAGTCTCACTCTTGTACATAATGAGTGAAAACAGCAGTAAAAACAGTAAAATCCAACCAATCATTAGTACAACCTCCCAACGGGAGCGCAGCTTTTCAAAATCAAATGTAAACCCTATGCCGAATTTATAAAGAAACCATGCTAGAGCCATACTGACAAAGCCGGATATGAATTGCCCATAATATTCATTAAGCAATGAAGTTTGTGAATGAGAAATAGAGCCAAATAGGAAGAGGATCAAAGTAAGCTGGATCATACTAAAGGCAAGATAGCCGGAAATCACTATAATCGATGACCAAATAAGAGGTACTTTAATGATCGCAGTCAGCAAAAAGATAAAAATAAGCATGTTTACCAGAGGTACCAGATAGCCTATATCAAAATTATTCCTCAGTACAAAGCTCTCGAGGTTCATCAGCAAAATTGTAAATAGTGCAGGCCATATATAATCCGTCGCCCTTAACCTGAAGAACGACATCATCATGGCAAAAATCCCAACCCCCTCAATAGTCGAGAAGAATATAAATCCCGCCGGACCCCATGACAAAAAGCATCACCGCCTTGCAATTTATCGCCTTTTATTTTCCATTATATTGAATTTTATCCCATTGGTATAGTTAATTTTTGGAAAATGACAAAGTATAGAACCAAAAGAAAAAAACCTTCCATAGAACCGCATCGGCCCATGAAAAGCTTCTTCTGTTAAAACTATTTGCAATATCCTTGTAAATCCAGCCAGGAGGCACATGCCTCCGTCCAGCTTCGGGTATGAGGCTCATCGCCTGCCAGACCAAGCCCATGTTCTCCATGCGCATATATATGAAGATCGAACGGAATATGATGACGGCTTAACGCTGCGGCAAATCGGAGGCTGTTCTCCACCGGCACTGCCTCATCGTCCGAGGTATGCCACAGGAACGCTGGTGGCGTTGCTGACGTTACCTGAAGCTCACTGCTGAGCCGTTCTTCAAGCTCGGGATCAGGATGGCTTCCCAACTGATTTTCTTTTGAACCTTGGTGAGTTACACCTTCAGCCATAGATATTACCGGATAACACAGGATCAGCAGATCAGGGCGGCTGGACTGTCGTTCCATAGGGTCTAAAGCATCTTCATCACCTTTATCGAATAATACACCAGCAGCAGAAGCTAAATGTCCCCCTGCCGAAAATCCCAGAATGCCCAATCTGCCAGAATCAATTCCGAACTCGTCTGCATGGTGCCGGATCATCCGGAGCGCGCGCTGTGCATCCAGTAATGCATGTGGATAACCATAAGGTGCTACACGGTAACGCAGCACAAAGGCTGATATTCCCAGCGAGTTCAACCATTCTGCAACCGGCCCGCCTTCATGATCCGCCCGCATAGCATAGGCCCCGCCCGGACAGACGATCACAGCAGCATTCTTATCACCTTCCACCAGATAAGGCGTAATCGCCGGACAATCCTCATCACTTGTCCCCTGTGCCCCTGGTGCCCCCTCAGGCCATAACAATAAAGTCTCCATACTCATCCCTCAAGCTTTCCTCATTATGATAGAATCATTCAGGAAATCGCTTTCTTTCCCTGCAACAAGTCTATCAAGGTCTTACCATTCATGCAATCCTGGGGTTGCATCCTAAAAAATCAATATTCGCTAAAAAAGAAAATAACAGCAGCACCCATTATCTGTCCATAATAGGTGACTACTGCTATAATAGTGAGTGATTAATGCTTTTGATCCCTATTTCAGCTCAAAAGAATATTAAATCTCACACCTTTGAAGTGAAAATTATCACAATGTTAAAAAATCGACACTTTTTAACGAAAATTATCACCCATAAAGAGGAATTTCAAGGTATAATTAATTTAAAATTTACTGAAAAACTGAGGGAATAAAGGGGATATCGATTATGATAAAGGAACATTATAATGTTATCGAGGCCCACGGCAATACAAACTGTTTCTCCGAACAGAACTTTAACCGGCTTCTGGTTACAATGAAAGAGCGTATGGTACCTGAGGGCTCTCATTTGTTCTGGGAAGGTGACTACTCGGATAAATTGTTTTATATCAAACGTGGACGTGTGAAGCTTACCAAATCTACTGACGAAGGCAAAGAACTCATTCTGTATATGTATCAGGCAGGGGATATGGTAGGTCAGGCAGATCCTTTCTTCAGCACCAAGCACAGCTTCACCGCTGAAGTGATTGAAGAAAGCGAAGTTGGCGTTATCGAGCAGAAGGATCTGGAGATTCTGATCTGCCAGCATTGTGATTTTGCCATCGACTTTATGAAATGGATGGGTATCCATCACCGTCTCACACAGACGAAATTCCGTGATCTGATGATGTACGGCAAGCCTGGCGCACTCTGCTCCACCCTGATTCGACTGGGCAATACCTATGGCGAGAAGACCGGGGACAGCATTCTGATCAACAAAAAAATCACGCATACGGATCTCTCCAACATGATCGGCGCAACCCGTGAGAGCGTCAACCGGATGCTGAGCGATTTGCGTAAAAAAGATGCTGTGGAATATGAGAATGGCATGATTGTGATTAAGGATCTGTCGATGCTTCAAGACATCTGCCACTGTGAATTGTGTCCTAACGAAATTTGCCGCATTTAATGTCCTAATACTAATACCCTCTATTCACCTCAATGAATCATATATGACCCGGAGAATTCGCATAAATTAATAGAGTGGTCAAAGACGCCCTGTCCGGCGTCTTTTTTTCTTGCCAGGGCAGTTTCGCTATTCATACAAATTTCGTGCCACGTTCATTTTATTCACTCATGCAAAAAAGCCCTGCAGTCATTGACCACAGGGCTCTCTAAGAATCTAGCTGACTTGCTTTTTCGTCTTGTTAATAACACCAGTCCGTGCAGCCCGTACCGGGGAGATCATCCAGTACGCCATGCCGACAAACACACCGCCGCCGATAATATTACCCAAGGTAACTGGAATCATGTTGTGCATCCATCCGGCTAGGGTGATGGTCTCTGGGTGGTTAGGCAGGAGCAGGGCTACGCTCAGCAGCGTCATATTCGCAACACTATGCTCATAGCCACTTGCTATGAATGCGAACAAACACCACCAGATCAGCACTAGCTTAGCTGTCTCACTTTTGGCACGGGAGGACATCCACAGTGCCAGACAGACTAGCCAGTTACAGAGAATACCGCGGAAAAACAGCTCAGAGAACGGCAGGCTCATTTTTTTAGCCGCTGCTGTAAAAATCAGATGTTCAGCCGGAGCGGCTGAAAATAATCCTGTCCCCCGGATCAGCAATGCCAGAATCACCGCACCGGCAACATTCCCGATAAATACGAGAACCCAATTCTTAACCGTATCCCATACACTGGTTCTTCCCGCAAGTGTGCTTACAGTGAAAAACATATTGTTCCCGGTGAACAGCTCCGAGCCCGCGAAGACTACCAGTGTCAGGGCTATCCCGAAGGACATACCCATAATCAGCGGCTGAAAAGGAGATTTCACTGCTGCCAGTGGCGCCCCGAGCGAAAAAATCAGAATAATACCAATGCCTACATAGGCTCCAGCCAGCAATGCGGCAAGAAAGTATTTCGGCAGACTTTCATTCATCTTATCCCGTTTGGATACTGCCGTCTCTACGATATTCTCTACACTTTGCGTAAACACACGTCCACCCCGCCATTCTCCAAATAATTATTTATTCATCCAATATATTTACAGGCTGACCTTTACAATACCGCCGTCCAGTAGAACCGGATAGACCTTCACCTGACCATGGTCTGGGGCTTGCACTTCGCCGCTTCGCAGGTCAATTTTCCAGTCATACAATGGATCGTACAGATAGTAGCCGGAGACGATCCCTTCAGCCAGCGGACCGCCTTTGGGATGCGGACTGCGATTCTCCAGGGCATAAACGGCCCCATCCGAGGTACGGAAAATGGCTAATTCAATCTCACCGGTGGTAACAACCCGGCCGATCTGCAGCAGGAACTCTTCCACCGTGCCTACAGCATATTCTTGTGTAGTGGTTTGCATTAAGCTCTCTCCTCTCATAGTGGGTATAGGTCAGACTCTTGCCTGCTCAAAAAGTGCGGTACGTGTCTCCTGGTCATCCAACATTTTTTTCCAGGGATCCGAAACCTGTGCCAGGGCAAAATCTATACGTGCAGCAAGCTCTTTACGTTGCTCTTCGTTCTCCAGAATCACCTTCTGAATCTGCTCAAGTCCCATGCGTTCCACCCACTCGGAAGTCCGTTCCAGGTAGTTGCCGGTTTCACGGTAATACTGCATGACTGCGGAGCAGACCTCTACCAGTTCCTCATCAGTTTTCACCTTGCAGAAGGCGTCAGCAATACGCGGCTTGATTCCGCCGTTACCGCCAATGAAGATCTCCCATCCTCCATCGTTACCGACGATGCCGATATCCTTTGTGCAGGATTCTGCACAGTTGCGCGGGCAGCCGTTGACTGCCATTTTGAACTTGGCTGGAAAATCAAGGCGCTCGTATTTGCGTTCAAGCATTGCTCCCATTCCCATCGAATCCTGTGTGCCAAAACGGCAGAACTGCGAGCCTACACAGGTCTTCACGGTACGCAGGGATTTTGCGTAGGCATAGCCGGATGGCATGTCCAGCTCCTCCCACACCTTGGGCACATCTTCTTTTTTGATGCCGATTAAGTCCAGACGCTGTCCGCCGGTGACCTTCACAACCTTAACATCATATTTCAAAGAGACATCAGCTATCCGTTTCAGATCCTCCGGTGTCGTAACACCGCCATACATACGAGGTACAACTGTAAAGGTACCATCTTTCTGGATGTTCGCACTCATCCGTTCGTTGACAAAACGGGATTCCTTCTCATCCTCATGAGTGTCAGGATAGATCATGCCAAGATAATAGTTCACTGCCGGACGACATTTGGAGCAGCCTTCGGCTTGCTTCCAGTCCAGTACATTCATGACTTCTTTGGTTGTCTTCAGCCCTTTAGAGGTGATTTCGGCTACGATCTCGTCCCTGCTCAGGGTGGTGCAGCCGCAGATTCCCTGCTTGGCGCTCTGCTGGAAGCTGTCCCCAAGGACAAATTGCAGGATTTGTTCCACTACAGGTTTACAGCCGCCGCAGGAACGGGTAGCCCCGGTGCAGGCCTTGATCTCATCCACAGTGGTGAATCCATTCTCCGTTACGGCATCGACAATGGCTTTTTTAGTCACACCGTTACAGCCGCAGACGATCTCTTCATCGGCCATCGTTTCCACCGACAAGCCCTTTTTGGCTCCGCCTCCACCGCAGCAACCAGTACCCATAACTTCGCCGTAGATCTCATCCGTCATTTCCGAACCCTGCTTCACCAGCTTCTGCAGATTGGCTGATTCCGTGACATCGCCGAAGAGTACGGCCCCAACAATGGTATTATTCTTGAGCAGAATCTTCTTGTAGGTCCGTTTCCATTCATCTTTGGAAGAGATGACGGTATGTTCTGGAGTTTCCGTGAACTCACCGGCAGAGAAGACATCCACTCCGGAAATTTTCAGCTTGGTGGCTACGACAGAACCTTCATACGGCTGAGTCGGCACATTGCACAGATGTTTGGCCAGCACCATCCCCTGCTCGAACAGCGGTGCTACCAGACCGTAACAGGTCCCTCTGTGTTCCGTACATTCACCAACGGAATATACACCTGGCATCGAGGTTTGCAGATAATCATCGACAACAATCCCGCGATTCACCGTAATACCGCTTTCTTTGGCAAGCTGAGTATTCGGCTTAATTCCTACTGCCATCACTACAAAATCTGCCGCCAGCTCTGTTCCGTCACTGAAGCGTAATCCGTTCACACGTTCTTCTCCGGTCAGCTCTACAGTCTGCTTACCCATAGCAAACTTCACACCCTGACGGGCCAGTTCCGCCTGAAGCATGGAGGAAGCTGTATGATCCAGCTGACGCTCCATCAGATCCTCCAGCAAATGTACAACCGTAACATCCATACCGAGATTCACAAGTCCCTTAGCCGCTTCCAGTCCCAGGAGTCCGCCCCCGATAACCGCTGCCGTACGGTACTGCTTCGCTGCTGCAAGCATCGCATCGCAATCCGCGATATCGCGGAAGCCGACTACACCTTCCTTGTCGCTTCCCGGTACAGGTAGAATGAACGAGTTCGAGCCTGTGGCGATTATGGCTTTGTCATAGGCAACTGACAGCCCATTATCCGTGATAATCTGCCGGGATGCTTCATCAATACGGATAACAGTAGTTCCTGTATGCAAAGTAATATGATGATCCGCGTACCACTGGCGGTCATTCAGGACAATATCCTCCATCGTCTTGCTGCCTTCCAGAACATATGACAGCATAATGCGATTGTAATTGGGATGTGGCTCACTTCCGAATACAGTAATATCATAAGCGCCGCCAAGCTTCAAAATCTGCTCGATTGTGCCTACCCCTGCCATACCGTTACCTATGAGTACTAGTTTTTCTCTCTCCACTGTCACTGTAATGACCTCCTTCAAGCTCTGAACTTCCTCACAACATACTTTATAGTGAAATTATACTGTTTAAATTTGAAAGGGATTTGTGATTGTAATCACATTATTTGTGAAGTATTTCACATAATTTCTTAACTGCTTCCCCATACGTTTGGATACAAAAAAATCGCCATTTCCCCTATGTCGTAAAACTAGGGAAAATGGCGAAGTGATCTTAAATTTAACGCAGTACCAGCTCAACCTCCAGAGTATCCTGGGGTCTAAGCTTCATATCAATCCCGGTGTCCAGCAATTGCTTCCCATTAACCTTCAGCGTCCATGCCTCCTTACTGAGCGGCTTGTACTCCATGATGCTGATTATTGTTTTATTGTCCTCGGAGAGCTGTACCATTCCGCTGGTCTGCAGCACACCCCGGACAGACAACTCTCTGGAATAAGGCAGCACGTAAGAATGCGTCATCTGTGGCTGCTCACTGCCACCGTTCACCGTGAAAATAACCGGCTGCAGCTCGGCCCCGCTTGCTGCTGGGATTGCTTCAGCAACAATGCTATCCACGCGGTCAACGCGGGTGTTCCAATCCGTTATTTTTTTGCCGTTCAATTCAATCTCCCAGACCCATTCCGGGCTTAAAGATACTTTGTTGACTGCCAGGATATTGTAGCCGTCATCCGCAAAGGTGACTACCCCACTTCTCTTAAACAGTTCAATAAGCGTCAATCCTTCTGTATAGGCCTCGCTTAGCTGCCTGCCCGAGCTTGAGGCAAGCTCACTGTTGCCGACCAGAACCGAAAGCGCCGGTCCGGCATTACCGGTTCCTGCATTGCTGCCATCGGTCTGGGACTCCAGAACTGAAGAGCAACTGCTCAAAGCTGCCATGATCATCATTCCCAGCAAAATACGCCACACCCACTTCGCGGACATTCCCGGCACCGCCTTCTCCCGCCAGCTTCCAGCCTTCTACTGCTGCTCAGACAGGTCTTGATTATGTACATAGTCTTTTTAAGAATAACGTAAATGGGTGCGGTTCTCAAATATTCCTGGTCCCAGCCCATAAAAAAAGTCCCCGAAGGGACTTGTAAAACCGATAATCCTCTATTGGTAACGCAGGAAGAGAATGTTGTTCTCCAGATGCACGTGCTCAAAGGTCATTCCCTCCAGCTCCTCAAGCCGGGCATAAGTGAGACGGTAGGTGGTGCAGGCATGCTCCGGCGGGGTGAAGTCCCCAGTAACTCTCCGCAACTCGCGCAAAATGTTTCCCGCCCCGTCATGCTCTTCTTCCAGTGAATGCAGAAGTCCGCGCAGTTCAGTCAACCCTTCTTCGCTTGGATTCTTATCATAGGCCAGCATTTTGGGGAATTCGCTCTCTTCTTCCTTAGCTGTGTGCTCCAGCAATTCTTCACGCAGCGTATGGAATAAGCGGTAAACCTCAGCCAGGTGCGGAGAATCTTCACCATGAACGCGGAAGACCTTCGTTACATTCTGGGCGATAAGCGGTAACTCTTCGCGCAAATATCTGTGATGCTTGTTAATAATATAATCTACCAGTTCTTCCGAAGACGCTTCATTCCAGGCCGTATCTTCTTCAAGCACCGGATGTTCGGCATATAGTTTGTTCAGATCCTGAATAACTGCATCCGTATCCAGTCCTTTTTCGGCAGCTACCTCTGCCAATGGTTTCGCGCCTCCGCAGCAAAAGTCAATCCGCTGTGCCTTAAAGTAATCGGCTGATTTGGGGAATTGCAGGACGATATCTCTCACCATGGCTTCACCGGTGAAATGAATGGATGGATCTGTCATTGTATTGTTAAATTGTTTGGCCGTCATAAGGGGCCCTCCCTTGGGTTGTTGGTATAGGTTTCTTGTACCTCTATACCTTAACGCCAGCAGGGGAGACAGTTTGTGATTGTACGCACTGAATATAAAAAATTTTAATGAACTGGTGGAACTAGGAATGCCTACAGTACATACAGTCCGTAAGGGCCCAAAGGAAGGACAGTAGAATCATTGCACCGTGGCCCGCATATACGTCCGCTTGCCCTGCGCATCCTTCAGATATGGTCCCAGCCCCGCAAAACGTGAGTGGTCCACATAGACCCCAGTCATCCACCGTCCTTCAGTCAGGCCTCCATTCCACTGGAGCACCAAATCGGGAGCGGCGATCCATTCCTGATACACCCGGATATTTGACTCCTGGTATACTTTGCAGCGTTTGCCATTCTGGACCAGAGGATGATTGCTTAGATAAGTCGGTACGAAGTACGTGGAGATCGTATCCAGATCCGCCTCATCCAGAAAAGAATCCTCACCCAAATAGGGCTGGAAGAGTAGCGTACTTTCATACATCGACCAGATCACTGCCTGCAGCACCATACTTTGGCGGATGCCATTATGGAAGGTAAACCTGCGGGGATTGCCAGATGATAGAATAGCCGGACCAGCTGAGGGCTCAAGACAATGGCGCTCACAGCCGATACATTTCCAGCCAGCTGGGCTTTGTATCCACTTTTGAAAAACACTTCCGCTATCGTTATCCCCCTTGTATAAAGAGGAGATGATGTCATAAGGTACCCCAATCCATGCGTTCCACAAGGTATCGGGAAGATGGCCGTGAAGCATGAACAACACTTTGTCGTAAATAAGCTGCACTCTGATCGAAGCACTCTCCAATTCGGCGACATCTTTTTTTCCATAGGTTATTTCCCGGGAAAACAAGGTGGTTGTCATCTTCCTCGCCTCCTAAAAATTGTTTTAACATAGCTTCCTGAATTCACTTCGGACAAAAACTCACATCGAAAGCATATTCTTTATTTTGTTAGCGTTACCATAATTATAGAAATCGCTAGGCAAAATACAGCAATGGCAAGGGGAGGGGCAGCAACTTTTTTCTATTATATTATATTCTGCCGCCTTACGTGCAATTTATTTGCAATTTAAAATGAAAAAGCCCCTCTCTCCATCAGGAAAAAGGGGCAGCTACAGGGTGTAAGGGCAGGGTCTACTCGACCCAGCTCTCCGCCCAAGACTGAATCTGCTGCATGACCGGCTCCAGCGCACGGCCTTTGGTTGTCAGTTCATACTCGATGCGTACGGGTGTTTCCGGGTACACATGGCGTACCAGAATCCCTTCACACTCCAGGTCCTTCATTCGTTCGGACAACATCTTATCGCTCATTGACGGGATCAAACCGGAAATATCTTTGAAACGCTTGGGTCCGCTCATCAATGTCTGAATAATAAGTCCATTCCAACGTTTACCTAAGAATGAGAAGGCCGATTCGAATCGAGGGCACATCGTCAGCTGATGTTCTTCCATTATTCTCACCTCTCACTATTAAAACTTACAATAAGTTAGTATATATAATTTTAACACATTTATAACACATTGAACATCGTTTGGCAAAAAAAAGTTCATTCGCCCGTATCTTGCTGCGGTTTCCTGCTGGCTATAGCCTCAGTCACCACATAAGCAAGGTCATCATTGCTATATAAAGACAGGACTCCAAGCACCGTATCGTCGGAGATAAAGCCAGCTTCATCCATAGGTACAGTCAGTGACAGCGCGTGGCTTAGTGCTGCATTCCCTTCTTGCTGCGGATAAGCCTGAAGATACAGCGCATGCGGGTCCAGCTTGTTATTCACACACCATTGGGCAAAAACCAGGATCATCATTTCTTCATCCCGCTTGTAGCTCTCTATGATCTGCTCTTCCGTTGATTTGCGGTAATCCTCCATGTGGTTCCTCCTTTCTACTCCATAGTCAGTCGGTAAGCTTCGCCGCCAGCTCATGACTGGACAGGAGCGCTGATGCCGCAATGCCGCATTGCTCGGGTGTGTCCAAGCTGCTCAAAAAATGATTCACCACACCGCTAAATCCACGCCGCTCCAGCACTGTATCCCAGCTTCCAAAATTCTGCGTACGCGGCAATGTGCCTTTCTCATATAAGGTTGCCCGTTCCATGTCCACAACTTCCACAGATCTGCCGTTACCGTGCAGTTCCAGCTTCTCCATATCTGCCCCGGCTTCACGCACCATGCTGTACATTCCGGTCACACCGTTATTCCAGCCCAGAATCCCAGAGGCTTGAAGTAGCCGTCCAGATTCGTCGGACTGCAGATGGCCCCGCAGCAGTTCGGCATCCCCGCCGCATAACCAGAGCAGCAGATCCAGCATATGGATCAGATCATCATGAACGGTCTCACGGCTGCTGCCGGCTTGCAGCTTGGTCCGGTGCTTGAAGGCGTGACAAGCGCTGATGCCGCCTGCTTTCTCCAGCCAGGCTTTGGCCGCCGTATACATCGGTGCGTAGCGCCGGTTGAACCCTACGCCCAGCAGCAATCCCTGATCTTCGGCAAATCCGGCCATCCGCCGGGATTCCTCCAGATCATAGGACAGCGGCTTGTCCACATACACCGAAACTCCATGACTCAAGCATTTCATTACAATATCATAATGCGTAGGGGTAGGGCTATGCACAAATACTACATCCGGCTCCCACGACAAAAGCTCATTCAGATCCGTAGTGCCTCTAGGGAACCGGTAGGAATGAACTGCTCCCTGTACGGTGGCCGGCGAATGGCTAAGCACACCGACTACCTCCGCATGATCATGACGGGAAAGCAGAGGCAGATAGACTTTTCGGGCGATATCACCGAGGCCAACCAGCGCCACTCTTTTGCGTTCTGTACTTTTCATAGGCGTATCTCCCTTGGCTGTAAGGTTTTCCTTTTCCTTTTAGACGTATTATATCGTGACAAGTCGCGGTGACCAATGATCTTTGCTTCATTAAATACTAATTATTCAGTATGATGAGAGGAATGAACGGAAGAAAGGGCATAATAGAATGAGAAAATGGCTGACTGTACTGCTGTATGTTTCGGGAATATTCCTTACGTTTATCTACAGATATGACATTCTGGCCTGGCTAAGGCAGGATCATAATCTGTTATTGGGCTTTGGTGCCGCTACTGTGCTGGCAATGTTCCCCCCGGTGCCTTATAAGCTGATTATTGGAATTTACGGGTATGCCTATGGAAGTCTGACTGCGGCCGTGATGTGCTGGAGTGCCTCTACTCTGGCAGGAGCGATCATCTACGGTATTGTTCAATATATGTTCCAGGAAAAGGCCAGAACCTATTTGGCCTCAGTACCTGCCCTGGATAAATTCACAGCTGCCGTACAGCGCCGGCCTTTTGCAGCGGTGGTGCTGGCCCGGCTGGCACCTGTCGTTCCGCAGATGGGGGTAAATATCTATGCCGGCGCTGCCGGGCTACCCTTTTGGAGCTATCTGGCAGCATCCGGACTTGGCAAAATCCCTGCAATTGCTTTATACGCTTTTCTCGGCGGACAGATGCTCCAGCATCCGCGAAGTGCGTGGATAGCTATACTGGCATATGTGGCTGTACTGGCGTTAGCCATTTTATCGCTGCGCCCACGATCCTTCAGTTCGAAGAAAGACTGAGCCGCCAGCTGGCAGGCGGTTCTTTTTTGTTTTATAATTACATTGTGATCTATTTAATTGCAATCTATGAATGGAGGGATATACATGAGTGATGTTCAATCTGACAATATAAGCAGTAAAACTGAAAAAGCCACGTTTGCCGGGGGCTGTTTCTGGTGCATGGTATCTCCTTTTGAAGATCTGCCAGGGATTGTTGAGATCGTCTCAGGTTATACGGGCGGACATACGGTTAACCCGACCTATGAAGAGGTTTGTTCGGAAACCACAGGACATGTTGAAGCGGTCCAGATTACATTTCAACCCGATATTTTTCCATACACCAAACTGCTGGAGCTGTTCTGGCAGCAGATTGACCCTACGGACGCAGGGGGGCAATTCTATGACCGGGGCACTTCATACGGAACTGCCATTTTCACCCATTCCGAAGAGCAGCGGGAACAGGCTGAGGCTTCCAAGGCGGAACTGCAGGCTAGCGGACGTTTCTCTGCTCCCATTGTGACGCCGATTCTTCCGGCCAAGCCTTTTTATCGGGCTGAAGAGTACCATCAAGGGTATCACCATAAGAATCCTGGTCACTATAAGCGTTACCGCAAAGGCTCCGGCCGTGATGCTTTTATCGAGGACCACTGGAAGCACAAGGAAGAGAAGCAGAGCCTCAAGGAACGTCTGACTCCGCTACAATATGAAGTGACCCAGAACAATGCAACCGAATCCCCTTTCCGCAACGAATTCTGGGATCATCACGGGGATGGCATCTATGTAGACATCGTATCCGGTGAACCGCTGTTCAGCTCCCGGGATAAATTCGACTCCGACTGCGGCTGGCCCAGCTTCACCCGTCCGATCCGTGACTATTCAGTCAAAGAGAAAACAGATCTCAGTCATCTGATGATCCGCACCGAGGTTCGCAGCAAAACAGCCGATTCCCATCTGGGACATGTATTTAATGACGGCCCCGGACCAAGTGGTCTGCGCTACTGCATTAATTCAGCGGCCCTGCGTTTTGTTCCGAAAGAAGATTTGGAAAAAGAAGGCTACGGCGAATATCGTGTACTGTTCCAGCATGCTTAAATAGCGGTGGTAATGTCCGCACAGCTTCATATCAACATCACAAAGCCTCCAAACCCGCGAACAGCGGTGTTGGAGGCTTTATTTTCTTCTACCACAATACTACTCCGGCTTGTTCTCATCCAGCTCATCTGCATCATGTATAGGTGCCGCATTCCCGGGGGTCTGTTGAGACAGCATCTGATTCTGCTCCCGATTGACCTGACGGATACGCTCTATTGTCTCATCATCCCGTGACTTGTTTTTTTTGCGGACCCAGAGCACAATCACCACAACGACAGCAGCAATTATCAATACAGGAAGCGCCGCTGCAAGGAATACGAAGAGCCATTGAAACATCACCGACAGCGCATGCAGGCTGCTCTGAAGCGCATCCGAAGCCCGGTCCATTAACGGCCCTTTTTCTTGGGTCTTGGCAATATTCAGACTCTCATCGGTCTGGTACAGGCGAAGCTCAACCGTTGAGAAGGACACATTCTGGTTAATATAGCGCATTCTGCCCTTGATGGTCTCAATTTCTTCCTGTATGGCTCCAAGCTGATTCGCAAAAGCTACAAGGTCGGCAGATTTCGTCGCTTTTTTCATAAACTCGATATATTGGCTCTCCATCAACTGCTTGGCTTTGAGGCGTGACTCCAGATCCACATACTCCTCTGAGACGTCCTGACCCTGGATTTTATGCTGTAACTTCTCATTTTTAATTTTCTCTAATTGGTCCAGAAAGGAAGAAAATCCGGAAGCCGGCACCTTCAGAATGAAGGTTCCCCCCTGCTCATATTCGGATGTGTTCTCCGAAAATTCAACAATGTAGCCGTTTGCGAGCGTCACCATATTACGCACTTCTGTCTGCGCCTTCGCATAGTCTGTTACTTCCATCGCTAGGCTGGCGTGATA
This sequence comes from Paenibacillus sp. LS-5, assembly GCF_056121505.1. NCBI lineage: Bacteria > Bacillati > Bacillota > Bacilli > Caryophanales > Paenibacillaceae > Paenibacillus > Paenibacillus sp. LS-5. The sequence goes on along the minus strand of NZ_JBWAVA010000002.1, from coordinate 454,863 downwards.
GATCAGCTTCTTGTTCAGTCCGCCCACAACGTCGCTACCCGTAAACCCGGCTGCCCCTGCCGCTGCCCGATCTGCATCCGCGCTGTTAACCGCCGAGCTTCCGCCACCGGCAACCGCAGCTTTATTCGCGGCTGGAGCTTCGGCTTCAGTGGATGCGGCTTGATCTACTGGCCCGCCATCAGCTGAAGTGTTCTGGTTCGAAGTGCTATCCAAGCTTTCTACTGTGCTGGCATTGTCTGACTTCAATTCTGTTTTCGCAGAATCATTGTTGCCCCCAGCCCCGCACCCCGCTACAATCACAGCAAACATCAATAACCCCAATAAAAAATTCAGATAATGCAGACCCCTTGTACGCATGCTCATTCCTCCAAAAAGTGTAGTGGAATTCCTGCTTCTGTTATACAGGTTGCAATCAGCGAAGCGCTCTTTATCTGTAGGCATCTTTCGCGTTATAGTTAATGACGTTCCAAAAGCTGGAAGGTTGCAGGAAAACGGCATTTTTTCCAATTGAATGGCGTTTTATTGGTTACGGGCGCTTCGTTACTATCTGCAATGAAGGTGTCTCTAAAGGCAAGAAACACAAAAAGACCCTGTATTCACAAGGAATAAGGGTCAAGGTCTGCCGAAGTCTAAGAATAGTTATCCGTTGGTTTGGTTCCGCACATTGCCTGCAGCTAGCACCATGTTGCGAAGTGCCGCCTCGGTCTCCTCCCAGCCGCGTGTCTTCAGCCCGCAGTCAGGATTAATCCAGAATTGCCCGGCATCCAGCACACGCAGTGCCCGCTCAATATTCTGAGTCATCTCCTTTACTTCAGGAACACGCGGACTATGGATATCATAGACCCCCAGTCCAATTCCTTTATCATAATCATGATCTTCAAAAGCTGTTATCAGCTCTCCATGGCTGCGGGAAGTCTCAATGGAGATCACATCCGCATCCATGGCTGAGATGGCTCCGATCATGTCATTAAATTCGCTATAGCACATGTGGGTATGAACCTGCGTAGTATCCTTCACATGATTCGTAGCCACGCGGAAGGAACGAACAGCCCAATTCAAATAATGTTCATGGTCTTCCGCCTTCAGCGGCAGCCCTTCACGAATGGCCGGTTCATCCACCTGAATCATCTCGATCCCTGCATCCTCCAGCGCCTGCACCTCATGGCGGAGGGCAAGGGCAATTTGCTTGGCGACCTCTTCGCGGCTAAGATCATCGCGGACGAACGACCAGTTCAGAATGGTTACCGGTCCAGTCAGCATGCCTTTTACCGGCAGCTTCGTCAGGGACTGGGCATACACGCTTTCTTTGACGGTCATCGGCTGAATAAAAGCAACATCCGCATAGATGACCGGGGGCTTCACGCAGCGTGAGCCGTAAGATTGCACCCAACCGTTCTGGGTGAACAGGTAGCCGCCCAGCTTCTCACCGAAAAACTCGACCATGTCCGTACGTTCAAACTCACCATGCACCAGTACATCCAGACCAAGCTCCTCCTGCAGCGTAATCGCTTCGGCGATTTGGCGGCGCACAAACGTATCATAGCGCTCCTCATTCCATACCCCTTTGCGCCATTTGAGACGCGCCTGACGAACCTCAGCAGTCTGTGGAAAACTGCCGATGGTAGTAGTCGGAAGCAGAGGTAATTGCCATTTCTCCTGCTGCAGCTTCACACGTTCTGCAAAGGGCAGACTCCGGCTGTCCGGCAGCGTATCCAGACGGCGAACCTGTTCCGCCACGTCCTGGCGTCCGCGCTCGGGAAGAGCGCGGAAGACAGCAAGCGCTTCCCGGCTCTCTGCAAGCCCCGCCGCAGCTGTTCCGCTGTCTCCACCTGCAGCTGCTGCGAGCAGCTGCAGCTCTCCCAGCTTCTCATCTGCGAAGGCAAGCGCCTGTTTCACAGCAGGCCTCAGTTTCCCTTCGCTCTGAACCGTTACCGGAACATGGAGCAGGCTGGAGGATGGCTGAAGAATCAGCCGGTCCAGCGGTACATGGAGAGCCAGCTTTTCAACCAGCACGAGCTTGGCATCAGGGTCAGCGCGCCAGATGCTGCGCCCGTCAATAATACCTGCGCATAGCCATTTATCTTCCGGCCAACCCAGTTGTCTGATGGCTTCCAGATTTGCGCCGCCATCGTGGACAAAGTCAAGGCCAATTGCCTGTACTGGTAATTCAAGCAGAACTTCCAAAGGTTCGGCCGCTTCAAAATAAGTCTGCAAGATCAGCTTCAAACCGGGGACTGCAGCGGAAATCTCGCCATAAATGCTCTTCAGCAAGGCAATGTCTCCTGCATCCAGTCCGATCACGACGGCCGGTTCATCGATCTGTACCCAGGTCACACCCTCCTGCTGCAGCTCCTGCAGGAGTTGAATATATACCGGCAGGAAGCGAGCGGCAACCTCCCCGATGTCCGCAGCCGGAAATCCCTTGGACAGCTTGAGGAAGGTATACAATCCGACAATAACCGGCTTACCTTCAATACCTGCGTGCGATTTGGCGAACCGGTAGGCGGTCAGTGGTTTATTCTCAGTCAGCCGGGGCGTGTGGCTACCGATCTCCGGCACGATATAATGGTAATTCGTATTAAACCATTTGGTCATCTCGCAGGCCGGCGCGGCAGCATTGCCGCGTGCCATGGCGAAATACAGATCGAGCGGGACGGTTCCGCCGTCATAATCATAACGCGGTGGCACAATGCCGAACATGACCGCTGTATCCAGCACATGATCGTAGAAAGTGAAGTCATTCACCGGGATCAGGTCAATGCCTGCCTGTTGCTGCGACTGCAGATGCTGAAGCTGAATATCCGCCATGGCAGCACGGAACTCCTGCTCGCCTATTTTACCGGACCAGTAAGCCTCCAGCGTTTTTTTCCACTCACGGTTTTTGCCGATTCTCGGGTACCCCAGATTACTGGTGATTATTTTAGTTGTCATTAAGATCTGCTCCTCATCTGTCGTTATTGGTTGTTTGTTCTAGTATTCGCGTCTCATGTCCTTAATCTGAAGCCATCATACTGTACCCTTTTTGCCGACTGCAACAGATTCCGGCGTTTCCAGTTATACACATTCGCTATAGCAAAACAGCATCTGGCCGGATTTGGCAACTGAATCTTCTTTGCTGCACATATTAAAAAGACGGTACCTTCCAAGGAAGGCACCGCCAGGTTCAACTATTGTTCTATTCTAGAACCATACCAGATACACCACTGCAGCGAGAACAATCCGGTAGATTGCAAACGGCATCAGCTTGATACGGTTGATCAGCTTCAGGAAGAAACGCATGGACAGCAGTGCGAACAGGAAAGCGCTGATGAAACCGGCAATAAAGAAGGGAAGGGCGTCAAGGGTGAAATATTGCCAGTTCTTGAGCAGTGAGATCAGACTGGCTCCAGCCATGATCGGAACTGCCATAATGAAGGTGAAATCGGCGGCGGCGCGGTGGCTCATTCCGAGCAGAACCCCGCCGGAGATGGTTGATCCTGAACGCGAGAAACCCGGCCAGAGCGAAAAACACTGGACTAGGCCGACCGATAGCGCCTGGCTATATGTAATTTGATCGACACTCTCCGTTTTGATCTTTTTGGGGGCGAACAGGTCTGCGCAGATCATCAGAATCGCTCCAACGACCAGGCCAATGAGCACCGTAGCGGTCGAGAATAAATGCTCATCAATATAATCCTCGAACAGAAATCCGAGCACACCGGCCGGTATCAGACCCACAAGCACTTGTGCCAGCTTCAGCCGTCCCGTGGTTTCCACTACAGGCTGGCCTTCCGGTACCGCGGTCAGTGCCTTGCGGCTGAACCGCTTCAGACCCAGAAGATCGATGAACCGGTTGCGGAAAATAACCACAACGGCCAGGATAGAGCCGAGCTGAATCACTACCTTGAAGGTATTGGCCGTATATTTTCCGAGAAACTCCTGCGATTTCAGCCACATATCATCGACAATAATCATATGGCCTGTTGAGGATACAGGAGCAAATTCTGTTAAACCTTCTACAATCCCTAATATGATTGCTTTAATAATAGTCAAAAGCTCCATGTAATCTCCTCCTAAAAGTTTTGTGAGCTTAACATCTATGAAATCGCTTCGTACAAAACTTGCTTCGAAAGCATAGACTTAGTTTGGTGAGCATCGCCATAGTTTGTTAGCCGCGGGCTTTGCCGGCAGTATGGCGTTTACGTAAATACAGCAGACCCAGCGCAAGAATTCCTCCGGCAATCAAGATGTAGACCACGCTGGAATAAGCATCTACATACCCGCCTATGTCCTCCCAGGACTCTCCGAGCGCAGCGCCCAGCAGGATCAGCAGTGTATTCCAGCCTAGCGTGCCGATTGTCGTAAACAGCATGAACAATCCGAACTTCATCCCCGACATTCCAGCCGGGATCGAGATCAGGCTTCGGACGAGCGGTACCATCCGGCAGAACAGCACTGTCCAGTAGCCGTATTTGTCAAACCAGGCGTCTGCCTTGCGGATATCACTCTTTTTGATCCGGATCCATTTGCCATAGCGGTCCACAATCCGCTCCATCCGGCTGACATCCAGCATCCGGCCGACCCAATACAGAATAGCTGCTCCAAGCAAAGAACCCGCCGTTGAAGCGATCAGTACTCCGGGAATCGTGAGCCCAGAAGTTGTGGTCATGAATCCGCCGAAGGGCAGGATGACCTCTGAAGGAATGGGCGGAAAAACATTTTCCAGCGCCAGCATCAGAAAAATTCCTATATATCCGAACTGCTCCATAATATCTGTGATCCATGTTTTCATTCGGTTCCCTCCGTCTAGATAAGATTTTTCTTGAGGTTGCGCAAATAGCGGCTGCGGATGAAGAAGAAGTACAGCGTCTGGGCAGCCAGATAGCCGATCAGCACAGCTCCGGTCTCGGCTGCGATGGATAGATAGAACAGCCGCTGCAGCGCGATAAAAGCAAAGATACTGTGCAGAACTGCCAACAGCACCGGAATGAAAAACATGAGTGCCAGTTGCAGCGTCGCAATGCGGTCCATCTCTTGGTCGGTAAAGCCCATTCTCGACAAGGTTGAATACTGCAGGCGGTCATGATCCAGATCCATATATAGACGGAAGTAGAGGAAGCTGCCGGCAGCGATGAAGAAGACCGTGCCGACGAGCAGTGAAGCGAACAGCATGGCACTGTAAAGCGTGCGCTGAATCTCAAATAAGGTTCCGCTGATCACGACAGCATAAGCAGACTTTTCTTCATAAGGAACCTTCCCTGTAGCAGCGAGCTCTGAAGCTACTCCCACCGTACGGGCAAAATCATTCACATAAAAGCCAGTGTACCAATCCTGCTGCACCGGGATAACCCGGCTGTACAAGCTGTCGCTGATCACCAGTCCGCTGAAATCGCCCCCACCCCTGCCGTCCAGCTCGGGCAGCAGATATTCGGCAACCGGCACATGCTGCGTATAGCCGGTCTCTTCGATCCGGATTCCTTGCTTCAGCTGATAGGTTGCTTTGAAGCGTTCAGCGGTCAGGCTGCGGTCACGCTGGGAGCCGATCATCACAAGGCCTGCATTGCCTTCAAGCGGCGGCTCATCCGAGCTGAAGCCTGCATGCCGGAGAGCAAGTTTGTAATTACTGTAGGACATCAGCGGCAGCTGATGTGTATGGTCAGGGCCCGTCTGTGACTCGACCGCGGCGACTTTGAGCGGAATACGCAGGGTATCAAAAGGTAGTCCCAGCTGATCAAGCTCTGCGGTGATCCCACGCAGGTCTTTCTCTTCCGAGGAAGGGTACTCCCCTCCCTTGGCTACATAGCCGACAGCGGCAGGATAATCCAGCTTCAGTTCGCGTGACAGCGTGTGGATCGATGCAAAGACGCCCACCGAGGTGAAGGAAACTGCCGATACAATGGTGACCATAAAAAACATCCGTCCATTATCCTTCCACCGGTATGACAGACCCGAGAACGTGAGAATATGCGTATGCTTCCATTGGAACCGGCGCAGCTTCCGCAGCTTTTCTACGACATACAAACTTAGTTGGGTGTAAAAAAGATAAGTGCCGCATGTGGTAATCAGCACAACGGGAATCATCATGATCTCAACCGTTCCCGCGGTCGTGGCAACTGCCATAGCGTACCCGCCGAGGATCAGTAGACCTGAGATCACCGCAAGCCCTTTAGATCCCTTCGGCTCAGCTTCCCCTCTGTGCCCGCTCTGGAACAAGCCGCTTGGTGCTTCGTTCCCTATAAAAGCAAAGGTAGACAGCGAGATCAGCATGAATAGCAGAACAAAGCTGCAGATGGTAAGCACCGGCGCCTGCCAGGGCAGGTGGAATGGAAGTGGCGGGATGCCCAGAAACCCGGACCCGATCATTAGGAAGAGCTTGCCCAGCAGCAGCCCGAGCAGTGTGCCAGTGAGGATGGCGGACCCGCCAATCATCATATTTTCCATAAACACCATCAGATTTAGCTGGCGTTTAGTCATACCGTGCATCAGCAGAATACCGAACTCCAGATAACGCGATTGCAGGAATGAACCTACCGAGACAAGCACGAACAGGGAACAGAAGACATAAATAATCCCCTCCGCAGCCATCATCGTATTCGCCGCTGTTCCCAGGATCATGTCCTGCGAAATGGACGGATGATAAATAAACAAGGCGCACAGAAAGAAGACCATAACCGAGAACGCGCTGCTGACAAAGTACGCGGCATATTTCCGCTTATTCCGCGTTACATTCCTATAAGCGAACTGCCGGAAGTTCATGACCCGCTCCCCCCAGCAGCGACAGCATGTCGATAATATTCTGGAAGAAGGCCGGCCGGCTCACACCCCGGTACATTTCGCTGTGGAAGCGTCCGTCTTTGATAAAAATCACCCGATGGCAAAAGCTCGCAGCTACCGCATCATGTGTAACCATCAGCACCGTGGCGCCTTCCGCCTCATTCACCTCAGCCAGCAGATTCATGACCTCACTTGCGGATTTTGAATCCAGACTGCCTGTCGGCTCATCCGCCAGAATCAGTGCAGGCCGGTGGATCATGGCCCGGGCGATGGCCACACGCTGCATCTGTCCGCCAGAGATTTCATAAGTCCGTTTGTGCAGAAGGGGGCGGATGGCCAGTCTCTCTGTCACCTCTGCAAGCCTATCCTCCATCTCCTTTACGGAGACTCCGGCAAGCGTGAGTGGCAGCACAATATTCTCTTCCACGGTTAGCGTGTCTAAAAGGTTGAAGTGTTGAAAGACAAACCCTAGCTCTTTGCGGCGAAATAACGCTTTGTCCTTGCGCCCCAGGTTTTTCGGGTTGCGGCCACCGATCAATACTTGACCCGAGGTTGGTTCGTCGATGGTGGCAATCAAGTTGAGCAGTGTAGTTTTTCCGCTGCCTGAAGGTCCCATGATTCCTACGAACTCACCCTTCTCCACAGCAAATCGGATATGATTCAGGGCGTGAGTCGACACTTTGCCTTCATATATTTTGGATAGATTATGGACGTCTAATATGGGCAAATGCTTTCGCTCCTTCATTCCCCTGGTTTGTTTTCATTATACAAACTGTAAACAACAGCTGCTATTTCTGAAACTTACAACTACCTTACAGTATTGTAAGCCGCGAAGGAGAGTTCAGGGAGCAGGCAGAGAAGAGATCACAAGCTGGAAAAACCTGCTGTCTCATACAAGAGGCGGCAGGTTTATAATTCAAAATATGATCCGAACCGTCGTCCCTTTCTCCACTTCAGAGGATATTTCCACTTGGTGCCCCAACTTGCCGCAGATCTGCTTCACCAAATACAGGCCCATTCCGGTAGACTCCTGAAAGCTTCGTCCATTCACGCCGGTAAAATAGGCATCGAATACCCGCGGCAAATCTCCAGGAGGAATCCCTACACCTTCATCCCGCACCTCAAGTACGGGTCTGCCTTGTTCCCCTTCATATCCATGAAAATATACAAACCTTCCCTCCTCCACTGTATACCGCAATGCATTGGTAATCAGCTGGGTCAGCACAAATGTCAGCCATTTCTCATCCGATGTAACGAATATACCATTATCCACAGAAATAGCAGGAAAAACACGTTTGCGGATAAACAGCCTTTTCTGCTCAGAGGTCACGCCCCTTACAATAGCCGAAAGTTCCAGACGCTCCACGTAAAAATCATGTTCGAAGGTGTCCAGACGGGCGGTGTAGAGCACGGTATCCAGCCCTTTTTTGAGCCGGTCCAGCTCATCGCCAATCGCTGTAAAAGGCGGTCCGTCTTTATCCTGAATAATGAGGTGGATGACAGACAGCGGGGTCTTCATGCCATGCACCCACTGGTTAATGAAATGGATATGCTCCTCCAGCTTGTGGCGGTAGCTGTGCAGATCATTCTGGTATAGGCGGAACTGATGGGCAAGTAAGCTACGCAGGCTCTCCGCCAGCGGAGTGCTCTGGGCAGGTCCGCCGGAGTCATCCAGTGAAGAAGGCAGATTCAGTAGTCGTTCGTAGAAGGAACGGTTGGAATAATAGCGGTATGCCAGATAGGCCAGCAGCAGACAGGTGCTGAGCAGACCCGCATATAAGCTAACATTCACTCCGCTGCCCCCGTCCAGCCGGTAGACCAGAGTGATCATCAGAAGCTGGGCCAGATAAATAACAATCAGCGGCATCTGTTCCCGCACAAAAAGCTTCATGCTAGACCTCCTCCCAGTTCTCGCACAGCCTGTAGCCTTGACCGCGCACCGTCTGAAGGCCGTCCGCGATATCCAGCGCCGACAGCTTTTTGCGTACCCGGGTCACGTACACATTTAATGTATTATCATCAACAAAAGCCTGGTCATCCCAGATTTTCTCCAGCAGCCGGTCACGGGTCACGATGGTGCCCGCCTTTTGCATCAGCTCATCCAGAATTTTGGCTTCGGTGTGGCTGAGATCAATTTTGGCGTTGCCCCGTGTCAGGACCAGACGCTCCACGTCGAGCATCAGCCCCGACACGGTCAGGCTGCGCTCCGTTCCGCCTCCGGCATAGGAGCCGTAGGCCCGGCGGAGATGGCTTTTAATTTTGGCGAGGGCAATCTCATAATCGAACGGCTTGGTGATATAATCATCTGCCCCGTTTTCGAGCGCCATCACCTGATCCATTTTGCCCTCCCGGGCGGAGATAAACAGGATCGGGCAGGTGGAGATCCCCCGGATTTGGCGGCACCAGTAATAACCGTCGAACCTGGGCAGGTTCACATCCAGCAGCACCAGATGGGGGGCATACTGCTCGAACTCCGTCCGAACCGCATCGAAATCATGCACAGCTTGCGTCTCATAGCCGAACTTATGTAAATAATCCTGGAGTAGGGTTACTAGTCCACGATCGTCTTCGATAATGAAAATTTTGAACATATCAGGCCTCCGGTTTGCAGTATAAGCCCGCTAAGGGGTTTGCCCCATAATATATACAGTCCCTGCATTGTAGTCAAATAAGGGCTGCGGCTATTAACGACAAGAATTGAATATGCCTGTATGATGTTGCGCAGCAGAACCTGCTCAAAAAAAGCCGCACACCGGATAAGATCCATCCGGCATGCGGCCTTTTAGCTATATAGAATAACGTCAACCAGCAAACTTTGCGTAGAGTCTATCTGCCGTCCAGCAAATTGCCTAGTCCGCCGAGAATGCTGCCTTCTTCCTTGCGGCCGGAATTGCCGGCAGCCGACAGAATACGATCCGCCATCCGGCTGAACGGCAACGACTGCACCCATACCTTGCCCGGCCCCCTCAGGGTGGCGAAGAAGAGTCCTTCACCGCCGAACAATGCGGTTTTTACACCTTTTACAAATTCAATATTGTAATCCACTGTTGAGGTCATCGCCACAAGACAACCGGTGTCCAGCTTAATCGTCTCCCCGGGCTGCAGCGTCCGTTCCATAACATAACCTCCGGAATGAACGAACGATAGACCGTCTCCTTCGAGCTTTTGCATAATGAAGCCCTCACCGCCGAAGAATCCTACACCCAGCTTGCGCTGGAATTCAATCCCGATCGATACGCCTTTCGCTGCACATAGGAAAGAGTCCTTCTGGCAGATAATCTTGCCCCCATATTGCTGAAGATCCAATGGGATGATTTTGCCCGGGTAAGGTGCGGCAAAGGTTACGCCTTTGCGGCCGTAGGAACCGCTGTGTGTGAAGACTGTCATGAACAGGCTCTCACCGGTCAGCAGGCGTTTGCCTGCGCCCATCAGTTTGCCCATCAGCCCGCCTCCGCGTGATCCTGTACCGTCGCCAAAAATCGTCTCCATCGAGATCTCCGGGTCCATCATCATGAAGCTGCCGGCCTCGGCAATCACGCTCTCCCCTGGATCAAGCTGAACCTCAACACACTGAATTTCCTCACCCATAATTACGTAATCAATCTCATGTGCACTCATTGTAATTCCTCCTAATAGTTATGTTCGCAATAAAAGCTGCTCCAAAGCTAATTCTCAGTATGCTATGTAATCCTATGATTGTACGATCGAGATATATACGCTCTCCGTACTTCGATGGTTTCAGTCCCCCTCCATAATCACACGAAAGGGCTGAACAACAAAAAAGGCCAGCCCGAATGTTAATCCGGCTGACCTTTCGCTTATCCCCGAATCAGGGGGCAATTGGAGACTCTTCACATTACTGTACCATCATGCGGCTTGCTTAGTGCGGGTTGAATTTTCGGTGCTTTGCTCAGCTTAGGTCTGCCAAGTGAGGTTGTAAACGTAATTACGTAGCCTGCAACGACTACAGCCATTACGGTGTACAGCGTTTCCTTGAGAGGCATGTAGAAAAGCGATAATGCCAGAACGATAACATCCATCAGGATAAATACGGTTCCTACCTTAATTCCCTTCCATTCACTGATCAGCAGCGACAAAATATCGTCACCACCGCTTGCCCCGCCGCCGCGCAGGACCATTCCCGCTCCTAGACCTGTCAGTACACCGGACAACAATGCCGCAACCGGCAAGTTATCCTGCAAGTTGATTACCCATCCGGAATAACGTTCCATCAGACTGTAAAATACCGTAAAGGCTCCCACAGAGATGAAAGTGTTGCATACGAACGTTCTTCCCTTGAAGATCATTGCGATTAAGAGTACTGGTATGTCTAAGACTAGAATAGACAAAGATGGCGAGATGCCTAATACATATTTGCCGAGCAGAGATAATCCTACGAAACCACCCTCGGTCAAATGGTTCTGATAATTGATGTGATAATAAGTAAATGCAAGCAATAATGTTCCGGACAAAATAACAGTTAGTCGAAGCGGCAATGCCATGCCACTGTCTTGTTTCCTCATACAGGTCTCCCCTTATTGTAGATGGCGGCTTAGACGTATTCCAAGCCTCTACGATGGGTCTGACCGGAGGAGGTGTTGCTCCTTCGCATACAATACTCCCTTCCCTCGTAGAGGCGGTTTCGTCAAATAACAACGGTACGCGCACTTTCTACAGGGAAGCTAAGTATAAGACAGATCATAACGTTTCCAAATCGTCCTTTGGGGAATCGTCCTTCGGGGACACATGGTATCCTGATCCTTTCTCTAATTTGATGTGTTCTGAATAGATTATACCACGCGGAGGGGCTTCTCTAAACACATTTCCATTAAAAAGCATCCAGCTCTTTGTAAAATCTGTGTCAGTCCGGGCTACGGAGCAGACGGTTTACCGTCTCACGCCTTACCCCGATCAGCTGGCCTATCTCCTCCTGTGTTAATAAATCTGTTAGTGCTGCGCCGTGTGAATACTCGCGAAGCCATCGTGACAGCAGCGCAAGCCGCTCTCCCGGAGTGCCTACCGTAAGGTGATCCAGGCGGGTCTGCATGAAACGCACCTTTTCTTGCAGCAGCAAGGCAATTTCCATGACTTTGTCCGGATTCTCACGCAGCTCGCGGTACCATTCCGCCGCTGGAATCAGCTCGACTTCGCTTTTCATCATCGCTACAGCCGTTCCATGCGCCTCCTTCGGTGAAATGAGTGAATGATGGGGGACCGTTTCCCCAGGGTACAAAAGATTGAATAATACAACGTTCCCATTCTCATGCAGCCGGGTTACCTTAAAGATTCCGCTCTTCACCTGAAACAGATTCACGCAGGGATCCCCTTGGCGGAACAAGACCTCTCCTTTATGCAAAATCATTCCGCTCTCTCCTTTATATTCCCAGTATGTATGACTCTATTCTACAAATTGCAAAGAAAGCCTGTCCAAAATCGCAGAACGGATACTATTTGTTCAAGTAATCATGGACCCAGCGAGTTCCAGCCCTTTAATTCACCCTAACATCTTGCAAGAGGGTAGGTCAAATCCGTCCGGGAGCAAAGTGTAAACTGTTGAATCTCACCTGACTGCACGGCGAAGAGGCTGCCCAGTAGCTAATGACTACGGGCAGCCTCGTATGAATTATGCTATGCTCAGCCGTTCTTCAGTGGCTTCTTCCACAGGCCAAGCGTCAAACCTGAGATCACAGAGCCGATCAGGACGGCCAGGATAAACAGCAAGGCGTTGCTGGACAGTGCGGCTACGAAAATACCGCCATGTGGTGCAGGAACGTTGATATTCCACAACTGGGTCAGACCCCCGGCAACGGCTGAACCTGCGATACAGGAGGTCAGTACACGCATCGGATCGGCTGCAGCAAAGGGAATGGCGCCTTCCGTAATGAATGACAGACCCAGCACATAGTTCGTGAGACCGGATTTACGTTCTGTTTCGGTAAATTTATTTTTGAAGAAAGTAGTGGCAAGGGCGATAGCCAGTGGAGGTACCATCCCTCCGGCCATAACTGCCGCCATCATCAATCCGTTGGTGTTGCCGCTGGAGGTAAATACTCCAATGGCAAATGTGTAAGCAGCTTTGTTGAACGGTCCACCCATGTCAATGGCCATCATGCCCCCGAGTACCAGACCCAGCAGAACTGCATTCCCTGTTCCCAGGTTGTTAAGTCCGCTGATCAGACCTTCATTTAGCCAGCTGAATACCGGATCGAACAGATAGAACATTATTCCGCCGGTAATCAGCAGACTGAACACCGGGTAGAGCAGAATCGGCTTCAATCCATCAAGCGTCTTGGGCAGCCCGGCAAAAGCTTTGCGGAGAATAATAACCACATAACCGGCCAGGAAACCGGCAGCCAGACCGCCAAGGAAACCGGCGTTAGAATTGAGGGCCATATATCCGCCGACCATACCCGGCATCAAGGCAGGACGGTCACCAATGCTGAGTGCGATGAAGCCGGCTAGAATTGGAATCAGGAAATGGAAGGCTCCGTCCCCGCCGCCAATGGTCTGCAGCAGTTTGACAATCGGATTATCCACACTTGCCACCTGCTCGAACAGGAACGAGATCGCGAGCAGAATACCGCCGCCGACTACGAATGGCAGCATATGTGAGATGCCGTTCATCAGATCCTTATAGATTCTGCTTCCGATGCTGCCGGATTTCATGGCCGGAGCCTCATCTCCGCTCCGTCCCTCGCTTCGATAGATTGGAGCTTCTCCCTTTAAAGCTTTGGTGATCAGTTCTTCGGGCTTGCGAATACCGTCACTCACCGGCCGTTGGAGCACTGGCTTCCCGGCGAAGCGCGCCATTTCTACATTTTTGTCGGCGGCAATAATTACACCGCTGGCCCGGGCGATCTCGTCCGGAGTCAGCACATTCTGGGCCCCTTCGGAACCATTCGTCTCCACCCGGATATTTACGCCCATTTCTTTGGCTTTTTTCTTCAGGGCATCTTCCGCCATATAGGTATGCGCAATCCCTGTAGGACAAGCGGTAACCGCAACTACAAAGCTTTGCGAATTCGGGTTGCCTACAATTAAACTTTCTGTAGCCTTTTTTGGGCTACCGCCAGTATCAGCTACTTCATTTGCCTGCGCCTCAGCTTCGGCTTCGGCTTGCTTGGCATCGAATAGGGCAACTACTTCGTCAGGCGTCCGTGCATTCATCAGCGCATCAATGAATTCGCTTTCAATGAGCAGCCTGGACAGTGCAGCCAGTGTACGCAGGTGCATATTCCCAGCTCCCTCTGGAGCAGCAATCATGAAGAACAGCTTCGCAGGCTCTTCGTCCAAAGAGGCAAAGTCTACACCCGCAGTGCTTTTTGCGAACACAACAGTAGCTTCATTGACTGCTTTGGTCTTGGCATGAGGCATGGCGATTCCCCCGCCAATTCCCGTGCTGGACTGTGCTTCACGAGCCAGTATCTTTTCCTTAAATAATACGGGATCATTAATCCGTCCGCTGGCTGCAAGGCTGGCGATCAATTCATCAATAGCCGCTTCCTTGGATACCGCCTGAAGGTTCATGATCATCGTGTCTTTTATCATCAGATCCGAAATTTTCATTACAATCCACTCCCTTAATCACATGTGTGCTGCTTGGTTTATACCTGTTCAATTACAATCTGTGTGCGAAGCTCCTCAATGAGTGCTCTCTCTGCCAGATCATCAGAGAATGCCGTCGCACTGCCACAGGCCACGCCAGTACGAAAAGCCTCCAGTATATCTCCCGTCATATATAAAGTTCCCACAAATCCGGCAATCATCGAATCTCCTGCCCCTACGGAGTTCTTCACCTTGCCCTTAGGTGCATTGGCAAAGAATACGCCTTGGTCCGAGATAAAAAGTGCCCCTTCACCCGCCATGGAGACCAGAACATAACGTGCTCCCGATTCCATCAATCTGCGGCCATAAGTGATAATCTCTTCTCTAGTGTGAATTCGGACTCCGAACAATTCGGCCAGTTCATGATGGTTAGGCTTCACAAGAAGCGGTTCCAGCGCAAGCGCATCTTTTAGTGCCTGACCTGTCGTATCGATGACAAACTCAGCCTTTTTATGCTTGCATATTGCAATCAGTCTGCTGTAAAAGGCTCCTCCCAGTGATGGTGGCACACTGCCCGATAAAACCAGAATGTCACCTGCTTGTAGCGCCTCCAGCTTAACCAGCAGCGCCTCCGCCTCATTATCCCGGATCGCAGGTCCGGTTCCGTTAATCTCTGTCTCTTCCCCGGCTTTGAGCTTGATATTAATCCGGGTATCATCATTTACCGTTACAAAATCACTTGAGATGTCCTCTTCACCCAGCCACTGCTCGATGTATCTCCCCGTAAATCCCCCCAGAAAACCGGTCGCCGTGTTAGGTACCTCCAGTGTGTTCAGCACACGGGAAACATTGATGCCTTTTCCTCCCGGGAGCTTGAGGTCGCGTGTCATCCGGTTCAGACTGCCAAGCTTCAAGTCTTTAACTTCCACGATATAGTCAATGGAAGGATTAAGCGTCACAGTATAGATCATGTTTATCCCTCTTTATTATGGTTTTCTTGTCCTTACACCAAGGTGTAGTCAAGGTCCAAGCCTTTCAGCCCGCGAATGAAGCCTTCAGGGGTCTCTCTATCCAGAATGCAGTGATCCATCTCCCGCAGGTCAGCTACCTTACAGAAGGAAACCTGCCCTATTTTGCTGTGGTCAGCCAGTAGAATGACTTGTTTGGCCACAGAGATCATTTTGCGCTTGGTTGCAGCTTCCAGCATGTTCGGAGTGGTGATGCCTTCACGTAAATCCAATCCGTTCGTACCCAGAAACGCTTTATCTACACGCACCATTTCCAGTGAACGTTCGGTCATCGGCCCTACAAATGCCAAGGTATCCTGCCGAAGCAGTCCTCCTGTAATCGAAACTTCGATATTGTGGCAATCCTTCAACTCATTCAGGGCGATCATGGAATTGGTGATGACCTTAAGGTTCGTGAACGCTCTCAGTGCTTTAGCAATTTGCAGTGTTGTTGTTCCGCCGTCCAGCAGGATAGCATCTCCATCTTGAATCATTTCTACAGCCTTTTGTGCGATTCGTTGCTTCTCATCAAGAAACCGGTCTGCCTTGTAAGGAACGGCAGCTTCAAAATTGACACTTTGCAGCGAAACGGCTCCCCCATGCGTGCGTTTCAGCAGCCGGGATTCTTCAAGCTCTTTCAAATCCCGGCGTACCGTGGATTCTGATACTTCCAGTTCTTGGCTAAGCTCCTGGACTGAAGCCCGGGTATTCCTTTCCACAAACTGAAGAATTATTCTTTTGCGTTCCTCTTCATACATGGGCGCTCACTCCTTGTGAACTGCGGCAAATTAATGATGAAACAATGTGTTTTTTATACGTATTAGCACTGGGCCAAAATGAGCAAATCGCATTTCATTGTTGACTGTTTGTGATTGTTTCTGCTCATTTATGAGTATAACAGCGTTTTCATTCATAGTAAAGCTTTTTTCTTCCCTTTATTTTTTCCTTTGAATAGCGTAGATATACGTTTTTCAAAGAGGAAAAATGGAATGAAAGCTAAAAATAACAGGTGCTCGATTTTGCTCATTTAGAGCAAGCAATCCTTTTGTCAAATAGGCCTTCTAAATATCGACCTGATTGCCTATTTCAACTCGGCACATTTTTACATATTTTATATTACACATGGAAAAAAGCAGGTGAACAGGAGATGGCTAATAACATTTACTTTGGATACGGGGACAACGCGAATGGCGGTAATAGCGGAAATACTGCCCCGGGCAACAAGGATACCCCTATCGAAGCTGAAGAATTGGATGCGGAAGACTATGCCATTATTGCAGCGGGACTAACGGCATTAGGGGATGTTTTCGCCTTTTTATCTCTTGTAAAAGCCAAACAGGCAGCCAAAGAAACAGGCGGCCAGGCCGCTATCAATCCCATTCTGTTCGTGCAATCCAGGAAAAAAAAAGCGGCGAAACGAAAAAACCGTTCACCGCGTTGAACTATTATATAATTGCCCATGTTTTCCTATAGAGTATTTAGAGGAATGGAGTGATGCTGCTCAAACAAGGAGCTCACCTCCTGCTGACTCTGTTCTTCCTCCAGAGCCACGATAACAATAACATGTTCCTTATCAGCATGCTTTGCATAGAGTCTCGCATCTTCCATTGGAATTCCGATACTGATGAGACTGATGTCAAGACCATCCCCATCCAGATCCGCCCCCGCCAATTTACGGGCTGCAGGCCCTGCTGCTACAGCACTATCATTCACTAGATCAAGACCTACACCGAGCTCTACAGCCGTTCCGAATAACCCTCCATTCCCCTCGCCGGCTTCTGTCCGGCCAATCCCAGTATCGTGGCTGATGATCTCCAGCGTATTCTTCTGTTTCGTTACAGCCGAGACCTGTTTCGACTTGATTCCATGTGCACACACGTCCTCAATAGCCAGGATGGCATCACTTTGATGTTCAAAAATCCCCAGAACCAGTTTCGTCACTATCATCCCTCCTGTTAATGCGATATTAACCGCTGCATTCGGTCCCTAAACCCCGGCTCAGATTTACACCTGCCGCTACCTGAATCAATCCCTCTTAATTCGGTTATAAAGATAGAATCGATACATAAATGCTATAATCGAGAGAATTAGGGGGGTGCTTCCTTGCTACAAAGCAAATATTTCAGAACATGCCTGGCTATTATTGCATTCTTGACAATACTGTATCTGGGCTCTAAAGTCTTTTTTCTCATCTCACCGCTGATAGCGATCTTCAACCTTCTACTTGTGCCGATGATGCTGTCCGGCTTCATGTATTATCTGCTGCGTCCGTTAGTCAATTTCCTGGAGAGCAAGAAGCTGAACCGCATGCTCTCCATACTGCTCATCTATGTCGCTTTCGCTGGTCTGTTTGTTCTTTTCTTGGCGCTGGTCTGGCCAACTCTGCGGGAGCAGATCCAGAATTTCATCGACAATACACCTTATCTGGTGCAGGGCCTGCAGGATCAGTTCACCAAGCTGCAGAACGACCCCACTTTCTCCCGTTTCTTCAAGGGGGATGCTGATGTGTCAGCAAGGCTCTCGGAATATTTAAACGATGCCATTACCTGGGTTAGCAATTCGATGACCAATCTGATTGGTGTCGTGTCTAGCATCGTTGTCGTGATTGCTACTTTGCCGATTATTCTCTATTACATGCTGAAGGATGGCCACAAACTCTCGCCGATTCTGCTTAGTCTGTCACCCAGAAAGTTCCGTAAGGAAGGACAGGATATGCTGATGGATATTGACAGTGCACTGAGCGGATTCATCGTTACACGAGTGCTGCTGAACGTGATCCTGGGAGCTTTGCTCTACATAGGATTCCTTATTATTGGGCTTCCTTACTCCCTGCTGCTTGCCATCATCTCCATCCCGCTTAACTTCATTCCGTATGTCGGCTCTCTGCTGGCTGCGGTTCCGGTTGTGATTGTAGGCTTCATCGAATCTCCGACGATGGCCATCTGGTCGCTGGTGATTATTGTAGTAGCCCAACAGATCCAGGATAATGTGCTGTCTCCCATTATTTACGGTAAATCACTGGATGTGCATCCCTTGACCACTGTAATTCTGGTTCTGGTCGGGGGCGATTTTTATGGCATTATTGGTGTGTTGATCGCACTACCTGTATATATGATCCTCAAAATCATTTTCCTGCGGATCTACGAGATTATCATCGCTGAACGGGTCGAAGATGTTGTCATCACCAAAGAAGAGCAGCTGTGACCTAAGCAACAATGGGATCACATCATTAAAAAAGGGACGTCTCATAAGCCATGAAATGGCTGGGACGTCCCTTATTGGAGTTTGTATAAATGATCCATAAACTTATCGTGTAATTGTATTCCATCTCGTAAAGACTGCTTAGTCTCTTGATCAATCAAATCCACTTCAAAGTTCAACTGACCATAACCATCAATCATTTCCATAATGCGATAAATCACTTGCCCTCCGAAATGATCTTATATTTGATCTAACCCTTTATTTTTTTGAAGAACAGCTACATGCTACACAAGCCACTGGGGACCAAAACACAAAGCAGCGTTCCTCCAATACAGGAGAATCGCTGCTTTGCTCACTTTTTGTGGTTTTAAGAATGAAGAAAACTGCCGTAACCCTTCACCCCCGGAGTGAACGCACAACAAAAACATAGCTGCCTTTTGGCAGATTCTGCCCATCCGCAAGCGTGACCGAGCCCTTGGTATGGGAAACAATTGTTGTATTGTAAGCAATCAGCTGATCGCCCTTCCAGACGGTAACCGCTGATTTGAAGTAGACTGCATTGTCGAATTGCTGGCGTTCTCTCATAACATAGCCTACTACATGCAGCGTTGGGGCCAAGGCTCTCTCTTTGGGGGCCAGAGCCTTGATGTACACAATGTCGCGAAAAGGCACCGCAATTTCCTGATGGCCAATGACGGCCACGGAAGCTGCCGGGTCCCATCTACGTAAAACACCCTTCATGATCGTATGGGGTTCTTCACCACAATACATAATAACCGGTCTGCCTACCCAATGCTTCATGGCTCCACCCCCTTCGCTGTATCCAAGTTATCTATATATTCGGTATGGACCAATCAATTCCCTGTAAGCCTTTCGACTCCAGATACTGGTTCGCCTGCGAAAAGGGATGGCTGCCCAGAAAACCCCGATGTGCTGAGAAGGGACTCGGATGCGGGGACTTAATCACAAGGTGGCGGCCGGGATCGATGTGGGTTCCTTTTTGCTGGGCATAACTGCCCCAGAGGATAAAGACCATCGGTTCCTTCCGTTCGTTCAGCTTCTTCATAATGGCATCGGTAAAGGTCTCCCAGCCGAGCCCTTTATGAGAATTAGGCTCTCCTTCCCGAACCGTAAGTACAGCGTTCAGCATCAGAACACCGGCTTCCGCCCAGTGCAAGAGCGAGCCGTGGTTCGGAACGGGCACACCCATATCATTGTGCAGTTCAGTGTAAATATTACGCAAGGAAGGCGGTATCCTGACCCCTGGTTTGACCGAGAAACTTAGTCCATGTGCTTGTCCCGCTCCGTGATAGGGGTCCTGCCCCAGAATTACAACCCTTGTCCTACTGTAAGGCGTCAGCTTTAGCGCCGAGAACAATTCATCCTGAGGCGGATATACTGTCTCCACTTTGTATTCTTGTGCCAGTGTGTGGCGCAGCTCCTGAAAATAAGGCTTCTGTATCTCGTCCTGCAGGATCTCATCCCAATCGTTGCCAAACATGATGTTCCACCCGCTCCCATACGTGTATTTCATTCATTACCTGATATTACCCAAAATATAGCTGGATTCCGGCAGTTTATTTGCGCCTGTAATCCGCCTTGATCTCGCCCCACTCCTTGGTCTGCCACTTGAGCACCTTGTTCTTGTATGTATTCGTCTGCAGCCAGCGTTCCGCGCGGTCAATCAGAGTCCAAATTTCCTCTGTAGAAGCATCGCGCGGCAGCGTGGTGGCGACCTTCTTTTGCTTGACCCACTTCATCGCATTCATGGAATCACTGTAAATCGTGCGGCTGCTCCCTTCCTTCTTCAGCAGAGCCAGCGCGTGGACGATCGCCAGAAACTCACCTAGATTATTGGTGCCTTTCTTGATCGGTCCGCAGGAAAAAATGAGTTCACCGGTCTGTGTGTCCACCCCTTTATATTCTACAGGTCCGGGGTTGCCCCGGGTTCCCACATCCACGGAAATACTGTCATAATCAATCTCCGCCGAAGTCTCAGCAGCAGTGATGCTGCGCTTAAATGCATTTGCGGATTTGCTCTTCCCTGCAGCCGAAGCTGAAGCCCCGGTTCCCCAATTCCCTTTCCAGCCTGCCTTGTAGGCGGCGTCCGCCTCAGCTCTGGATTCGTAGGATTTATACTTTGCTCCCGTATAATGATCCGTTTGTGCCTGGCATTCTGCCCATGTCCCGTACACTCCCGGCTGCTTGCCTTCCCATACCACATAATATTTCTGCTTAGCCATTGAACCTGGCCCCTTTCTGCCGCTTTACAATTCAAAATAATATTGTAATCCAAACTGCGGCGAGTTTGAAGTTAAAAAATAAAACGGCTACCTCCGGTACATCTGTGGATAATATACCGGCTATGGGTTCATAATATCCCCATGGTAATTAATCCAGTAGCGCAAGCGTGGTGTCAACAATGCTCTGCAGCTTTCTCTTATCCGTTGTGGTTTTGACCATTACCCGGAGACCCACCAGTGCGTTATGCAGGAATACAGCCAGATCTGCCGCTTGATGACGTCCGGAGATTTCACCGTTTGTCTGCCCTTTCACTACCAAACGTTCAAAAAGCTGTTCCGTGTGCAGAAAAGCCTCATTCACTTTGGAGGTTGCCGCAGGATCATGATTGGCCAGTTCAACCGCTGTATTCACCAGCAGGCAGCCTGCAGGCTCTGACTCCTGCTTATGGATAATTGCTTCAAACAATAACCGGATGGCTTCCTTGGCGGAGTCCACCCCTTCAACGCGCCCCTCCATCTTGCTGGTGGTCATATCTGCAAACCGTTCCATCGCTTTTATATATAAAGTGTGCTTATCTCCAAAAGTGTCGTACATGCTCCGCTTATGAATACCCATACCGGTAACCAAATCCTGCATGGAGGTCTTCTCATATCCCTGTTGCCAAAATACGTTCATCGCCTTGCCCAGCACGTTATCTACATCAAACTCTTTGCTTCTGGCCATCATCAGGCTCCTTTCTGCGCCAATTCTACCATTTATAGAACGTTCGGTAAATATTATACCCTAACTCAATACCCAAGGAGGATATTCACATGAAAAAGCTAGCAGCCTTAGCGGCGGTATTCGTTCTGACCTTGCTTGTCGGATGCGGAAATTCATCAGACAACAATAATAAGGCTGGCACTAATACGCCAGCTAACAACGGAACCGCCAGCACCGCCACTGCCGCTCCAGATGCTGTGACTTCAGCTTCCGTCGTAGACAACGGAGAAGATTTCAAAAAAGCGATCAGCAAGGACGGCACCTGGATTGCCGCAACTCTTAAGGATCTCACCTTCACAGAGGCTCTCGTCGTCGACGGCCAATTCATCAACAAAGATAAACCTGCACGCAAGATCGCACTGTACACACAGGATGCGGATCATAACATCACCAACTCTTTTACCCTGACAGCTCCCAAAATCACCATTAAAAGCGAGAATGCCCGCATTCAGGGCGGCACCTTTGTGGGAGACGTATATGTAGAAGCTAACGGCTTCAGTGTCGTGAATGCAACAATCGAAGGCAATGTCTATTTCTCCGATGAAAAATACCAGGCCACCTACAGTGCATCGGACCAGGGAAAAGTAACGGGTGTAACCGAAGTACAAAAATAATAATAGGGTTCCTTCTAAGGTGTTTCTCTAAAGGCTTGATGCCCGGAGAAGCACCTCTTTACTGCTTATGGAGAAAAGAGGCTATCATGCACATTTCATTCCGAGGGTTGGTGCTTGTTCCTGTTCTTCTCGTTCTGGCTTCATGCAGTGGACTGGAGACTAAGCTGCCACAGTACCGGATTCAATCGGGTCAGAATCTGACGATTATGACGACCACAGATACACACTACCTGTCCAAGAGCCTGACCGACTATGGCCCGGCCTTCAATCAATTCCTCGCCGCCGGAGACGGCAAGCAGTTAGGCTATAGCGAAGAACTAATTAGTGCACTTGGCAATGATATTGCAATGAGGAAGCCGGATGTGCTTGTTATTAGCGGAGATCTTACCAATAACGGGGAGAAGCGGAGTCATCTGGATTTGGCAAAACATCTGAATACCATAGAACAGAACACCGGAATACAGGTATATGTTATTCCCGGAAATCATGACATTCGAAATCCTTGGGCACGCAAATTCAAGGGCAACCGTCAAATCCATGTGGATGATGTCAATCCGAAGGAATTCCGCAGCCTCTACCACTCCTTCGGATACGGTGAAGCCTTGCTGGAAGATAAAGACTCCCTGAGTTACCTGGCAGCCCCCTCTGATGATCTCTGGCTGCTTATGCTTGACACCAGCCGGTATGCCAATAACAAAGAGCTTGGGCACCCCCAGCTCGATGGAAAAGTATCCTCCACCACATTGCAGTGGATAGGTAAATGCGGGAGGTTGGCGGAAGGTAGCAGGGCACAGATTGTAGCGGTCATGCACCACAGCCTGCTGGATCACAGTGAATATATTCAGGAGGGATTCACTGTGAATGACAATATATCTGTGATCGAAGCGTTGAAAAAGAACGGTATTGCTATTGCACTCAGCGGCCATATCCATATACAGGACATCAGCGAGAATAGCGGAGGCGGCACCCGCATTTATGATATCGCAGATAGCGCCTTATCCGTGTATCCTCACCAGTATGGCATGCTGCAATATTCTTCTGTGAATCATACATTTGACTACAGCACCTTCAAGCTGAATATGGAGCTGTGGGCAGCGTCTTCAGGCAGCAAGGATAATAATCTGCTGCACTTTAGCACCTACAGTAAGCAGAATTTCATCAAGCGTTCCTCTACCCGGATCTATGCTCAGCTCTCGGAGGATGACGCTTATGACAAGTATTCAGAAGAGGAGCTTCAGGTTATGGCGGATCTGGTGGGACGGCTCCATGAAATACATTTTGCCGGTACAGCTAAGACTGACATTCCAGGTGTGGTCACTTCTGACGGCTTCAAGCTGTGGCAGAACGCACCCGCAGGCAGTCTCAAAAGTTATGTGCTTGGAATGGCCAATCTGGCCCCCAAAGACAATCAGCAGCTGCATATCAAGCTTCCATATCGGTACCAGACCATGTTTAAGAATAGATGATTACGTTTAAGATAAGGCTGGTAGGATTTACAAATTCTGCTGTAGCGCTAAGGAGGATGACTATTCAATGTTCAAACGCATGGATGAGATCATGATCGAGATTCCCGAAGTCGAGAAGCCAGACCCTAATGCCGCTGCCGCCGTTCAAGAACTGCTTGGAGGAAAGTTCGGCGAGATGTCTACACTTAACAATTATCTTTATCAATCTTTTAACTTCCGATCCAAAGACAAACTGAAGCCTTTCTACGACTTGGTTATGAGTATTACTGCCGAAGAGCTGGGTCATGTCGAGCTGGTATCACATGCTGTGAATAAATGCCTCAGAGGCTCTACTTCCTATAAGGAGCCTGACTCTACTCCACTGGATGCTGTTAAGGATGCCCGTTTGTCCTACCACTTTCTAGCCGGAGCCCAAGGAGCGATGCCTTTTGACTCTATGGGCAATCCGTGGACCGGAGCCAATGTGTTCAACAGCGGCAACCTGGTGGAAGACCTGCTGCACAACTTCTTCCTGGAGTGCGGAGCAAGAACGCATAAAATGAAGGTCTATGAAATGACCGATCATCCGGCTGCACGCGCCGTCGTTGGTTTCCTGCTTGTTCGCGGCGGTGTCCATGTGGTGGCTTATGCCAAAGCTCTGGAGATTGCAACCGGCGTCAATGTCACCAAGCTCGTACCTATCCCCTCCCTCAGCAATAAGTCTTTCAGTGAGGCGGCCAAATATGAAGAAAAAGGGGTGCACACCAAGCTGTATACATGGAGCGACAAGGACTTCAGCTCCATTGATCAGATCTGGAAAGGCACCCATCCGGAGGACGGACTTCCGCTGGAGGTCATTCAGGGTGTGCCGAAAGGCGTACCTATCTCTGAAGCACCTGAATCCAAGGAAGAGTTCGCACCGGGTATCTCTGCTGAGGAATTCAAGGAAATCGCCAAACGGCTCAAGATGGCTGGCAATATTAAGGAATAACTTACATTACTGATTAAACCAGAAAAAGCGGAACCCTGCTACTAAGGGCTCCGCTTTTTTTCTGTGTACACGATTAACCATATCCCCCTACTCATTTCGGTAGATCTCCATGATCTTGCGGTTTCAATAAAAGCACTGTAGATGCGGCTTCACGACCGTTCACCAACAGCGTTAGAGTGTGCTCTCCCGCATAGTGGCGGCGGGTGGTCAGATCTGCCCAACGGTGGGTCCTTTTGCCAGTCAGCCTGGTGCCGCCAGGAACCGTTTTGTCGGAGAGCAGGAACAGCTTACGCGAGGTCTTGCCCCCGGCCTTCACGAAATCAATACCGTATTCTACTCGTATATGGGCCGCTTCTCCCTCACGGATGTCAAGGGCATACGCCAGCTCACAGCTGTCGCCTATGTGCAGTTCCGCTGGTTCAACTGACAGGAAGGCGCTGACGGCAAGAGGAGTCTCGTTCTCCTGGCTTGCATATCCAAAGAGGGCCATAATCTCAGGGTCCGCTTGGCGGATCAGTGTACGGCAGCCGTGGCGCACGATCCAGTCCGTGTGCGCACTCACTCCTTTCCAGCGCCGTGCGATATCAATCACGACCGCGGGATGGTCCTTGGCAATGTCATTCAAATGGTTCGCAACGCTCTTGCGCACATACAATGATGGGTCATCCTTCAATTGCTCGAGCACCGGCAATACCGGTGACGGGTCACGCTTGAACATGGGCAGCGCCTGACCCCAGGGAAGACGGGGCCGGCTGCCCTCGCTGGACAGCCGCCGTACATGCTCATTAGGATGCCTCGTCCATTGCAGCATCTGCACCATCACTCGCTTCGGGTCACGCAGAAGAAATGGACGAACGGCGAATTCCGCTGAAGATTTGGGCGTAAAGCGCTCCAGCGCTGTCATGGATAGCTCAAAGTGTTCATCACTGCCTCCATATACCTCGACGAAATCGGGGAAGATCAGATAAGGGAAACCTACACATTCTTCATCTATCGCAAACAGAATTTCGAGGGCTTCCTCATACCGGAGGGGCAAAAATGCACCCATCGTCTCCGTGATCCGCCGCATCCGGCCTTTAAGCTCCAGCGTCTCCCAAGGGTCCCGCATTGCTGTTGTGACAAAACCCTCAAGGTCAAAATCGCTGTATACATTCTGCACCTTCGAGCCGAAGTTTCGCAGAAATCCCTCATTGTACATTGCTTTTAAAGGTTCTGCCATTGTTGTCTCCTCCTGCCGGTTCTCTACCGCATTTTCCTTTTCAATATAGCTAGGAAATCGTAACACAACTAACCGGACAGCTTTATGTCATATTCGCTTTGCAGACTTATATAATGCTTCGACCCCGTGCTGTTTCTGGCTCAGTCTACCTGGTGTGATTATCTCATCTTTTCAGCTCTTTCATTCACTATTAATGTGCTTTTGCAGTCCCAGCCAGCCCGTTTCCTGTCTCATTGTCCTCTTCCTCCATTAAAGGAGACACCGTCCACATCGAAGCCAGCTCGATTACATCCTCTTCATTAGGCACTCGCCCGCCTCCGGAAAAGGAATCCGAAAATACTAGATCATTAGCTGTCTCTTCTTCCGTAAGTTCGCCCTCATCCATAAGCGTTTCACCGGATTCTCCTACATACCCGTAAGCCCGGATTATCTTTCCCTGCATACCCTTAATCCAAGCATGATATTCGACAACACGATGTGTTCCAAAGTAATAGGCCTTACCAAATTGGGCGCTTAGCCGTTTAACCACTTCTCTAGGATTATCCTCACCAGGCACACCCAAATCTGCCATGTGAGAATTAACCACCAGGGTCCAACCTTTGACCGGAGGTGAGAAAAAATAATAACCAGTATAGGCGCCCGCAATCCCCGTCTGCCAATTCGCCGTTTGCAGATCTTCTAGTCCGAACGATTGGGCCACCGCCTCCGTATCCGTTGTTTTAACCGCATACCACTGGCATTTATAGCCGAAGCTCACTGGATGATCAGGTCTTGCATCAAAATCCATATGCTCAGGAATGTTTATCAGCCTGTTGATCTCCTGCTCTGCCTGCTGCTGTACTACTCCAGATGAAAGGATATCCCGCCTTACCGAGCGTAAAGAGACAACAGCAAGAACAAGGACAATCAAGATAGTTGCTACAACCACAAGATTCCTCATACTGTCGCTACCAGCCCGTCTGCTCCCGCAACCACAACACCACCGCTTTTCAAATCCACAATGCGGCTTCTTGTGTCGGCCTTGGAAATGTATAGCGGTTGGCCGTTTGCATCTATACAGTAGGAAATGGGAATAGACACTCCACAGTTCCGGTATGAGCCATCAGCATGACTGGTTCCGACGATAGGACATTTATATCTCAGTGCAATTCGTGCGGCTTCTTCTGTCCACAAGGCAAACTGTTCCTCACTGAACATCCCCACTCCAATCGGATGGGCTATGAAATCCAGAGATTCGGCTTGCCCCGCAAGCCCGCTCAGACCCTGCAAAATCTCCACACACAGCAGATAACCGATCTGAATCCCTAAGGCGTCAACCACGGAAGGAGCATACAGCCCCCCTTGCATCGGAGACTTCGCCCTTTCGAGCAGAATCTCTCCGCCGGGACCGATCATTAACGCCCGGTCCTTGTTATTCTCATCTTTATAGCTGGTAATTATCAGCTTGCTGTACTGCCTGGCAAGAGTGCGAAGGGTCTGAACACCGTCCTGATCCGTCACATATCCTTCGGGGTAGAGTACTGCATCGTAATGCGCGGACCACTGCCGCAATTCTTCATGCAACTTCAACAAACCAGCTTCGTGGACTGGCTGAGAGACCAGCAATCTCATCTTCATTCCTCCATAAAATTTGCTCCTACCTGCCAGAAATTCTTCAGTTCAATAACGCTTCCACTTCATCGATGCCCCTCTTCGCTCTGCTGTTCAGCCCCCGTTTATCTTTGAGACCCAGGTGCTCCAGCTCATGGCCTGGATCGGCCACCAGCGGCTGCCCGGCGACGGATTGCAGCAGCTCTGCGGCAGCCCGGCAGGCGCTGAACAGTTGCTCGCGGGACAATACTTTTTTATGGGAGCGGATAATGCCAACCAAGTTTTCGGCGAACAGCAGCCTGACAATACTGTCTGCGCTCATTAGATTACGTGAAGCGAACGCAACGGTCTTTTCCACGATTACAGGATTCGGATATTGCTTGGAAAGTGCTTCGAGCGCAGCCACCGCCTCCCAGTCGCGGATCGACAGCTGCTGCAGATATCCTGCAGTCAGATCTTCTGCCCATAGCTGTTCTGTTTCTTTGCCGACTTCGAACTGCTTGTACTGCTGCAGCACACCTTCACGGTGCATTTGTATAGGGCTACCCAGATAACGGGTGAACAGCTCCCTGGCTTGTTCGGTGTTATTTTCCATGCTGTTACCACCTATTCTTGTCATTCATCCAGAGGAACGTAATGCTTCAGATTCTTCTCCGTGACTCCTTGGTCCAAGCCTTTCCGGCAAATCTCGCAGCTGAATTGTACCACCCCGTCGTGTGCAAAATAAGTATACTCTACCTCAGGCTCATCTCTAAACCTGACACGCACAGCAAACGGAGGTGCCTTTATGGTCCATTCCCCTTTTACCGAAGCGATTTCATCCCGGGCATAGCCCATTTCTTCAGTCAGGTAGGTTATCACCCTGTGGGCATAGACAATGGTGCCGACCCTTACATAAACTATGGGAGTCAGCACGAGGAGCAGTCCCAAAACGGTCAGTGAAATGACAAGTGTCTTTATTGCAGCGCTCAACCATTTCTTCCTCCTTCATTTGAAAACCAAGCGTTACTTTCACAAATATTGCAATTTAAATCTTGTTTTCAAAATGCTAAGGCTGTCGTATTATAGATAAAAAGCTTTTGGCAGCAGGCCGCGCTAAAGCGAACGAACGGAGGAATGTCCCCATGCCACAGACACTTGTTAAAAATGTTGATTTTTTTGTCGCCGCACTGTCGCAGACCTATGTGTCCGCGTTACAGCTGGATCCTGACGGGATGTATTCCCAGGTCGGTATCGGAATCGTAGAGAAATTTGCCGAAGACTACGTGCGCCTCAAAAGATTTGACGGCAGTGTATCCCATTATGACCGGGAAATCACCAAATTCCAGCATAACAAAGCCTAACCCCAATTTATTACATTTGACCCCAATCATAAAGCCCTGTTTTCTTCAATTGAAAAGCTCAGCTCCCTCTATTCCTGGTTCAGATCTGCCCATATGGTTTACTCGTTACATAAGACGGGCCTTATGGACATACCCTAACTTCAGAAGCATGGAAAGGAATGAGAAGCATGAGTGACAAAGAGAAATTCGAAGACAAACGAACCCCCGGTTTTGTTCAGATTCCTGATGCTAGCAGACCCGGAAAGCCGGCATCTACAGACAACCTGGAGACAATCGTCGGAGGCATTATGGATAATGTGCAAGAGACGCTTACTGGAGATTCTCCCAAGGAATCCAGTAAGAAGGATACACTCAAGGACGAGTAAATTTTTACTGAAAAAGCGGACACATGGCAGGGAGCATGTGTCCGCTTTTATTGAGTATACAGGCCCCGCGGCAAGTGTGATCAGCCCTGCATCTGCTTCAGCTCGTAGAATGCACCCCGGCGGCTCATCAGTTCTTCGAACGTGCCGACCTCGGCCACCTGACCATCCTTCATCACCACAATGCGGTCTGCATCCCGGATGGTTGACAGCCTGTGGGCCACGATAAAGGTGGTCCGTCCACGGATCAGCTCCCGCATTGCTTTTTGTACAATGAATTCGGAGATGTTGTCCAAGGCTGATGTCGCCTCATCCAGCAGAATAATCTCGGGATCACGGATCATGGCCCGGGCGATGGCAATCCGCTGACGTTGCCCGCCGGATAATTTGCCGCCATGCTCACCGATCAGCGTATCCAAACCTTGCGGCATCTGGGCAATAACATCCTCCAGATTGGCCATACGCACCACTTCCAGCAGCCGCTCTTCCGGAACATCAGTAAGACCAAAGGCGATATTGCTGCGGATGGTGCCTGAGAAGAGCAAGGTACTCTGAGGAACCACCGCGAGTTTTTGCCGGTACGTCCGCATCTCCAGCTCATCCATCGGATGCCCATCTACCAGAATTCTTCCGCCAGTCGGCCGGTAAAAGCCAACAACCAGATTAAGCACCGTAGATTTGCCTGCTCCCGACTCCCCTACTAAGGCAATGCACTCTCCAGCCTGTACATTCAGACTGAAATCTTTCAGTACATGCTTATCCGTATCCTTGTAATGAAACTGCACACTTTTGAATTCATACGTCCCCTGAAAGGAAGTCACTTCTGTATTTCCCTGGTACTCCTCAATCTGGGTGGAGGTCAGAACCTCAGCGATAGAATGCATTGACTCGAAACCCCGGGCAAATTGCGGATACACGGCCAGCAGACTATTGATCGAAGCGAGTATCGTGGAGAAAAAGCCCTGATACATCACGACATCACCGACCTGAATCGTTCCTCTATAAGCCAGAATGCAAGTAAACCCTAGGCACATAAGCTGAAACAAAGTGAACACCACCCAGCTGGACGCTCCGAACAAAGCTTCCGTAATATCCAGGCGGTATCCCTTGCCCTTCAGCTCCGACAGCGTCAGATCCACCTTGCCGATCTCCACCTCTTCTAGTCCATGCGCCCGGGTCACGGGAATCATCTCCACCGTCTCCGCTACCTGACCGGACATGCTCTCGATCTGGCGGCGGAATTCGCGGTTCCGGCTGCGGATTTTCCCGCGAAAAAAGGTAATCAAAAGCACTCCGAACGGAATCACCAGTACAAAAAACAAAGTGACCTGCAGGCTTTTGAAGGCGGTAATCGTAATCGCAATCAGTACATTCGTCACCGCAGGCATGAAGGAATACATCATTTGCTTGGACAGCGTCTCAATGGCCTCCACATCACGAAGAACCTTAGACTGCAGACGTCCGGCTCTCAGATCACTGTGATAGGTCATCGACAAATGCTGAAGCTTGCGGATCAGCGTCCCCCGGAGCCCTGCTTCCACTTGGCGTGAGGATCTGCTCATAAAGCTCACATGAATATAAGCAGAAGGGATATTTTGCAGAATCACAACAGCGACAATGATCATATCCATCCATAACCAGTGCAAACTTCCGTTCTTGCTGCTGCTAAGGTGATTGATGATATCGGCAGTAATGACGGGGATGACCCAGGTCGGTGCATGCTTAAAAATATAGAACAACAAGGAGACCAGCAGATTCAGCCGCATCCCGCTGTACAGCTTCAGCAGCATATGAAAAGGCCGCTCCTGCTGCATCCCGCCCTCCATGAACAGGGCTTCGAAGTCGGGTAAAGTCTCTGCTGTCCTAACCATGGATTCCCTCCCTCTTCCAAAAATCCGTGCCGGCAAAAATCTGAGATTTACCCGGTGCCTTCACATTTACATCAGGCAACCGTGCCCAAGCTGCACGCTGCTTCCGCAAGGGATCATCACCCGCCAAGCCATATTCGCAGTAACGGACTGTCCCTTCATGACGCGGATTGTTCCAGTTATCCCAGCCCCGGGGATCGATATGTCCGCCGTAGCGGCAATTCACCAGTTCAGTCCGGGCGAACCCGCGCCAAGGCCGTCCGAGGTAGACTCCAGTAACGCCCGGATCAGCCGTTAAGAAGCACTCACTGAAAATATAACCGTATTCCTGCCCCTCAGGCGTGGATGCCGCCGTTATATATCCTTCACCCTGGCCGTAATGCGGCAGACTGCGGATTTCACAATGTTCAAAATAGGCCGCCGCTCCGCCAAAAATAAAATCCACTGTTCCCTCAATATAGCAATGGGTATAGAGCTGGCGGCAGCGTTCGTGGCGCTCCTTCAAGGGGATGCCTCCGAAGGGTTTTCCATCCTTCGTAGCTGGAGGTAGCGGTCCCGTAAACAGGGTATCCTGATAACCCTTAAATGTGCAGTTACGGAAGACCGTCTCATCACAATGGGCGTATACCGCCACTGCCTGCCCAATGTCTGTTCCCTGCCCGGCCGTATTGGCAACCGTCAGATTCTCCACCACCAAGCGGCTTCCCCCGAGAAAAAGCGTCGGAGTGGCAAAGGTGGTAATCTCTTCTCCTGCAGCGTCCAGTTCCTTGGCATACCGGTTCATGGTTATTTCCACGTCTCCTATACCAATAATCCGCAAATGGGAACGGTATATTCTTACCGCCTCCTCATATACACCTGACAAAATATACAGCGTCTGTTCTTCATCCTCCGGCTGAGATTCCAACGCGTGTACAGCTTCCTGAATGGTATGAAAATCGCAGAAATCTTCTTTTCCTACCAGCATCTATTCTTCCTCCTTATCAATCGGCTTCGTTGACAGGCCCGGCACATAAGCGCGCATGGACTCGTGTTCTCCCTAGACCTCAAGGAAAGCGCATTCAGAAATACAGGAGCGATCGCCCACCCTCAATGCCCGGCTATGGGCAAGCAAATAGATTATAGCGCCAGATGCGGTAAACTGCCACAAAAATTTTAACGTGTGCATTTTAATAATTCCTTGACTTGACCGTGTGTAGATCGTACACTGAAATCGTTAACAATTCTATTTACCCGGAGAGATATTATGATCACCATCAAAGACATTGCACGTGTCGCCGGCGTCTCCCATACCACCGTTTCCCGAGCGCTGAACGGCAGCCCGCTGATCAAGAAAGTCACCCGGGACAAAATCGAAAAAATCGCTGCAGAAATGAACTATGTCCCCAATTACAGCGCCAAGAGCCTGGTGACCAAAAGATCCTTCACCATCGGTCTATTCTTCTCCAGTATTGAGCAGGGGACCTCGGCCAGCTTCCTGGTCGATGCGATCAAAGGAATCAGCCACATCCTGGATGAGAACTTCAACCTAACGGTCAACGGCATTGACGGCGTACACAACTTCGGGAATATTCAGCCGCAGCGCTTCGATGGCATTCTGGTCATGAGCCAGAGCGATGAGGATAATGCCTTCATCTATCATGTGAAGAAGATGGGGATTCCACTGGTCGTGCTGAATCGCCAGCTTGAAGATCCCGGCATTATGAACGTGGTGGCTAATGACCGTGAAGGCGTGAAGGAAGCCATTGACTATGCTGTCCGGCAGGGACACCAAAAATTCGCTATTATCGAAGGCAAACCTGGATTCAAATCATCAAGTGAGCGCAAACAGGGTTTCATGGACAGCCTGATCGCCAATCGCCTTCCGCTGAACTCGAATTACTTTGCGGCTGGTGACTATAGCATCGAGAGCGGCTATGCGGCTATGACTACTCTGCTCCTGCTAGAAGATCCGCCGACAGCGGTGTTCTGCTCCAATGACGACATGGCAATTGGTGCGATGAACGCCTGCTACGCTCACAAGGCCGATATTCCAGGGCAAATTTCTCTCATTGGATTCGATGATATTATGTTCTCCCGGTACACGAATCCAGCCCTCACTACGGTCCGCAAGCCCATTACAGAGATCAGCGAGCTCGGCACCAAAATGCTGGTCCAGCTGCTTCAGCAGCCGGAGACAAAACCCCAGCAGCTATTCGTGAAGACTGCGTTAGTCACCCGCCAAACTGTTGCTGAACTACAGTAGTCATGAACCGTTAAGCAGGGGCGGTAACAAGCAAGATTCCATGTGCAGCCAGCTGGCAGAGCGGTTCAAGAGTGACTCTATTGAAGTGGAAAAAAGTAGAACTAAATGCTATGACAGAGGGTCCGCAGATCTCGCTGTTCGCTGTTATGGATCCTCCGCCAAAGCATGCAATTCCCAGCTACATCCGGTTAAAAAAAGAGACTCTCTTTTTTTAAATAAAATGTTCACGTGTGCATCATTCCAATACATTATAAAGGAGAGTATTGAACACTTATGACACAGCGTTTATCCAGAACCACGCATCCCGGTCTGCCGCAATATCCGGAACGGATGATCCAATTTGGGGAAGGGAATTTCATGCGGGCTTTTGTAGACTGGCAGCTGCTGCAGATGAACAAACAAGGCCTGTTTAACGGAAGTGCTGCAGTTGTTGTGCCTATCGGAGAGGGACTTGGCGGACTTATGGCCGAACAGGATAATCTCTACACGGTACTGCTGAACGGCATCATGCAGCAGCAGCCTGTCAATTCGCACGAGATTATCACCAGCGTCAGCCGTGTGATCAATCCTTATAGCGATTATGAGGCATATCTGGCTCTGGCCGAGAATGATGAACTCGAATTCATTACCTCCAATACAACAGAAGCAGGTATCGCCTATCACGCTGGGGACAAGTTGGAGGATGCGCCGCCTGCAAGCTTTCCTGCCAAGCTGACCGCTCTTCTGCACCGGCGGTTTGAGCTCGGCAAAAAGGGCTTCGTGATCATCCCCTGCGAGCTGATTGACCGTAATGGCGAAAAGCTGGAGCAAATTGTGCGGCAATACGCAGCGGAGTGGAATCTGGGTGAAGCCTTCCTGCAGTGGCTCAGTGCAGAGAACACATTCTGCTGCAGTCTGGTGGACCGCATTGTCCCAGGTTATCCACGCGATAAGGCGACAGAGCTGGAAACGGAGCTTGGGTACGCCGACAAGCTGATGGTAACCGCAGAGCCGTTCCTGTTCTGGGTTATTGAAGGCCCTTCATGGCTCTCCGAACGGCTGCCGCTGGCCAAAGCCGGGCTTAATGTAATCGTTACAGACGACATGACCCACTACCGTGAACGGAAGGTTCATCTTCTAAATGGTCCGCATACGGCTATGGTTCCCCTTGCCATGATGGCCGGGCTCGAAACCGTCGAAGATGTGATGAACGATGACATGTTCTACCGCTATGTGCGCGGGCTTTTGGATGAGGAGCTTATTCCTATGCTTGATCTTCCTGAAGAGGAGCTGCTCTCTTACGCAGATGCCGTGCTTGAGCGGTTCAAGAATCCTTTCATCCGCCATGAGCTGGCTTCGATATCTCTGAACAGCATCTCCAAATTCAAGACCCGCCTCCTTCCTGTGCTCCTTCGGTATCAGCAGGAACGCAGCCAGTTGCCGCCGCTGATTACCCTTGCCTTCGCCGCGCTGCTGCTCAGCTACAGGGGAGACCGCGTGAAGCGTCAGGACAGTGCTGAAGTGCTGGCGGTATTCGATCAGGCCTGGAGCAACCCTACCACATTCACCGCAACGATTCTTAAGGATGACAGCCTGTGGGGCCAGGATCTGTCTCTGATAGCGGGCCTGACCGAGGCAGTTGAAGCCCAGCTGCACCAGCTCCAAAGCTCTGACATCCGTGACGCACTGCTGCAGATGATAAGTACTGAAGCCTGAATATCCATTCCCTTTAGGAGGAACACCATGAAACATCTAATGAAAATGAACCCCCGTGATACGGTAGCCGTAGCGCTGCGCCCGATTACTTCTGGTGAAGAGATCTCTTTTGAAGGACTCTACCTGAAGGCTGCCCAGGATATTCCGCAGGGCCACAAAATTGCCTTAACCGACTTCGCCGAGAACGATGTTATTACTAAATACGGCTACCCTATCGGGCATGCGATCGAAGCGATCCGGACAGGTGACTGGATTCATACGCATAATATCAAGACCAATCTGTCGGGAGAAGAAGAATATGAATATCAGCCCGAACTGCACCCAGTTATTTATCCAAAACGTGATCTGACCTTTCAGGGCTACCGCCGGGCAAACGGCAAAGTGGGTATCCGGAATGATCTGTTCATCATTCCCACAGTAGGCTGTGTGAACGGCATTGCCGAACAGATGCTGCAGGAATTCAAGACAGAACATCCGGATCTGGGCGGCTTTGATAATTTTACCGTTCTGAAGCACCCTTACGGCTGCTCTCAGCTGGGCGATGACCACCGCATGACCCGCAGCATCCTGCTGGATGCCGTGAATCACCCGAATGCCGGGGGCGTGTTAGTCTTTGGCCTCGGATGTGAGAACAATATCGTCTCCGAGTTCCGCAGCATGCTGGGCGACTACGACAAGAGCCGGGTCAAATTCCTCGTTGCCCAGGAGGTGGGCGACGAGGTGGAGGCAGGCCTCCTATTGCTCGAAGAGCTGTACGAGGCAGCGAAAAATGATGTCCGCGAGCCGGTTCCGCTCAGTGAGCTGAACATCGGGCTGAAATGCGGCGGCTCCGACGGATTCTCCGGCATTACCGCCAATCCGCTGCTTGGCGCCTTCTCGGATTTCATCATCTCTCAGGGCGGAACCTCCGTACTGACTGAGGTCCCAGAAATGTTCGGCGCCGAGAAAATGCTCATGGCCCGTGCGGAGAACCGCGAGGTCTATGAGGATATCGTCTCCCTGATTAACAATTTCAAGCAGTATTTCCTCTCTTACGGGGAACCAGTGTATGAGAATCCCTCCCCCGGCAACAAGGCTGGCGGAATCAGTACGCTGGAAGATAAATCGCTGGGCTGCACTCAGAAGGCCGGCAGCTCGCCTGTTGTGGACGTGCTGGATTACGGCGTGAAGCTGCGCCGTAAAGGCCTAAGTCTTCTGCAGGCTCCGGGCAACGATCTGGTGGCTGCCTCTGCCCTTGCCGCATCGGACTGCCAGCTCGTACTCTTCACAACCGGCCGGGGAACACCGTTCGGCAGCTTTGTGCCGACAGTCAAGGTAGCGACTAATAATGATCTTTTCGCCAAAAAGGGTCACTGGATGGACTTCAATGCCGGGCCGTTGCTGGAACGCCCGATGGCTGAGGTGCTGGAGGAATTTATCGCTTATATCATCGATGTGGCGAGCGGCCAAAAAACGCGCAACGAGCAGAATGAAGTACGCGAGCTGGCGATTTTCAAAACCGGAGTTACGCTATAAATCCTATCCTAATCCAATCCAAGCAAAGGGAGAATCTAAATGTTTTTAAATGACGATTTTCTATTGACCAGCGATACGGCGCGTAAGCTCTTCCATAATCATGCCAAAACCATGCCGATCATCGATTACCACTGCCACCTTGATCCGAAGGAGATCTATGAAGATAAGGCGTTCCGCAACCTGACCGAAGCCTGGCTGGCCGGAGATCATTACAAATGGCGGCTTATGCGGGCCAACGGAATTCCAGAATCCCATATTACCGGGGATGCTTCGGATTATGACAAGTTCCTGGCCTGGGCCCGGACGCTTCCAAAAGCAATCGGCAACCCGCTATACAGCTGGACCCATCTGGAATTGCGCCGATTCTTCGGGATTAATGAACTACTGAACGAAGCTTCCGCTCCTGCCATCTGGGAGGAAGTGAACCGCAAGCTGGCTGAACCTGCCTTTACCCGGCGGAGTCTGATCCGGAATTCGAATGTCAAAATCATCTGCACTACGGATGACCCGGCAGATTCGCTGGAATATCACCGGCTGCTGAAGGAGTCGGAGCATGACTTTCAGGTCTTCCCGACCTTCCGTCCCGACAAAGCGCTGAATATTGATGCCGAAGGATTCCCGGCTTGGCTGGCCCGGCTGGAAGAAGCAGCCGGAGCTCCGGTAGCCACCTATAACTCACTGGTCGAAGCGTTGCGGAACCGTGTGGAATTTTTCCATGATAATGGCTGCCGGTTGTCTGACCATGCACTCGACGTGCTGCGTTATCAAGCCGCTGGTGATGCCTCACAGCTGGAGCGGATTTTCACCAAACGTATCGAAGGTGCGGTGTTGTCGCAAGAAGAGATTACTATCTACCGCACAGAGCTTCTATCGGCACTGATCGGAATGTACCATGACCACAATTGGACCATGCAGCTTCACCTGCACGCCTTCCGCAACAATAACACACCGATGTATAACCGCCTGGGACCGGATACGGGCTACGATGGAATAAACGATCTTTCTTTGGCTGAGGCCCTCTCGAAGTTGCTGGACCGGGCCGAATGCGGCAAGGGATTACCTAAGACCATCCTTTATTCGCTGAATCCGGGAGACTACCCGGTCCTGCTGGCTCTAATGGGCTGCTATCAAAAAGACACCGCTGGCAAGCTTCAGCTTGGCTCCGGTTGGTGGTACAACGATACCCGCGACGGGATGCGCCGCCAATTGACCCTGCTTGCCGACAACAGCCTGCTGGGTAATTTCGTCGGCATGCTGACCGACTCACGCAGCTTTCTGTCTTACACGCGCCACGAATATTTCCGGCGTGTCCTCTGCGAGCTGCTCGGCGAACTGGCAGAGCGCGGCGAAGCACCGGACGATCAGGCGCTGCTGGGACAGCTGGTAGAAGGAATCTCCTACAGCAATGCCGCAGGATATTTCGGTTTCGAAACCCGAAACGCTGTACACTCTTGAATCAGGAAGGGAAGAATATGATGCCTACGCTGTATATTGCAGGTGACTCTACCGCCGCTCAGAAAAGCGGGGGTGAGAAACCGATGACAGGCTGGGGGGAATTCTTTCATGAGCATTTTGGTCCAGAGATTACCGTAGATAACCGTGCGGTGAACGGACGCAGCACCCGCTCTTTTCTGGCAGAAGGCCGGCTGGAGGATATCGGCAAGGATTTCCGGTCCGGTGACTATCTGCTAATCCAATTCGGACATAATGATCAGAAGCTGGAAGACCGCGCCCGCTACACCGATCCCGGCACCGAATACCGCCAGAATCTGCTCACGTTCATTGATTTCGCCCGCAGCCGGGGCGGACATCCTGTTCTGCTGACCCCGGTCAGCCGCCGCCGGTTTACCGAAGGCGGCGAGCCCGATCCGCTCGCCGTCGGGCTGTACCCGGAAGCGATGCGCGAGGTCGCGGCGCAGACCGGTACGCCGCTGCTCGATATCTTTGCTTCCTCCCAGCAGCTATACCGCGTGCTGGGAGAAGAAGGCTCGCGGCAGCTATTCATGCATCTGCCCGCGAACGCTCATCCGAACTATCCGGAGGGTGTCACGGATGACACGCACTTCTCCAAAGAAGGCGCTGCCCGTGTCGCTGAACGGGTCGCCGAGGCGATCCGGCAGTCCCCAGAGCTGACTGCCTTGGGTGTATATCTGCGGCGGCCGGGGCTTAAGACGGCTGAGGCCAGTTCACAGCTATAAGGCTCATAGCGACAGAGAAGTGTTTCATGTAACCCCAAGCCGCAAGCGGACAGCTTGCAGCTTGGGGTTACATATTTAGAACATGATCTTAATTCATAAGCAGGAGGGTATATCATGACTGCACCGCTTCATCTAGGCATACGCGCCCATGACTTTGGCCAACTGCCTCTGACAGAGCTGACCGCCAAGCTCGGGCAGCACCATTTCGCACACATACAGTTCGCTGTACACAAATCGTTCCCGGAGTCTGTTCCCTCGCTATCCAGTCTGAGTCCCGGTACCGCTGCCTTTTATGGCGATGCGTTCCGGAGGGCCGGAATACGTATTGCCGTGCTCGGCTGCTACGTCAATATCGTCGATCCCGATCCCGTTCGTAGAACATTGGCCATTGATGCATTTACTACCCAGCTCCGGCTGGCCCGGGATTTCGGTGCCAGTCTGGTCGGAACGGAAACCGGAAGTGTGGGCAGAGGATACACACCGGCTAATTTTACGGAGGAAGCCTTTCAGCAGGTTGTAACTTCTGTGAAGGCCATGGTAGCGGAAGCCGAACACTTCGGGGTAACGGTGGGCATTGAAGCGGGGATCAATCACCCGATCCATACTGCACAGCTTGCACG
The DNA here is from genome assembly GCF_056121505.1 of Paenibacillus sp. LS-5. Taxonomy (NCBI): domain Bacteria; kingdom Bacillati; phylum Bacillota; class Bacilli; order Caryophanales; family Paenibacillaceae; genus Paenibacillus; species Paenibacillus sp. LS-5. The sequence continues at coordinate 415,646 of NZ_JBWAVA010000002.1, read as the reverse complement.
GCGTCTGCTCACCCTAATTCCCTCCAATAACCTGCAGATTATACTCGATTGCGCCAATCTGATGACCGTGGACAATTACCTGCAGCAGGATACTGTAATAGCAGAAGCGCTGGAGCTGCTCGGCGACCGTATTGCCGTCATCCACTTGAAGGATTTCACGGTCAGGGACGGTGAGATCGTGATTACGCCTGCCGGCCAAGGTCTGCTGAACTTTGCTCCACTGCTCCGTTATATGAAATATAAGCGGCCGCATATTCAAGGCATTCTGGAAAGTACACCCGAAGAGTATGTGCAGGAGAGCGCAGATTTTCTGCGGAGGCTGTATGACGAAGTATAACCGGAGACAGGAAGCTAGAAGGAAATATAGACATTAGATACATTATGCTTAGGCAAAAAAACACACCAAAAAGGGCATCCCTCTCACCTTACCATGAGAAGAATGCCCGTTTTTATTGTCCGTGTGACGAACTAAGAGTGATTACTCTCCTATATTAACCAGAGAATTTTACAATATAGGTGTTAATTTCATACGGCTTCAATTCGCTGGTAATCGTCTGGCCAACGTAAGCTTCGCCCAGCGGGCGCTCCATCAGATCACATACCTGCCAGGAATGAAGCGGATAATCACTGCTGAGCGTTACGGTGCTCCGGGTGCCTGTATACTCATGCAGGCGGACGATGAAGCCGTCGCCATTCTCCGCCATTTTGACAGCATCGACGGCGATCCCTGCGGTGTCTGTCTTGATCAGCGATTTGCCGGCTCCGGCTGAATAACCGCCTTTAACTACACGCAGCGGATTGTTCAGTGACCAGGCCTCCTCCACAGTAGCTGCCGCTGCCCAGTCCCCTTTATGCGGCAACAGGGCATAGGTGAACCGGTGTTCTCCCTGATCCGCCTGCCAGTCAGGATCGGTTGCCGACTTGATCAATGACAGCCGCATTACATGATCCTTGATGTCGTAGCCGTATTTGCAGTCGTTCAGCAGACTGACCCCATAACCCCGCTCCGACAAATCGGCCCACTGATGGCCCACACTTTCGAACCGTGCATAATCCCAGCTTGTATTCCAGTGGGTAGGCCGCTTTACGTTGCCGAACTGAATGTCATAGGTGGCTTCTGTAGCCCGCACGGCAACCGGAAAAGCGGTCTTCAGCAGCTGATGCTGCTCATGCCAGTCTACCCGTGTCTCGAAATCGATCCGTGCACTTCTGCTGTACACTTTTACCCTCTGTACGATAGAAGAGTCCATATACTTCCAAGTGAATTCCAGCACCGCGGCAAGCCTTCCGCACTCGATCAGCTCGACGGAGCGGAGATCGGTGACCACCCGCATTTTCTCCTGGTAAAAAAGATCAATATCCCAGGCATCGAACATCTTCGGCTTATCCTCAAAAACCTGAAGCACATTACCGTTCTCACCGCGAGCCAGCACCTCCCGCTGTTCCCGGAGATCAAAGATCCGGCTCAGCTGCCCGGACCCGTTCCACTCCAATACATAAAACGGCGTCGTGAGCCGCGAATCCTCCCATTCGAAAGGAAGCGGAAGCTCAGGAATAAAGGCTGCCCCTTCCCGTGCGCTGCTCTTTCCTCCAACAGAATCAGCAGAATCCGCTGCTTCCACAGGCCGTGAAGTGATAACTATACTGCCTAGCATCGGAACAGACGGAACTTCCACCAGCCATTCATCCCCTACGCGCTGGAATGCTAGCTTTTGACCATCCGCAGTACTCCACACCACATCTCCTGCTGCTTCATAAGAAATAGCTGCCAGCTCTGTCTGTTCGAAGAAGGCTCCATTAAATACCGTGTACTCCGATACCAGCTGTGAACCGGACCATCCGGTCAGCTCTTCTGCCGCAGCATCCGCCGCTCCGCGGCCAATGCGTTCCGCTTCTGCATATTCCAGCCGGGAGTCCTCATATACCTCATGGATGGAGGATCCAGGAATAATATCGTGGAACTGATTGCGGAGGATGGTATGCCAGCCTTCCAGCAGCGGCTTTGCAGGGTAGCTGCTGAAGCTGCCTTTTTCCACAGCGAGCAGTACCTGCAGCCACTCCGCTTCGCGGTAAAGCAGCTCCAGCTTCCGGTTCATCCGTTTGTTGTAGGCCTGACTCGTATACGTTCCCCGGTGATATTCCAGGTACAGCTCACCGTCCCAGGTATGCACATATTGGTCGGTACTGCGGATGGTTTCATTCAGACGCTCAAAATACTCATCTGCCCGGCCCGTCCGGACTGCGGGAATCCCCGGCATTGTATCAAGCCGACGGCGCATTTCCAGCATTTCGCGGTTCACTCCCCCGCCCCCATCACCGTATCCATAAGAGAGCAGTAGCTCGCGATTCATATTCTTGTCCCGGTACTGATCCCAGATTCCCTGAACGGAGAAGGGTTCAATTAGTCCGTTGTAAGTGTAATACCAGGCGCCGGAGTCAGGTCCTTCAGGTGTGGTAATGAAGTGAGTCAGCACTTCACTGCCGTCAATGCCTCTCCAGCGAAAGGTGTCATGGGGCATCCGGTTATATTGGTTCCAGCTGATTTTGGTGGTCATGAAAGTGTCAATTCCCGATTTCCGCAAAATCTGCGGCAGCGCCCAGCTGTAGCCAAAGACATCCGGCAGCCATAAATATTTGCAGTCCACACCGAACTCCTCCCGGAAAAACTTCGTCCCGTACAGAATTTGGCGCACCAGCGACTCTCCACTGGTCAAGTTGCAGTCCGCTTCCAGCCACATCGCACCCCCGGCTTCCCAGCGCCCTTCTTCAACCCGCTTGCGGATTTCGTCATAGATTTCCGGATAATCTTCCTTGATGTACGCGTATAGCTGAGGCTGTGTCTGCAAAAAAATATATTCCGGGTACTGCTTCATCAGCCGGAGTACGGTCGAAAAGGAACGTGCCGCTTTTTCCCGGGTATGGGTAAGCCGCCACAACCAAGCTACGTCGATATGGGTGTGGCCGATTGCGGTTACAGTTACCGGATGCTTAGACTCAAGCCGTGCCAGTTGCTCCAGAAGAAGTGATTCTGCCTCCTGAACGGAAATGTAAAAGTCTGTGCTGCCCGGTTTGGACCAGTCCAGCCTGTTGAATGCCCGGTTAAGCGCCATCAGCAGTTCCTGCTTCTCCGGCTGATTGTCCGCAAGCTGCTTGTAGGTCGAGAGTGCGGCCCGGCCGGTATAGTACAAATTATCGGCTGCCTCATCCAGCCAGGCCAGCTCTGCCCGTATCATCCGGTGCTCCTGGGGAACAGGTCGTCCTCCGCCTTCCAGCCCTGACCATAAGCGGAAAGTGAAATCCAGTGTCCGCCCGGCTGCATCCTCCTCCAGAAAAACCTCCTGATGGTTAGAATCCACACCCTGATACGGCTTGCCGTCAATATACAGCAGCGACTCAAAGCCGCTATTGTTGCCCCCTCCGGTCCGTCCGAAGTCAAATATGCCAACCACACGTTTCCCCTTCCACCCGGCAGGCACTTCCACTATCCGCTGCAGCCAAATGTACACATCGCGTCCAGTCCAGTAATCCCCGTGCTGAAGCTTGCTGTCTCCTTCCAGCCGGGGAGGGTACATTCCGTTTGCTCCATCCGTATCCTCCACTGCAAGCCAATCATCCAGCTTGGCAATCTCACGGTAACGGTAACCTTCCAGCTCCCGCAGCCGTGCAGCCAGCTTCTCCTCCGTCCAAAACATGATCCCAGCCTCCTTGTATAACACGTGTTATATTCAAACAAAAACGGCTGTCCCCCTTATCAAAGGACGATATCCGTTTCTTACGCGCTTTCGCCTGCCCTTAATACCGCCGGAAGCCATATCTTCCCTTCCTCCGCTGAGGCCCCGGCTTCAATAAGACTGAGCACCCGGCGGACCGCTTCTTCCCCCATGCCTACGTAGGGGATTTCCACACAGCTTAAAGCCGGCAGGCTCAGACGATGGCCCTGGATCGTATTGTCTGCCGCCATCACCCGCAGCTCTTCACCGATGCGAAGGCCCAGCTTATTGGCGGCCCGGTACAAATCCGGGATGCCGCTTGACCAGTTCACCAGAAGCGGAGGCATTGGCTTGCCAATCTCTGACAGCTTCAGAAGCCATTCCTCCCAATCCACCCGCCCATCCAGCTCGGGAAGCCGGAACCAAAACGGGCTCATGCCCCGTTCACTGCACCAGCTACTATAGGCCTCCCGGCGTGTTCGTTCCGCCCAACTGCGGATGCCGTTATGGTAGACTTCGGCATACACCGGAGCCAGCAGCTGCGGAGTTCCAGGCCGCAGCAAATACTCCAGAGCCAGCTCCACACTGCCCTTGTAATCGGCCAGCACAGAGCATACCCCTTCCGCCTCGGCATAGCCCTCCACGGAAACATACGGAACCCCCGCCTCGTTAACCTTGGCGGCCCAGGCCTCATCGCGGTAGCTGGTATCATCCAGCGTCACGATGCCGTCGATCTTCCGCTGGTGGTAGAGATCCACCAGCTCATCCCTTGCCTCGCCGTCCGGCTTGTGGCCCGGCGAGCAGAGTAGAATGTGATAGCCATGCGCTTCACATTCCTTCTGCATACCCTCCAGCAGCCGCATGAACAGCGGATGCCGTGTATCACCGAACGCAGCCAGACTCATGCTGCGGCCCGTCTTCATGCTACGCGCCTGAGCGTCTACATGGTAGTTCAATTCGCGGATCGCCGCCAGTACATTCTCACGGGTCTCTGTGCTTACGCCAATGCCCGGCGTATCATTCAGCACCGCAGAGACTACACTGCGGGATACTCCGGCCAGCTTGGCAACGTCGTGGCTGGTTACTCTTTTTTTGCCCATATCAGCACCTCGGCAAGAGTATAACACGTGTTATTATTGGTGTATAGCAGATTTTTAGGAACGGTTCAAAAAGCGGGCTCTGACCCATTCGGTCTTATCTACTTGTTATAGATACCCCATCATGGGTACAATTAATTATTAGTACGTGTCATCATACAAAGGATAGGTGAAACAAATGGAGAATTTCGGATTCGCTAGAGTCGCCGCCGCTTCCCCTGAAATGCGGGTTGCCGACTGCGAGTTTAATGCAGCGCAGATTATAGACGCTATCCGGCAAGCGGATGAGAATCAGGTTGAATATCTGGTATTGCCGGAGCTGTCTATTACCGGCTATACCTGTGCGGATTTATTCCTGCAGCCCACGCTCCAGAAGTCTGCGCTTACAGCACTACATAAGATCACCGCTGCAACTGAGGGGCGGAACCTGATTGTTATTGCCGGTCTTCCTGTTGCTGTAAAAAGCAGATTATTCAACTGTGCCGCTGTATTGCAGCAAGGTCAAATTCTGGGTCTTGTTGTGAAGACCTGCATCCCAGGATACAGTGAGTTCTATGAACCCCGCTGGTTTGCCGGAGCAGAGGAGCTTGAGGTCTCCGAGCTGCGGATAGGTACAGCGGCTGTGCCCATAGGCAATGACCTGATCTTCACTTGTGAAGGCAGCGGCGGGATCTCCTTCGGCGTGGAAATCTGCGAGGATCTTTGGGTTCCGGTTCCTCCGAGCAGCCTGCTTGCCCAGGCCGGAGCCACGCTTCTGTTCAATCCTTCCGCCAGCAATGAACTGGTAGGCAAAGCGGATTACCGCCGCCAGCTGGTCACCAGCCAATCTGCCTCCTGCGTGGCAGGCTACGTCTACGCCGGCTGCAATACCGGTGAATCGACAACGGATGTGGTATTCGGCGGCCACTCGATGATTGCTGAGAACGGGCAGATGCTCGCTGAATCCGAGCGCTTCACTCATGAGAGCCGGATCATCATCGCCGATATCGATCTGCCGAGAGTCCAGTATTCCCGCACAGTGATGGGCACCTTCCGTGCCGGCAAGGGCGGCCGTAATTACCGCGAGGTACTCTATGCGGCGCCGGGTAACCTGCATGAGGGCCGCAAGCTGGTCCGCAGCATCGCCGTGAATCCCTTTGTACCCGGCAATCCGCAGCAGCGGGGTGACCGCTGCCGGGAGATTCTTTCGATCCAGACCTCCGGCCTGATGAAGCGCATACGCCACATCGGAACCAAGCAGGCCGTGATCGGCATCTCCGGCGGTCTGGATTCCACGCTGGCACTTCTTGTCGCTGTCCGTGCGATGGAGCTGCTTGGCCGTCCGGCCAGCGATGTGCTGGCTGTCACGATGCCGGGCTTCGGCACGACGAACCGCACTTACGACAACGCCGTTGGTCTCATTAAGGCGCTTGGTGCATCACTCAAGGTAGTAGACATCAAAGCTGCCTGCCTGCAGCACTTCGAGGATATCGGCCATGACAAGAATGTTCACGACCTGACCTATGAGAATGTCCAGGCCCGGGAACGTACGCAGATCCTGATGGATCTGGCCAATAAGAACGGCGGCATTGTCATTGGTACCGGTGATTTGTCAGAGCTTGCCCTCGGATGGTGTACCTATAACGGTGACCACATGTCTATGTATGGCGTCAATTCAGGCATTCCAAAGACGCTTATTCAATATGTCGTCGCCTGGTATGCTGATCACGAGGCGGACGAAACCGTGAACAAGCTGCTCTACGACATCATCGACACGGGAATCAGTCCCGAGCTTCTGCCGCCATCTGCTACAGGCGAGATTGTCCAGCTCACAGAAAATATTCTCGGGCCTTATGTGGTGCATGATTTCTTCCTGTATTACATGCTGCGGACCGGCGCTTCTCCCGCCAAAATGTTCTATCTTGCCCATCATGCTTTTGGCGATACCTACCCTAAGGAGCAGCTGGTGACGTGGCTCCGGGTATTCGTCACCCGTTTCTTCACCCAGCAGTTCAAGCGCTCCTGTCTCCCGGACGGACCGAAGGTCGGAACGGTCAGCCTGTCGCCGCGCGGAGACTGGCGCATGCCAAGTGACGCTTCCGCAGCACTTTGGCTGCGTGAGGTTGAGGAATTATAAGTAGAGCTTAACGACAGCATAGAGCTCACTCTCAGCGGTGGGTAGTATTCTTCTTTTTATCACTCCAGAACCACCGGTAATTTACCAGCCAATAAAGGGACAGCCGCGAGGCTGCCCCTTTATTGCGTTCCTTTGTAACATTTACCCCCACTTTTCATCTGTTAACGGATAATCATATACATTCTCTAGCACAAGCACCTCGTCACTTCCGAGGGGAGTGTGAACACTTACCGTCTGACCGGGTTCTGCCAAGAGAAGCCCTCTACCCATCGGAGACCAGAGTGAAATACAGTACTCATCCAGATCCGATTCACCGGGAATAACAATACGATATGCATCCTTTAGCTTTTCAGGGCCAATCTGTAGAGAAACCCAAGAGCCGATAAGCACGGTGGAGCGCCTAAGTTCATCACCTTTTCCAGACAATATGCCTTGTACACGCTCTTGATACGTCTGAATCATTACTCGGATTTCTGCCCTGTCTGCAGGCGATTCCAATGCTATGCGATCCAGTATGCCAAAAGTATTCTCATCCAAATATACTAACTGCCGCACCAGTTCCTCTCTCAGCGCATCTGTAATCAGACTATGGTTCATAGTAGATTTCACCCGCTCTCTTCATCAGTTCCTGCTCAAAAATCTGTACTTGCCCTCTCATATCCATCATTCCTTCCACATAGTAAAATAGATCCCGCGCTGGGGATCTATCTATTAGGATAACATCTTTTGTCATAAAGACAATGCCCGGCTCTTAGCGCTTGCCCGCTTCAGCCCTGCTGTACATATTCTGATCCTGCAGCCGGATAAGCACCTTACCAAAACGACCGCCCTGCTTAATCAACACCTTGCCGTCAGGATAGGTACGCTGTACATACTCCGTAATGATACTCCGCGCAGACTCATCAGCCTTCAACCCATGATGCTTCAGTAGCTGCAGGGTCTCTTCAATCGCCTCTTCGCTAGGCAGCTCAGTACTCTTCATCTCCCGTGTGATCAACGATTCGAACGAATAGCCCTTCAGATAAAGTAAATGGGTTAAGTAAGCCATATCCGAGCTTTTTGTAGATACTTCATGTCCGGTCAGCAAAGGAAGAACCTCATTAAGCAGACTATACTCTCTGTCCCCTGCCAAAAGGCTAATGTAGCAGTACTTCCGCGCACAGCTGAGCACGCGCTCCACACTATCCCAATCCACAATTGCCGGAGACATGGATACAAATACAAGATCGAAGGCGCCTTTCCAGCCCTGTGCAGCAATATCTATATTTTCGAACACGTCATGTACCAGCTCTACCTGCCCCGGACCGAACCTGGCTGTATTCTCCATGAACAGCTCGCTTAATGGTATGTTCGGCTCTACCGCTGTAACCACTGCCCCTCTATCGGCAAAAGGAACCGTGAACCCGCCCGAAGCCGCGCCCACATCCAGTACGGACTGCCCCTCAAAGCCTACTCCCTGCCCTTCCAGCCAGCCGATAATCCGCTCGCTTCTGGCTCTTCCCCCTTCACTGAACACTTCTTCGTTAAATGTCTTCGCTTTGTGGTCAAAGGAACGCGCCGGATCCATTCCGGCCATCCTGAATTTATTGCCTGTCGCTTCCGGGTCCTCCTTCCAGGCCTTTTCCCATACGCTGGCGTTGAATAAATCGGTTGTCATATCAGCTCATTCCTCTCAACATGCTCATTTTTTATTTTATAGACTTAAAAGACTTTCTATATCTATAATCAATCCGCGAAAAACGGCGGATGATCAGTCCACCGTTAGTCCCACAGCAAGCTCGGACATTTTCTTATTCTGCAAATACCGTTCCATTTGCTGCTCCGCTTCGATCATCTCCCGCTGAATCGGGCACGTACTGGAGTGATTAAGCGTACAATCAAACAACGAAGCCGTACCTTCGATCGCATGAATGATGTCCAGAAAAGAAATCTCTTCCTGCTTGCGCTTCAACCGGTATCCGCCGTTCGCACCGGATGCGGACTCAATGAGACCCGCCTTCACCAGCTTCGTCAGGATCTTCGACAGATACGTGGGAGATACCCCCTGCCGCTCTGCGAGCTGCTGTACCCCTATGGGCTTATCCTGCGCAGCGGCTACCATAAAGAGCATGGTGTGCAGCGCATAATTGGTTGCTTTTGAATACTTCATTGTTTCACCTCAATCAAAGACTTTACTGATCTATAATAGCGCTTATCTAAGCGAAAAGCAAATAAGGGACTTCCACAGCCTTCTGCTGCAGAAACCCCTTCACTCCCATTACATTCCTCCCACTCAGATCAAAGCGTTCCTGGCTCCACCATATAATTGAAGCTGTAGTCGCCGGAGCCCAGATTTACCTTCACTTTATCCTCCACTTGTTCTGCCGAATGCACACCAGCCGCCTGCTCCAGCAATTCATCACTTTCCCGCACCTGGGCCAGCTCGGCATTCGGGAGATACAGCTCAGCAGTGGTATTCGGCGGTACCGAAACCGATAGCTCCATATGATTCGATGCTATTCTCCATTCGGAGCGGATACGCCCGTACATCGTTTCCAGCTCGCCTGCTGCCGTAGTTAGGTCTCCTCCAGGCTGCGGCTGAATCACAAACTTTTTATAGCCAGGACAATCCTCATCCAGCTCAATTCCGGCAACATGGCGGTACAAAAAGTCTCCGATAGCCCCATAAGCATAATGATTGAACGAATTCATGTCCCTGCTCCAAAAGCTGCCGTCCTCCTTAATTCCGTCCCAGTGCTCCCATATGGTCGTCGCTCCCTTCGTCACTTGGTACAGCCAGGAGGGATAATCGGTCTGCAGCAGAAGTTTATAGGCTGCATCCGTATGCCCCGCTTCGCTTAACACCAGATTCAGGTACGGCGTTCCGACAAAACCGGTAGTGAGATGGTAGTTGCTCTCCTCCAGAAGCTTCAGGAGTTTTTCTACTGTACGTTCTTTTGCCGTTCCTTCCACTAGCCCGAACATTAACGCCAGCACACAGGCTGTTTGTGTGGCTACAGATAACCGCCCGGAAGGGGTGATGAATTCCCGGTTAAAGGCTGTCACAATATGGCTGTACAGCTCTGAGTAATGCTGGGCGTCATCTCTTTTTCCGAGCACATGGGCTGTCTTCTGCATCAGTTGAACAGAATAGGCGTAGAAAGCTGTTGCAATAAAATCGGTATCCGTAGCCCCTTTATAGCTATCCGGTTTGGCATCCAGACCCAGCCAGTCCCCGAAATGAAAACCGGTATTCCACAGAAATTCGTCACTGCCCTGCTGACGGATATATTCCACCCAGCCCTGCATACTCGGATACTGCTGTTCCAGAATTCGCTTATCCCCATAGCACTGGTACAGTGTCCAGGGACAAATGACCGCAGCATCCCCCCAAGCCGCAGAGGAATGATCCTTTTCTCCCAGTACATTCGGAATTACAAAGGGAACACCGCCATTGTCCAGCTGATCGGCTGCCAGATCCTTAAGCCATTTGGTGAAGAACGGCGCCACATTCATCAGGTAAGCGGAAGTGCGGATGAACATTTGCGCATCTCCGGTCCAGCCGAGCCGTTCATCCCGCTGCGGGCAATCGGTCGGCACATCGACAAAATTGCCTTTTTGACCCCATTGGATATTATGCTGGAGCTGGTTAAGCAGCGGATTGGAGCAGGTGAAAGAGCCGGTAGGTTCCATATCCGAATGAAGCACAATGCCTGTGAAGTTCTGCAAAGAGACGTTCTCACCGAAACCAATCAGCTGCACATAACGAAATCCCTGGAAGGTAAACCGCGACTCATAGCTTTCCGGACCTCCGCCTTTTGCTATATAAGTAACGGTCTGCTTGGCTCGTCTCAGGTTATCCGTATATACATTACCGTCCCGGTCCAGCACCTCAAAATGAAGCAGCTGAACTTGCGTCCCTTCAGGAACATCCAGGGTAAAATGCATCCAGCCGACCATGTTCTGCCCCATATCAAGTACGGCTTCACCGGCTGGTGTCTTAAGTAACTGAAGCGGTTTGATCTCTTCTATTTTTCTTACCGGAACATTCTCCTGTGCCACCAAAATCTTCTTGGAATGCGAGATGCGTTCTACCCTGGACCAGCTGCTGTCATCAAAACCAGCCCTGCTGAATCCGCTCTGCTCAAGACGGGCATCATAGGTCTCGCCGTGATAAAGCTCCGACATTAGAATCGGACCTGCGGCAGCAGTCCAGTGCTCCCCGGTAGTGATGATCTGTTCGGCTCCATTCTCAAAGGTCAGATGGATCTGCATGAGCAATGCCGGGCGGTCGCCGAACAGATGCTTGCGGTTATCCCAGGCCAGGTTTCCTTTGTACCAGCCATTTCCGAGCCAGGCACCGACAGCATTTTCTCCTGCTTCCATCTGCGCCGTAATATCATAGGTCTGAACCTGAAGCCTGTGGTTGTAGCTGGTCCAGCCTGGAGTCAGATTACCGTCCCCCACCCGTGAGCCGTTCAATTCCATTTCATACAGGCCTAGGGCAGTCACGTACATTCTGGCCTGAAGCGGAGTGCCATCGATATGAAAGGTGTGGCGTACAAGCGGACACTGCTCCACCTCTACATCCAGCAGAGATAGCGGAGCGCTGATCCATTCGCCCTTCCACTCCGCTTCCGTCAGCAGCCCCATCTCCCAAAACGCAGTTTCCGACCATTCTGTACTCCGGTTCTCATGATCCCACACCTTCACGCGGTAATAATACCGCTGCCGTGAACGGAGGTCCATTTCCTTCAGTTCCACATGAGTGCATTGATCTGAATATACTCTGCCGGAGGTCCATAGGAGACTGTGAAAATCCGGCTCTTCGGATATCTGAATGTCGTAAGACTGCTGCATTACATTCCGCTCCTCCGACTGAAGCTGCCAGCTGATTCTTGGATAACGCACATCCATCCCGACCGGATTCTCCTTATACTCCACACGTAATTTTTGAACCTTCAACATTCATATCCACCCCGTCTTTTCTTGGATTCACCCTGTGATTTTGAAACGCTTTCTATTACAATTATAGAAATTGTATTTCTGCGCATGACCCGTAAAAAGGACATTTCTCCTGTGCAATAAGGACTTTTATTACGTTAAAAGGGGATGAACGGATGAATTCGGCAGACCATACGCTTAAAGGCGAAACTTTTTTTCAAAAAAATCTGCTGCTCTATGTTAACCGTGCTACGGAGACTTACCAGCTCCCCCTTCATTCCCATGACTTCATCGAGTTAGCCTTCGTTGCAGAGGGAACGGGGTTCCATTATACAGAACATGAGGTTCAGAAGACCTGCAGGGGACAGCTGTATTTCATTCCCGTCGGCGTATCCCATGTGTTCCGGCCCTCGTCGCCCCATTCACTTAAAGAACCGCTCGTCGTCTACAATTGCTTATTCACAGCAGAGCTTCTGGATGACATCTCCTCCGTAATTCTGGATGCGCCGATTGCAGCGTACCTGGAACAGATCAAAAATCAGCAGGTGCCCACTTTCTCCATGACCGATCAAAATGGTTTCATTGAGAGCCTTTTCCTCTCACTTCACCGGGAGTACAATCTCCCGCAGACCGGCTCGGACAGCTATCTGCTGACCCTGTTCATTCAACTGATTGTCACCCTGTACAGATGTAAGCATCATGAGCTTCAGTCTCCGGTGAACCGTCAGACGCAATTCCTGCAAATTCTCCACTATCTCCAGCAGGAGTATGCCCAGGACCTTACGTTGTCCCATCTTGCCCGGACCTTTGACTGGAGCGAGCGGCATCTTCAGCGGCTGTTCAAAGCCCACACCGGCCAGACCTTCCATCATTTCCTGCAAAATGTCCGGATTCAAAAGAGCTGCACCCTGCTGATTCAGCAGTTGCACGCCCCCATTCCGCTCATCGCCGAGCAGGTCGGTTACCACGATACCAAAACGTTCAACCAGGTCTTCAAACGGATCATCGGCAAAACCCCCGGCGGATACCGCCGTGAGGCTGAAAGCGCCGGGGCAAGTACAGCCAGTTCGGTATCCGCACGCGGCTAAAGTAATTGGTTGCTTCTCTACAGAAAAAGAGGGCATTCCTCAAAAAATCTGCCCCACTAAAAAACCGCCCGTATCATCGCAAATGAAATGACGGGGCGGCATCTTTTATGTGACATTATGCAAATATTCATACTCATGTCTGTCCGCTGTTCCTGTTCTATTTCTGCAGCTCCGCGTCCTTTTGCTTCAGTAGGTCGGCATATTCCGCTTTATACTGCTCCAGGTTATCTTTCAGTTCCTTATTGGACGGGTCTACCTTCAGCCTGCTGCTGGTGGACAGAATGTTATCGACTACTCTATCGATTTCGCTGTCAATCGCTTCAATTTTGCTTTTGGCCACTGCTGTTGCTGAATCCGAATTCGTTGTCAGTGTGGGCAGCGGTCCTATAGTCTTGCTCTCGCTCATGCCGGTCAGTGAAGGTGAGGCTATGCTCTTTTTGTCATCCAGACTTATAGTCTTGCCGGACAAGGAGACCCTATATCCTGCCAGCTCCCCGATCGCACGCACGGGTACATAACTTTTCCCGTTAATGACTATGGCCGGGTCGGCCAGCTTCTTGCCGTACACTTTTACGGTGTATTCTGCTTGAATGGTTTTACCAACTAGACTTGATGAGGCCCCAATCGCCTGAGTACTTACCATCAGTATTGCACCGGCTAGGAAACCGGCAGCTAGCTTTTTCATAAGAAGTTCACTCCCCGTAAAATACTATACTTGCTAGTTTACCATTTTGCGGAGGGTGATGACGAACTTCATCATACGCTACTTGCTAAGAAGGGCCGAGGGAAGGGTTGGTGGCTTGCCGTTTCGGCCAGTGCGGAGCGATAACGGTATATCTGCCGTTGTTCACGCTGCATCCCGCCCTGATTGAGCCTCTTTTTTGTGAGTCTTTCCACTGTGAATTCCCAAAATGTATAATAAACTTGACACTATGAATGGTATGTATTACATTATGTACATCAAACTTAACTTGTTAACAAAATATTGTATAGGCGGTGTAGCGTATGACCTATCAAGAAAAGAAGAGCATTGTATCCCTGTTTACGGCAATCCTCATTTTCGGATCTTATTGTGCTTACATGTATCCAAAATATCCTGAGGGGGCAGGCTCAACGGAAATCTTTCATTATTGGGGTTCCTTCGTAATCACTTTGACTCTGGTTTCAATCGCAGTGCATATCCTGATCAGCATTATTTTCAACATTTCCTTTAGAATCACGACCGGAGAAAAGGAACCGTCCTTTGCCGATGAACTGGATAAACTCATTAGCTTGAAGGCCACCCGGAATTCTTTCTTTGTATTTGTCCTTGGTTTTCTTGCTGCCATGGGATCGCTGGTCAACGATCAGCCCATACAGGTGATGTTCGTGATCCTGATTGCCGGCGGATTCATCTCTGATGTAACCGGCTCCGTTACGAAACTTTATCATTATCGGAGGGGAGTCTAGGATGGGTAAGAATCTGGTTGGCAATCACATCCGCAGATTACGCTTTGACCACGATGAGATGACACAGCAGCAACTGGCAGACAAAGTAGGCGTAACGAGACAGACCATCGTGGCTTTGGAAAAAGGGAACTATTCGCCCTCTCTGGAACTGGCCTTCCGGATTGCTATCGCCTTCAACCTATCTTTGGAAGAGGTATTCTTCTACGGAGACAGCCCGAAGGAATAAATTAATGAGGAGATGAAAGCATGAATTCCAACCAGGCAGCAGCGAAAATAACGGGTGTTCTATTTATTCTTGCAGCAGTTTCATCGATAGCTGGACTTCTTTTATACGATCCGATCCTGAACGGTCCCGATTATTTAATGAAGGGTTCTGAACATGCCAACCAGGTGATACTGGGGGCGGTTATGGAGTTAATTCTTGTCGTCTCCGCTGTCGGCACTTCGATTACCATGTTCCCGCTTTTAAGAAAATACAATGAGACACTGGCTCTTGGACATCTATGCTTCAGGTTTCTTGAGGCCGTTATCATCACTGTGGGCATCATCAGTGTGCTGTCCTTATTGACCTTAAGCCGGGAGTTCACGACTTCTACCGCTGTGGATATAACCTCTTTGGAAGCTTCAGGCACACTATTAAAAGCAATCCACGACTGGACGTTTATGCTGGGGCCCAATGTCATGCTGGGAATCAACACGCTGTTGTACAGCTACATTTTTTATCAAACCAAGCTGGTCCCCAGGTTCATTTCGGTCTTGGGCATTACCGGATCTATACTGGTGTTTAGCGCAGGGCTGTTCGAAATGTTCGGAGTATTTCCTCAACTATCGGTATGGGGAGCTATCTTGTCATTGCCAGTTGCCGCCAATGAAATGATCCTTGCCGTATGGCTTATTGTAAAAGGCTTCAACGTATCCTATAACTGAAGTATTAGATGATTCAGGAAAGGTTGTTGTCTGTGCAAGCTGTTCCTCATCATCCCATTCAAGGATGGATTGCCTACACGTCGGACCGCGGCGGAACGTTCGACATTTGGCTGTACCGGACGCAGGACGGTCTTCATTTTCAACTTACCAAAGGACATGGTGCGGAATTTTCCGTTCCCTATTGGTCTCCAGACAGCAGGAGGATCGCTTTCATCGGCAGGGACAATGTGATCCACCTGCTGGATACATTCACACTCTCCGTAGCCAGGATCGACCAAACCGATCCTTACCCCCTGCTGGACTGGTCACCAGACAACCGCTCCCTCGTGTACGTCATAAACACCCAATTCGTCGTCTACGATACGTTCTCCCATAGCAGCTATGCCATCCCGGAGCCGGGTGCCAGCGACGCCCAGTGGTTCCCTTCGGGTTCGGAACTTCTATTCGCGGCTCCGGATTCCACGGGCACTACTCAGCTCTTCCGCCTCCCGACCGATAACACCCATCGCAGACAAATCACGCAAAATACGGACGGTCCGCTCCATGACGTTCGGATATCCCCGGACGGAACCTTCGCATTATATACATCCCCCGGTGCCAGCATCTCCATCATTTCGGCGGTGGATTTGGCCACCGGTGCCTTCTATACGCTGGAAGGCGGACCGCTCGCCAAAACTATTTCCCGGCATAGTCCCCTGACTCCCGTAGCATCGCCTACAGCGCAACCGACTATAAAGAGCCGGATTATTATTCTCTCATCCAGATCGACAATCGTACCGGTCAGAACCAAAGAACGCTGGCGGCCTCCGACTGTTATGCCACTCCTGTCAGCTGGTCGCCGGACGGTAACCACATTGCCTATTTATCAGGATGCGCAGGTACAGGAAGTGCAAGTCAGCTCTGGATTGTCGGTATCAGGGAGCAAATACTGGTGAACGTCCTCAGCGGCGGCCGGATTACCTCCTTGCAGTGGTCTCCCCGCGTTTGAAGAGAAAACAATTAAAATACATCAATTAACAATCAAAATATATTGTTAAACGATAAATTATATGTTACATTCACAGTAACAATAATTAAATGAGGTGTATGTTGTGGAGCGAGGAACCACTCTCTTTTTAAGGGCGGCTGTTATTCTAATTGGAATCCCGGTTCTTGCTTTATGCATTTTTGCGGTGCCGGAGATCGCGGAGTTTGCAGCAGAATTGTATCCGGATATGACTTCTATTAGATATCTTGTACTCATCGATTTGTATGCATCGGCAATTCCCTTTTACTTCGCTCTGTATCAAGCTTTTATACTTTTAGGCTATATTGACAAGAACAAGGCTTTCTCTGAACTATCTGTACAGGTTCTAAAAAAAATCAAATACTCTGCATTCACAATCAGTGTCTTGTATGTGGCTGGCTTACCGCTTTTCTATCTTATGGCGGATATGGATGATGCCCCAGGGATTATAGTCATCGGGTTGATCATCATTTTCGCCTCCATGGTGATTGCCGTGTTTGCTGCCGTTCTCCAAAAGCTATTAAAAGAAGCCATTGAAATAAAATCAGAAAATGACTTAACAGTCTGAGGTGAAATCCATGGCGATTATAATCAATGTTGATGTGATGCTGGCTAAACGGAAAATGAGCGTAACTGAACTTTCGGAGAGGGTTGGTATTACGATGGCTAACCTTTCTATATTGAAAAATGGAAAAGCAAAAGCGGTCCGATTCTCCACTTTAGAGGCGATTTGCAAGGCTTTGGAATGTCA
Source organism: Paenibacillus sp. LS-5 (assembly GCF_056121505.1). Lineage (NCBI taxonomy): Bacteria > Bacillati > Bacillota > Bacilli > Caryophanales > Paenibacillaceae > Paenibacillus > Paenibacillus sp. LS-5. The sequence goes on along the minus strand of NZ_JBWAVA010000002.1, from coordinate 398,579 downwards.
GCCTGGCGATATTCTGGAATACAAAATGGACGAAGAGATTTAAACTCAAGAGTGGCAGTTCCTATTATTGAGTTAACGGAAGCATTCGCCCCGTAAAGGGGCGGATTTCTTATGCTCGCATGAATGCTTCTAACGGCTCCAGAGTCGAGAACGTCTTCTTTGCATCCTTCTTCCGCTGCTCACCGTAGAGTTGGTTCAACTCTTCGAATGATTTAGCTTCAATCTTCTTATACCCCGACTTGGTATATCTGTTTATGTACCTCTTTTGCCCTTCTTCTTCAACCCACTCATATACGATGTCGTATTTGTCCCTCAGATTCTTCAAATGAAGTGCCCGGCGCAACACTGCATAGTGTTCTTCAATGGCTTCATCGCATTCCTCCATAATCTTCTCGTATGCGCAGCCAACTCGCATCTGAATCTCCAATGCCCGTTCATCACCGTATCTCGCAAGAAATTCCTTGAGCGAAACTAGCGCATATAGCGTTATTTGTTCCTTGTCATTCGGATTCCTGTATTCATAACAGCCTACAACCAATTTGCGGTCGGACATTTCCTCCTTACTGAATTGCATATTGAATAAATACTCGAGTGACTTTTGCTTCATAACGGTATCCAACATCACTTCTTTATCAATCTTGATGCCAGTTGGCACCCACGGAAACGGTAGTTGTCCGTTACTTTCACGCGATATGCTACCCCTCATATTCAAAATCGGCAGACTCGTAGCAATTGCGTACGACCTGTTATATCCTTCGCCTGCGAATATTCCCTGTTCTTCCCGCATGTATTCTTCTCCTCCTTTTAGTACCAAGTTCCATTCGGCGCCTAGTGCCACCAGTTGTCTGCGAAGTAAATCTCAGCGCACTAATTTAAAGTTAGTCAATTTAGAATCTCGCCTTTATCTATTTTCGCCAAACGTTCTCGCCAAACTGCGAGTTGTTCAGGCGTTTGTCGAACCCAATCTTTCACTTCGCCAACAATTTTTAGTGGGGCTTTGCTGCGATATGATCGCGTCGGATTACCTGGAAATTTCTTGTCCGTCACATTTGGATCATTTTCCCACTCGCCTGTCGGCTCAACGAGATACACGCGCGGTACACCATCGCCTTTTGCCAACTCAGCAGCTAAACCAGCCCCATCACGTAAAGCTGTAAAATAAATGTGATTCATCACAACATCGGGATTGAAATTTGAGCGAAAGCCAGCTGTGAGTAAGTCTCCAATCTGCAAATCTGCTCGTGTCCCATGATAAAAAGGACCTTTGTCAAGAATTCCGGCCATCTCGCCACCACCCCCAAATTCAGTAAGATAAACTATCTTATCATGAAATCTGCCTTTTAGTTGAATAGCGACCGATTCGAATGCGTGTCCCGTTAGCGGACCGAGAAGCAGCCCCCCCCGATGCGTGAATATGGGGTTATACGCCGTTACTGTCTTCGAAGCATCACCTAAAAACCTTTGATCACGATTTCAACTCTATTTTTTGCTTTGATATAAAAACTCAACTTCACCATCTAGCAAATATCGATATTCAAATAATTGCATTGTTCTTTCCTTAATTCTCTCCATTATAACCGTGTCTAGGCTTACTAATCCTTGTGATCCAAGGTAACTATTGTTAATAAATGTCTTCTCTACAAATTCTGTTTCCCTTAAGTGATACTGTAACCATTCTTTCTGGGATTCAATTAGTGCTTTTTTGGGTTCTCTATCCAATTTAGAAAGAAGACTTTTATATATTTGATTCAACTCTTTATCCCAAACCTCTGAATACTTGTTTACCAACGTCCTCCATTCAATTGTTGAAAAATCTTTGGAATTTTGAAATTCATTAAATTCCACCTCATAATCATGATCTATAGGATTTCGAAGCATTTCATCATAAAATTCCCCAGTCAAATCATAGTTCCCAATGCTCATGGATAACACTTCATTATTATTAGTATCTGATTGACCTTCAGTTATTTCTTTCGATTCTGTTCCATTACCTGTACTCACTACATCAGGAGGCAGTTCAGAATTCATTATCGATTTAGTTTCGCTGTTCGAGGTAGTCGACTGACTAATATTTTGGCAAGCTGAAAACACTATCGTTATAAAAAATAATAAGAGTATCTTACCTTTCATAAATTATCTCCTTAAATATGATCTTTAATAGTTTGTTGAATACTTATTCAAATTTTAACTGGAGCGAATCACAAATTGGCTTATAGCCTATCTTTTGATAGATGCTATTAGATGTGGGATTTGCTAAGTCCGTATATAAGACGCACTTAGTGAATCCTTTATCCAATGCAAGTTGGCTTATTTGCGCCACAATTGAAGTAGCGTAACCCTTCCTGCGCTCATATGGAGGGGTATATACAAATGCCACACCAATAGCCGTCTGCATTACCCTTGTATATCCTGCCATAGAAACGGGTATCCCGTTGTCCTCTAAAATATAGATTTTTTTCGATGCTATTCGGTAGAGGTAAGGGTCTGCATCTTGCGGGATAGACATTTCTGTTGCGCCATAACTCCCCGCTGCATAAAATGCTTCAGCCCAGTATGGGAAAAAGTGAATATCCTTTTCATCTAGCAATCGAATGCTACCAACCTTTTGAATGTCTGGGTTTACTACCGTAAGTTCATATATACGTTGGCTCATGGTTGTATTAAAAGTTATTCCCTTGCGCAAGGTATATTCTTTGGCAAAATACTCTGCCAGGGTTTTTTCGGTTGTCACACCTGGAATATCACGGTCTTTCAACCCATCTATCAGACAGTTTATAGCTTCTGGGTTAATTATGTTGTCTGTTGCATAAAGCGTAATATTATGTGGCGGTGTCATTATGGCGGTCAGTTGTATACCCTTAGCATCCGAAATAGTTGCCATAAGCCAATTTACAGGGTCACGCCAGTCTGTTTTGTCTATTCCTTCATGCCCAATGATAATATTGCCAAGAGGAATCAAATTTTGTGCTTCATGTCGCATCAGCACATCATAGGTATCCTTGTAAAACTCATGCACATCCGTATACAACTTGAATTGCATTACAATGTCACCCTTTCATCTGCTCAACGTTTTTCCGGATTGTTCGAACCAATCGTTCTTACTTACGGTCCATCCACGTGCTTCTCAGCCGCCGAATGAATATCTCAGGTTCATTTGGGTCAAATACCTCTATCCCGTCATCTTTTATAAGCTTTCTTTTAATCAAATCGTCAATGAGCCGATCGGTTACATCGTGATAGTCGTCCACTACATGTTCCTCTTCAATAAAACTAATTTGATCGCCTATATTACTCAAAAGATACCAGGTCGTTATGGCTGCTGTTACGGGATTCATGGCTAATTCCATTGCTTTGCTCGCTGGGAGATGGGCAAAGCTTACTATTTCTCCTTTGCTTTTATTCACTAAAACATATCCTTGTCTCATTCAAAATTTCTCCTCATTCTCTTAGTTCACTGAACTATTGTTTCCCGTTAGCTCAACGATTCTTCGGTTATAAAAAAACCATATCGCTGGACCAAAAATAAACACTGTTCATGCATTCACCGGTTTGTATATTTTTTTGCCTCAACGTCCTTACAATCCCATGAGCCTACAGGCCATTTTTCAGCTTCAATCCATATATAACGCTTCGAAAAGCACATGGACAATCTCCTATATTAGGTTGTATTTGAGCTATCATTCTCCCGTAAGTTCAATCATTACTAAGCCATGGTTTTTCACGCCAAACAGACTTCCGGGCAACGAGCATAGTACGTTTATTCTTGTGCATGAACATTTCATCTGGACCATCGTTGTACATATCAATCAGATGATCAGGTATAATGGCTGCATCAAAAGTCCATAAGTCCTCTTTTGTATAGCATACTAAAGCTTCCCATGGTGTTCCGTCCGTCACTTCGTTTGTGAAATACACGCCACTTTCTTTAAACTCCTCCGAAAATCTTGTCAACATTGCCCATAGTAAAGTCTTAAACTCATCTTTTAACTGCCCTGTCTTCCAATCTAGTTCCTTTATTACTTCTGGCGTCCATCCCATCACATAAGGACGGATATGAAGTTCAAAATCATTGCGAACGAATATTTGTGATTCAGCACCACCGCCAACATACATAAACCCATTATCCGAGACTTCCCACTCCAATTCCGATGTGAAGTGGCTTGAGTCGAGGTACAAGGAGCTTAGTACTTCTGCAAAATGATTGATAACCTCCTTAAAGTTATGTCGGTTACATTTGAGATACGTTTGGAGATGAGAGTATTCGGGCATGCGTACACGCCTCCTCTAGCTCAGCAATTTAACTGCACAAGCCTGCCAGTTAGCCTAATGAAGCATTGCCAGGTATACCTTATTTTCTCGGTCTGCAACCCTTTAAAAAATACCACCCCGAGTTCGCCCTTTATTCCTTTTTACCTAACATCAGAAGGTTTAACTATCATGGGTAGGCTGAACAAGTATTCTCCGTTAACGTAACGATATAACGATTTACCTCTTTAATCCTAACGATGTTCCCCAAGAGGTTTTAATTGATGGTTTGGTCTGTAAAGCCAGTGGCAGCACAAAGTTTTCTTCATCAAACTCTAGGATAAGACATTCATAGTTATTTTCACGCTTTATTTGAATAGTGCTGATATTTTCTAAGCAGTAATTGTTTATTTCTTCATTGTTAAGATAAATTCTTAACTGGCCACTCCGGCTTGCTTCTTCAAGCTCGAATACAGCCTTTATATGATTTCTAACTATTTGGAATGAAATTGATGTATATTGCCATGGAACACCGTCATCGCTTAGCTCTGCTTCACATTCGAATAGGTATTCTAGTTCATACAGTTCAGGAGTTTTCATTGCTGGCCCCCAAAATCCATTTTTTAATGTTCACTCAATATTACCACATATTAGAACTACCTTGCCCTTTAGTCATGACTTAGCATACCTTGGATGAAATCTAAGGGGGCACCGTTATCAAGGAACTGGCATGCATAAGTAATTTCGGTTCTCCTAATTTTAGTGAAGGATTAGAAGTCAGATACGACTCTTCATATGCGTAACGGAAGAGAGAACGAACAAACCGAATTCTGTGACCCAGGCTGCTCGGCTTCAAACGATCAGCTTGTTTACCATGTACTCCTTCAACATGGTTAACGTTACCTCTGTGATATCGAGATTACCAAGCTCTTGCATCAACTACTCTACCGACGTAGCAGTGCTCGTTAGAATAAATGTGGCTGAATCTAACAACCCCGTTTTCATACGAATCCATGGAATGTTATTTATGATTACAGCTTAATCACACATTACCTACTCTAACCCCTTAAGCGTAATAACTCTATTTCTTGAAGAACTTTCTTTACATCACAGTTAGGATTTAAGATATTGATCATCTCTTCCGTAATGGGGAAATCATCGTATATTTTTGCAACAACATCTAATGATGGTGATAATTCAAAATAACCTATTGCAAATTCTACAAAATCCTCTGGTGTAAGGAATATACAGCCCACTAAAAATTCAGAACCATCGCTTTCACCTTTTGGAATATCAACTTTTCCCTTGTGCCAGTTAATGTCACTGTTTTTACGCCAAATACAAAAAGTCACATCGTCTTTTTCAATTGCATCATCTTCAAGCAAAGATAATAATTCCTTTGGAACGTCATCATAAATCCCTTGATATACTTTATGTTCATCTTGCGCATATGGGCTTAATTCAGATTCATGATCGAAGCCTTTTATTATGGAACCTTCAGAGGAAAACAAAATAAGTAGATGATCACCTGCTCCATTATCTATTTTCGCCATACAAACATCCTTATCCCAATCTTGAACAAAGCTATGGTAACGAAGCCATTCATCTTGACAAAGAATAATATTTAATGATGCTTGGAATTTCATTAGCTTTTTTAAGATTATTGGATTTGGTAAACGCTCTAACACATTTACTTCCATGAATTCTCACCCTTTCATCTTTCTGTTTTGGCTGAAGCACATCCTGGTCGTACTGATCCAAATGGTGGAAAGAGTCAAATCCAAACCCGGCGGCTACTACATTCATACCCTTCAATACCGGTTAAGATTTAAAGCGTAATAAAGAAAACCAACTTATACGATATTCAATCCCCACGCATTCACCATAATCATGCGACGGATCTAGGGCATCAACACAGTCAACTAGTCATTGAACCACATAAAGTAATTTGACTAGGACTCAGACTACTGACCTAAAAGGGGGGGTTATACATGTCTGTTTTTGACCCAAGGAAACTGACCACAAACCTAATTCCACCTGCTACTTCCTCCAAACCATTAGAAGGAAGGAAATATACTCTCACGCATTCGGATATTACTGCACAATTATTTTTGGATATTGGATATGTGTACAACTATAAGTCCATTAATCCCAAAATGCGTGATGAAGTATTAGCGGAGTGGAAAAAAGATTCACATGGTCGAATGAATTTAATAGGAAGCGCATATGTAGATGATGGTGAATTCAATCAAAAAGTTGCAGACATCCGTTTCAGTGTGTTCAAAAAAGAAATGACTACTGCTATCAAAGGAATGGTCTATGGGGACCGGGCATTTTACGATCACTATCCATCCCTCCTTGACTCCCCCATTTTTGTTCATTTTTTATCCAGTTACCCACAATATAGGAAGATTGCATACTATGGTACACCGCGTCTCTATTTAAACCAAATCTACATCAGTATATAAAGACGAAGTCGCCCAAGCATCGGTGTGATTTCACCACTCCCGAGTCGCATGCCCAACCCAACCTCTTCCCAGTCCAATCACCTTTTTAAGCCTGCTGCAGGATTTTCTATAAAATCTTGCTGTTACTTATGATACGGTGATTTCTCCATAGATAGAAATGCTGCCCGTTACTTCAATGGAAAAGGGAGCAATGCCGCGACGGCCTGCTCCCTTTTCTGGTTGAACTATAGTTCTCCGTTAATTGAATTGCATCTTCTTTAATTTTGTCAGTAGATGTTCACTCATCATAAGTAAACTATTGTTGAATCGGAAACAAAAAATCAATATAATTATTGTAGTGTATCAAAAGGCGGGAGGACAGACGGCCATGAACAAACAGGAACTGGTCATGATGGAATTCAGGGACTTATTTAACAAAATGGTTTGGCTTAATAAAAATAAGTTGGAAGACAGTCTTAAAGGTTATAAGCCTTCAGAAGTTCACTGTATTGAATACATTGAAAGAAATGTAGATCCAAATGTTACAAAACTTGCGGAATCGCTATATATGACCAAAGGTGCCATAAGTAAACTAACGAAGAAGCTTATGGAGAAAGGCCTTATTGAAGGCTACCAGAAGCCTGATAATAAGAAAGAAATCTATTTTAGGCTCACTGAGCAAGGGAAGAAAATTTATATTATCCATGAGGATCTGCACCAAGAGTTTCAAGAGCGGGATAAAGACATATTTGAACAGGTAACCGAGGAACAATTTGAAAGTATGCTTAGCTTCATGAAAAAGTATAGTCAGCATCTTGATGCAGAAATAAAGAAAACGGGTCTAGAAATTAATTAAGCTGGAGAGTTTGAATATTGATAAGTGAAACCACAGGCAGCCGTGCTCTATTGAGAGTTGGCTGCTTTTTTATGGATATTTTTTGTTGACAAGGAAACTAAAATGACATATTATTTTGTTGACAAGGAAACAAAACAACTTTTTAAGAGGTGAATAAAATGGCAAAAAATAAAGCAAAGAAAATAGGATTGCCCAAAGAAGTCCTTATGGCTGCCTGGGCTATTGCACTTGGAGCTATTGCCCCTATGCTTGACTCCACGATGGTGAATATCGCCATCGACAAACTGACGAAGGACTTCAGCACAACATTGGATATCATTCAATGGGCTATTACAGGTTATGTTTTAGCTCTTGCGGTCGCGGTTCCCGTATCCGGCTGGCTTATGAACAAATTTAACGGCAAGAAAATTTTCATCGGGGCCGTCATCGCTTTTGGTGTAATTTCTGTTTTAGTAGGAGTTAGCTGGGACATTTCCAGCTTCATCTTTTTCCGTTTGCTTCAAGGTTTCAGCGCCGGAGTAATTACCACGCTAATGTTCACGCTTTTAGTCAAAACAGCAGGTCAAGAAAATCTGGGTAGAGTGATGGCAATCGTCAGTACCCCAATGATCTTCGGTCCCATCTTAGGACCTGTTATTGGGGGGTTCATTGTTCAAGGAGCATCCTGGCGCTGGATATTCTTTATAAACGTGTTCATCGTTTTGATTGCTGCCCCGCTTATGATGAAAAAGGTGCCCAATTTTGAACCGTTCAACAAAGATAATAGACTCGATCTATTTGGGATTATTGATTTGTCGCTAATGAGTGCGGCATTGATTTATGGAATTACAAAAGCCGCGGATCATGCTTCATTTAACAATAGCGAAACTACTATTTGGGTTGGCGTTGGCCTTGTTTTAGCCGTCATCTACTTCGTATATAATCTAGTAAGAAAAAATCAAACCGTGCTCCCATTGAATTTATTTGCACATAAGAGCTTCACAGCCTCCAGCATCGGGCTATTCTTGACAAATGCTGCTATCATGGGACCTATGTTAATTCTTCCATTGTACTTCCAGAACTTTCGTCATTTCACGGCGACCGAAGCAGCGCTTGCGTTAATTCCTCAAGGGGTTGGGATGCTTGTGACCAGGCCTTTGATAGGAATAATGATTGACAAGATCGGTGCGAAATACGTGGTTATGGTCAGCTTAGTACTTTCACTTGTTGGGTCTGTTCCGCTTATCTTTATCACCGATAAAACAAGTATGATGTGGATCTCCATTATCTTGTTTATCCGTGGTGCCAGTGTTGGAGGAATCAGTCTTCCTTTGACAAGTGATGCATATACAGGACTTGACAGTAAACAACTTCCTGAAGCAGGTGTTGGGATTAATATTATTGAGAACTTGGGCTCAAGCTTTGGTTCAGCCGTTATCGCAACCGTTGTCGCAGCTACCCTACAAGGATTGCAGCCAACCATTGCAAATAATTTAAAGGGTTATCATTCGGGGTTTTTATTATCCGCTATTGCTCTAGCGGTAATCTTCATTCCAAGTCTGTTCCTTACAAATAAAAAAAATGCCTAGCAAAGAACCTGCGCTTGAACATTTTAGCGCAGGTTCTTTATCGTGATCCATCTTCAAGTTGATGATCTTGGTGATCCTATTTCATCAAGCTGAAGACTTGAACGTTTGGTGTCATCAGTACAAAATATGGGAATGATAACTTATTACTTCAATGGAAAAGAGAGCAACGCCGCGACGGCCTGCTTCGTTATTAACGTATTATTCCCCGTTAGTTCAATATCTGGCTGAGATTCGCTTAAATGCCTAGCTTCCCATCATAATCTCTTAACAAAGAACAAATTCAGATCATCATCTACAATTACCTGCTGACTATATTGTAGGTACTCGCCGTCTTTAAATATTCCTTTGCCATCCGGAACATATCCACGATTAACGTATAAGGTTTGTGCAGCCCCATAATCACTGAACAGGCCTACACCAAGACCTGAGACTTCTGATCGTTCTCTAACTATTTCTTCTGCTTTATCCATCAACAATGTGCCTACTCCGTGACGTCGATACTTAATCAGCACATTAAAATCCTGGATTTCCGGTATAAGCTGCTTTTTAAAATAGGGATAATCTGATTGCCAAAGGACATTGATATAACCCGCAAAATCACCTTCAATCTCAGCTACCAATGTGACTCGCTGCTCTTTTTCTTGTTCTTCCAAATATTTTAGAAAAAGAGTTACAGGCTTCTCCCACCCTTGATTATGAAAGGCCTCGGAGATCACTACGGGATCACTTTCATTCAAGATACGGATAGTTGCTTCAGTCATAAAGTCACCTCTTCTTTTCTTTTATTATAAAATAAACGAAAGTCTTAATATGGGACAAAATGATTATATTCAACAAATCTGCCCGTTACTTCAAATGAAAAGGGAGCAACGCCGTGACGTCCTGCTCCCTTTTCTGGTTGAACTATAGTCTCCCGTTAGCGCAATGACTTACTCTGTTGAATTTCGTGTTCCTCAACATAAAGCGGCATCAGAGAAGGCGGATCGTGCCTTATCGCGTCCTTTAAACGACAAAATGGTGCCGATAGCCTAGCCCCATAGCCGCAACGAAATAATGAGCCTAATCCGACAGTGCCCGCATGATGTTGGATTTCGCCTCTACCGCAATCTCTTCATTCCCGTCATCGACCGCTTGCATTAAGATCAGTATGGGGATGTATACCGCAATCAGCCGCGCCAGCAGCTTCGTTTCCTCATCCGCTCCTCCGTACGTTTCGAAAAACACGCCGCGAGCGTAAGGTGGTAAAAAGCTATACGCAACGCTCAAATCGCAAGCCGGATGTCCTACGCTCAGATCGCCCCAATCAATGATGCCGGAAACGATCCCGTTCTCATTCACAAGCATATTTTTGAAATGAAGATCGCCATGTAGCAGTGCATTCACCGCCTCGACACGGTCCTTTTGCAGCCTGCTAATATACGCTTCGATCACACTAGACTCATCCGGCGACAAGTGTTCAACCACCTTCGATAGAAAGCCCTCCAATTTCACTTTGCGCGATGCTATGTCCGTCAAGTTTCGATGATCTTGCTGAACTCCGCACTTCAGCGCCGCCTGCACCGGAAATTCATGCAATCTCCGCAAAAATTTCGCCAAAGTCTCTGCCGATAAAGCCCGGCGTTCTTCCGTCAAACCGATTGGGAAATCTCCTGGCACGTAGGCATAGCCAAGAAATGGTGCCGGGTATTCGTCACTTGCTTCGCCATAAAAGAACGGTTTCGGATAGGGGATGGTCATATATGCCTCCAGCTTCGGCAGCAGCTTCCCTTCCATACGAATCGAGCCAACTGCAATCGTTCTTCTTGGGAACCGGAACACGTACTCGTCACCGATGAGAAAAACCGTATTGTCCCAGCCCCAGCCCAATCGCTTTACTTGCTTCGATGACAGCTGAGGGAATTGTCTGCCGATCAGCGTCCGCGCCTGCTCTTCGTTAACCTCCCACTCCGCATCCCATACATTCGTTCCTCCCATGAATTGTCTGCCTCCTGGTTCCTTACGTTATTTAGATGTTTACATTCCCTGGAAGTTATGCATAACTGCCTGTTAGCTTAACGAAGCATTGACAGTCTAACCCTCTATTTTCACAGTCTAATGGTTAAGTTTCTTTTTACATCCACATCATTGATCCAGTTCCTCGTTGGGTTTACCTGCCAGCAGCTTCTTGGCTTCCTCCGCCCAGTCCAGGTAGGCCTTGTAGACATGCTCCCCGAACAGGACAGTCAGGTAAAAGTACAAATGATCCTTCTCGGTATGGAGAACGCGCTCCAGATTGCCTTTGAACATCTGAATCTGCTGGAGACTCTGTATATGGCGTTCCTTGAAATCTTCAATCCGCGCAAGATTGCTGTCGTCCGGAACCAGGCTTCCGAAAAAGAGCTTCAAGAGGATCTCATATTTGGTATACTCCTTCTGCTCGGGAAGCATGACCCAAGCCTTCAGAAGCTCCCGCCCTTTGTCCGTAATGGAATATGTGTTTTTCTCGGGGCCTTTGGAGCCGGTGCCTTTATGCTTAAGCACCAGCTCTTCGGTTACCAGCTTCGCCAGGGTCGGATAAATCTGCCCATAGCCTACTTCCCAGAAGCCGCTGATCATCACATCTATCTTTTTCTTAATATCGTATCCGCTCAGATCCTCATGGTTCAACAGGCCCAATATGATATAGACCGTAGTATTTTCCTTGGGCATGATCTTTCCTTAGGCTCCCTCCGTGTAACTGCTTTTTGTGACGGTATCATTCTGCGCACCGAAGCCCACCCGCAGCACATTTTTCGGGCATACGCTCTGGCAGCTGCCGCACAGAATACACTCATTGCTGTTCATATCTCTGTTCTGCACCATTTCCTGAACCTTCAGGCTCATCGGGCAAGCTTTGTCACACTTCTTGCAGCTGATGCAATCTTCGGTTCTGGCCTCCAAATGAAGTGAGGGATACCCCAATTTGTTCTTGAGGGTATTGCCCAGAACCATGAACGGAGCCATCCAGCAAAGAGAATGACAGAAGGATCGCCGTCCGAACAGCAGAGACACACTTACTATCAATAATACGACGGCAAAGTACGTAATGAAAGCCGGAGGGGCAGATACCGAAATTCCGTAGTCGGTAAAATAAATCGGATTTACGGCTTCGATCCCGCCAGCGGTTATAAATCCGGCCAGAATGGACAGCATCCACGGCACCCATATCAGATATTTGATGATGTTCTGTCTCTGCCCTGCCGGTTTATTCACGACCTGGGTACAGACATCCTGCAAGCCTCCCGCCGGACACACCCAGCTGCAAAAGGCTCTGCCAAACACTAAAGAGAAACCAAACAGTGCAGCAAACAGCAGAAAGCTTCCGGTGGCGATCCCGGCAAAGCTGCCTTGGACAATCAGATAAGGAGAAAAATAATTCAAGGTAACCGGGAACAGCAGCATGGAAAACAACAGCATGGACTTTCGAATCCTTTGTCGCCGCATATTTCATCACATTCCATTCTTCTTAGAATATTGGCCTCAGGCCAGAAGGATCTGTATATCATGATGATATAGTATATGCTATCAAGTTGATATAAGTGCTGTCAATGAGCTTTTTGCCATTGCTGTGTGGAATAATTCAGATTAGCTTGGACGCAAAAAAAGGCGGTCCCATCGTCACCAAAAATGGCGGCAACAGAACAGCCTCTTTCCCCAACAACCTTGCTTAGACTAAGGCAGCCTCCGCAGCTCCCTTGGATTCGTCGTCCCGCTCCAGCTTTTTCAGCTTCCGGCTGAAGTTCATATACAAGACTAGACCCATCACACTCGTAATCACTTCTGTTACGGTCATGGACCAGATCACACCATGCAGTCCGAAGAACTGATGCAAAAGAATTATCACAGGGATAAACAATACGCCCTGGGTAATCGACATAACCGCCGTCGGAATGCCCTGCCCGGTAGCCTGGAAGATACTTGTGAATAATCCTGTGAACCCATTGAACAGTGCCGACACCAGCATAGCCCCGATAATATAGGCACCCATCTCCAGTACAGCAGGATCTTGTGAGAACCAGCTAATCACCGGATCTTTAAACAGATATACCAGCCCTACAAATATTACAGAGATACTCCCGATATACATAAAGGCATGACGGATGCCTGACTGAAGTCTGGGCAGATTTTTGCTGGAGTAGTTATAGGCAAAAAGCGGAATCAGGCCCAGGAACAAGCCCATGGACAGAAACTCAGGGACCTGCACAATTCTAAGCGCCACCCCGAATCCCGCCACCACACTTTCTCCATACTGAATAGAGTAATTATTCAGCAGCAGTGTAGTCACAATCATAAAGGCGGCCAGCAGCAGCTCAGAGATGCCAATTTTGTAGATTTCCAGCTTATCCTTCAGCGATATTCTGTAATATTTCAGGAATCCTCTTAAATTCTCGCTTTTTTGGTCCAGGTAGTAGACATAATAGATCGCAGAGCCCAAATTAGCCAGGCACATCGCCAGCGCCGCCCCAGCCACATGCCAATTCAGAATCAGGATAAACAGCGGATCCAGGATCAGACTTAATGCCGTACTGACAAAGATACCGTACATGGATTCCTTGGAGGCTCCTTCAGAGCGCACCATCTGTTCCAGCGCAAAATTCAGGATGATGGCAAAGCCGCCTGCAAATAGAGTCAGCGTATAAGTTTTGGTAAAATGAGCCGTTGCCGAATCTGCACCCAGCATCTGAGTGATCGGATGAATCGCTAGAAACGCTATCAGCGCAATTACAAGCCCCGAGATTATACTCGCGTAAAAGGTGTACCCGGCAATACGCTTGCCTTTTTCTGTTTCCTTCTGACCCGCAAGCCGTGTGGCAAAGGTTCCTCCGCCAACCCCGAGCACATTTCCACAGGCCATTAGCACCGTAAATATCGGCAATCCCAGTGTGATGGCTGTCAGCATGCCTGTATTATGCAGCAAGCCGATGAAATAGGCATTAATGACATTGTAGATCGTACCCACTGACATCCCGATCATCATCGGAATCGATAAATGAGCAATCGCCTTCTTCATCGGCGCGGATTCCAGAACATATTGATTCGATGTTTCTTTTTTCATTTGAAGTCCTCCCGTTCTTATTGAATAAAGTCATAAAACGATTAATTAGTTAGAAACCTAAGTAACAAGGTTATCATAATAGATAGAAATCTAACTGTCAATGTTCTAATTGAAATTCAACACAAAAAAAGGCCGCACCGTCCTTCACTGGATCGCGTAGCCGTTTTGAATTATAGATTTAGGTTTGCTCAGCGGCAAGCCCAAGTGGAAAAGTGAACTTAATTCTTCCCCATCCCGCAACTCCGCAAGCATTAGTGGGAAAAAGGATCACTATTCTGACCGGTTCACACCTTTACAGGCGAATTCGCCTAAATTAGATATCCTTTTTCCAACTATTCTTTGAACAGCAGGCTTTTGAGGCTATTTAAGTGGACAAATTCCACTTATCTTCCATGCTGTTTGTTTCCAACAGGCCATTATGCTGATGGGGCAGCCGGTGTGTCTTCAGCAATCACCGTCCGGTTCCTGCCATTGCTCTTCGCCAGGTATAGCGCCTGATCCGCCTTCTCCAGCAGTTTCTCCTGCTCTGAAGCATGCAGCGGGTAATGGGCTATGCCCTGAGAAACTGTGACCTGAGACGGAATGGGACCTTTGCTCTGCTCCAGCGCCCGCCGGACTCTTTCTGCAACAATGAAGGCTTCCGCCGGGCGGGTGCGGGCCAGCAGGATAATAAATTCCTCGCCCCCGTAGCGATGACACATATCATCAGGCCGAAGTGAGGAGACAATTACTCCAGCTACATGCTTCAGCACTTCGTCACCGGTAACATGACCATAGGTGTCGTTCACGAACTTGAAACGGTCCACATCCAGTACAATCAGTGAAAAAGGAATTTCTGAAGCGATCCACTGGCCCAGCGTATACTCCAGGAATCTCCGGTTCTTAAGACCAGTCAGCGCATCTGTTGCAGCTTCCTGGGTCAACTGATCGGTCTGTTCCCTAATGTCCGCCACAGCCAAAAAGACGGCCTCGGTCAGCAAATCAGCTTCACGGCTCCAGTACGAGCGCGGCTTGGCTTCCGGAATTACAGTCTTCTTCCCCATTTGACTTACCAGTTTTGCCAAATAGGCAAAAGGCCGGGCTATTCTGCGTGCCACAAGGATCACAGCAATCAGCAGTGCAATAAACGGAACCAGCGAATAGCAAATAATCGTCTGTATGTGTCCAATTAGCTGCTGATGGATCAGGCTCATCGGCGAGACGACCACAATTCCCCAGCCGTTCGCCGGCACGCTGGAGTATCCGGCGAGCAGATCGATACTATGAAGGTTACGAACCTCCTGTTCCCCGCTCTCCCCCTTCATCAGCTTCTGCACAACCTTGTTGCTGCTGACATCCTTCCCGGATAGTTCCTTGTCCGGATGATACAGCAAATGACCGCCGGAATCGACAATATAATAATAGGAGCCCAGATCGTCCACGCTGTTATTCCCGAAAATCCTGGAGAGTACATTATTCTCCTGCAGATAAATCGTGCCGCCCAGAATACCCAGATATGTACCGTCACTGCTGAAGATTGGTTGACTCAAGAACACAATCAGTCTGTTGGTGGTTGCAGTCATGTAAGGAGCGGATATGTAAGGCCGTTGGAGTGCTAAAGCATCCTTAGAAGATTGTGAATTAATATGTTTGCCCACGGTTCCTCCTAATGTGGCCGGTTCTACGTTGTGGACAACCCCGTCTACTCCTATTACTACAATAGAATTAAAATAATTGCTGCTGTTGCGCATTAATTCCAATTGATGATCCACTTGTTCCGGTGTCATAGCGTCCATATTGGAAAGGATCCGCGCATTATAGGCCAGACTGCCGCTGATGGATTGAAATAAAGAATCCATCGTCCTGGACATACGGTCCGCATTGGTGTAATTCAGATGGAGCGTCGTCTCCATCAAAGATTGTTTTTTGGAGTCATAAGAGCCAACCAGGATAATGGTTGAGGTTAGCAGAACCACCAGTGTCACAAGGCCTGTAAGCAGCGATGTCAGACTGAGCTTTTTTCGTTGACGCAGCCCGGCCTTTCTCTGAATAAACAAACGATAAACCCTCCTTGAATTCTAAAAATTACCTAGATCCATCATACAACAAAAAGGCGTGCAAAGGGTCCCCCCATTTGACACGCCAATTTGGTATCAAGCTCTACTCGCCTATGGCTTATCTGTAGGATTATAGAACGCCCAATACCCTGTTGCTATAAATTTTCAGTATTGACCACACTGGTCAACAGGTGTAAAATCAAATTGACCAACGTGGTCAATGAGGAGGTGAAAACGTTGTTCTCAAAATTTCACAATCTAAGCCAGGATAAGCAGGACCGCATCATCAATGCAGCCCTCAAGGAGTTCGCGCTAAAAGGGTATCAGAATGCCTCCACCAATGAGATTGTTAAGGAAGCGGAAATATCCAAGGGCCTGTTGTTCCATTATTTTAATAACAAGAAGGATCTGTATTTATTTTTGTACGACTATTTTATAGAAATGCTTATAGAAAATGCACACGCACACATTGATTGGGAGCAGCGGGATATATTTATCCGATACAGGCAGATTGCAATTCTCAAATTCGAGTTATATCAGAAATACCCCAATGCCTTTGAATTCATCAAGAAAGTAAATCCAGAGGATGCAAGTGAAGTGAAGCCTGATTTAGAGAACCGGAAAAAAGAGTTTTTGAACAAGGGTTATAAAGATTTATTCGCAGATGTCGACCTCACCACATTCAAAGAGGGCATCGATATCGAAAAGGCAGTTAACATTATTTATTGGACTATGGAAGGCTTCGCCTACAGATTACAGGAGCGGTATGCATCGATTCCCGTGGATCAAATGAAGTTAGATGAAATTATTACAGAGCTGGACGTGTATAGTGAAATGCTCAGAAATTCTTTTTATCCATAGTTCCGGGAGGTTCTATTATGAATGTTATTGAGATTAGCCATCTGACCAAGACGTATGGCAAGTCCAGAGGGATCACGGATATCAGTTTCAATGTGGAAGAGGGAGAGATCTTCGGATTCATCGGGCCTAACGGTGCAGGGAAATCCACTACGATTCGAACCTTGCTGTCCCTGATTCACCCGACTAGCGGCAGCGCCAGGATATTCGGCAAAGATTGTTTTGAATTCGCTCCTGAGATCAAGAAGGAAATCGGATATCTGCCCTCGGAAGTTTTTTATTACGACAATATGAAGGTATACGATCTCTTGAAGTATTCGGCCAGCTTTTACAAAAAGGACTGTACGAAACGAATCAAGGAATTGGCAGAAATTATGGATCTTGACTTAACGAAGAAAATTGATGATTTATCGCTCGGCAACAAAAAGAAAGTGGGAATTGTCCAAGGGCTGCTCCACGAGCCCAAGCTGATTATCCTGGATGAGCCCACCAGCGGCCTGGACCCGCTTATGCAGCAGAAATTCTTTGAACTGCTGGAAACGGAGAACCAAAAAGGCGCAACGGTATTATTTTCATCCCATATTCTCAGTGAAGTTCAAAGGCTCTGCAGCCGTGTGGCGATCATCAAGGAAGGGTCCCTTGTTACGGTAGAAAAGATCAGCACCCTGCAAGAAAATAATTATAAGAAATTTAAAATCCACACGAAAGCTTCGCTGGATAAGGATTACTTCAGTCTGCCCGGCGTCAGCCAATTAGAAGTTAAGGATAACCAGGTCCACTTTCTCTTCAGGGGCAACCTCAATACAGTACTCCACAAGCTAGCGGACATCGAAGTCACCAACGTCTGGATTGAAGAGCCGGATCTTGAGGAGATCTTTATGCACTATTATGTAAAGGAGGCTTAGCGTCCTGATGAATATTTTCCTGCATGAACTGAAGGCTTACCGGAAATCTACAATCATCTGGTTACTTTCTTTGATCGCAATCATGATGCTGTTCATGTCCTTATTCCCTTCTTTCCATAAAGATGCCGAAGAATTCACAAAGCTGCTGGAAGGCTATCCGGAAGCGTTAAGAAAAGCACTCGGACTCGATTTAGAGAATCTGTTTACGATTATGGGTTTCTATACGTACGCTTTGACATTCATCATTCTGATCGGGGCGATTCAGGCTATGAATCTGGGCACTTCAATCGTCTCCAAGGAAGTCCGGGAGAAAACAGCAGATTTCCTGTTAACAAAGCCGGTTACACGTACAACCGTTATCACCGCGAAGCTAATAGCCGCATTCGTATCCTTGGTCATTACCAATGTTATTTATGGAGTGGCGGCCTATGGGATGGCTTCGCAGGTGAAGACTGAAGATTATAGCCTGAAGATGTTTCTCCTGCTCAGCCTAAGCATCTTATGGATTCAGCTAATCTTTCTTGCTATTGGAATCGTGATGTCGGTCATGGTACGAAAGATCAAATCCGTGCTGACGGTTTCACTGGCCACTGTGTTTTCGTTTTATTTTATTGGAATGATCGGAGCCACAACCGGAGATGCAAAGCTGCGCTACCTTTCCCCCTTTAAATATTTCGATCCGGCCGAGATCATGAGGCATGCAGGATATGAGATCTCATATGTGATCACCGGGGCAGTGATTATTGGGATTGCTGTCTCAGCCAGCTATTTCATATATGCCCATAAAGATATTCATGCGGTTTAGAGGGGGGAACATTCGTGAATGTATTTTGGAGGGAATTAAGAGCGTATCGAAAATCCTTACTATTCTGGAGCATTGGTGTGTTCCTGATGGTAGCCTCTGGCATGGGCAAATATGCGGGGTTATCCGCCTCAGGCCAGTCCATGAGTCAAATGATGTCCGATATGCCCAAATCCCTGCAGGCGATATTAGGGATTGGTAACCTGGATCTGAATACAGCCAGCGGGTATTACGGGATCTTATTCGTCTATTTGTTACTGATGGCTACGATTCATGCCGTCATGCTCGGAGCGAATATCATCACTAAGGAAGAACGGGATAAGACCTCAGAATTTTTATTTGTAAAGCCGGTTACCCGGAATCAGATCATCACCTCGAAATTGCTGGCGGCCTTGGTCAATATCATCCTATTTAATCTGATTACATGTATAGCTTCTGTCCTTATGGTAGGGAAGTACAGCAAGGGTGAGTCCGTTGCAGGGGATATAGCTATCACCATGCTTGCCATGTTCATCCTGCAGCTCCTGTTCTTGTTCATCGGGACGGCAACAGCAACAGTGCTCAAGAAATCCAAGACCGCCGCATCACTTGCCACAGGAATTCTTTTGCTCACCTTTGTATTATCGATTGCGATCGACTTGAATGACAGGCTTGCAAGCCTGAAATACATCACACCGTTTAAATATTTTGAAGCCAAAAATGTGATGTACGGCGGAGGGTTGGATACCGTCTTTGTTCTTCTGTCGGCAGCGCTCATTGTGGTGCTTGTCACAGTGACTTATACCTTTTTCAATAAACGGGATCTGTAGCCCTTCGGGCATGATCCATTTCATGGCACATGAAAAAGCGGAGACCGCCTTGGCCTCCGCTCTTCTCCTGAACTCAATCCACCTTCGCACCATAGGAGCGCAGGAACACAACAGCTTGCTCCCTGTCCATCCGCACTCCTTTCACCATCAGCGCTTTCATATCCACGCCCTCCAGCTTGGCTCCCCGCAGATCGGCCCCGGTCAGATTAACTCTGCCCAGCATGGCCCTTGTCAGATCACAGTCTCTGAGGTCAGCCTTCGCCAAATCACACTCCGACAGATCCGCTTCAAAAAAACGGATGCCCCGCAAATCCTGCTTGCCAAGCTTGGCATACCGCAGATTCACGTAAGACCAGTCCCCTCCGCTTAGCGTAATGCCATCCATCTGAGCGCCTGCGAAGTCGGAACCTGTCATTTTGCAGGAGATGAACTTGCTTACAAAGAGATTCGCACCGCTGAATTTACAATTTTCAAACGCAGATTCGGTGTGGATCGAAGCATTCAGGGCTGCGCCTTTAAAATCGCATTCGATAAAACGGCAATGGGTCGTATCGATTTCTTCCAAAGAGGTGTTCATGAATGTGCAGTTGGTAAACGTGCAGCGGATCAGCTCGCCATAACGCAGATCATGCCCGTCAAAACGCACATCCACAAATTCCCGGTCGTTGTACTGGTACATGTCTTTCCTCCGATAACAGTTAGCTATGCTATGAGCAAAAAAACGCTATTTCACTAATTTTATCATATCTGTGTCAAGTATTTTTTCCATAAGCTGTAATTTCAATGAAATATATTATTAGCGGGAATGCAGCATAACACCACTCGTTAATCGGACAGGCTCCCCCCCTGTGATCGCTTATATTGCCGGTTCGCCTTGAAGGCGAAAATTAGATACAGAATAATCACCAGGGGCAGGAGCCATGCGCTCAATCCCCGAAGAAGTGCAAACGGCGTCTCGAATAGAAAGGCCCGCCAAAATGTACCTCCAGTCTTCTCCCATAATCCAGGGGTCAAATAGAGGGCTTCGGGATTCAGCAGAGCCGCCGGCTTGAGAGTACCTGTAGATATCAGCGCTACAGCAATAGGAAAAAAAGACAAGGAAATCGAGAGCCACACCTCTGACAAACGTTTATACCGCCCGGCTTTGGAATCGGCATCCGAAAAAATATCCCCACTCCCCTGATCATTCACCATCTTAAAATACTGATATCCTGAACTTTTCGAACCCTGGATGTGCTTCCAGCCGCTATCCTCGAAGAGAGCACGATAATCCTCGAAATCGTCTTTCTTGACAAAGGCACGGTAATCAATCTTTATTCGGCCAACCTCCGGTTCGGCTTCGTGAAATTCGTAGCTGAACAAGGATTTTCCGACAAATTGCCAGCCCTTACCGGCCATATCATTCAGCCATTTCTCTTCATGGTCTATATTCGTAAACCACTTAAATTTCCGCATTACGTTCCCTCCCGTCAGAGGCCCAGATTCTTCGCGTGGTCTCCATCATGTGATTCATCCGTTCAAAGTCCTGGCGCATTACCGACCGACCCATTTCTGTTATCACATAGACCTTGCGCCGGTTATCTACAGTGCCTACAGGTTCAATGAACTTAAGCTTAATCAGGTTCTCAATCGCACCATATAGTGTGCCCGCAGCCATTCTTACCTGTCCTCCACTAAGCTCTTCAACCTTTTGCAGGATCAAATATCCGTGCGCAGGCTCATGCAGGGCGAGCAGGATATAATAGACCGTTTCCGTAAGCGGCAGATATTTGTCTCTCCCCATCTCTCTTCTCCTTTAGAGTTCATGCTGTACTCTTGGCAAATTTATTATATAGTCTAACTGTATAGTCTTACTATATACATTCAAACTGTATATTGCAACTGTATATTTCCAATAGGGCGATATGTGCTATGAAGCAGAAAAAAACCACATGGGGCGCTCCCATGTAGTTAGAAAATTACGTTAGAGTAAAAATACCGATTTCATATTGATTTGGTACAATCACTTCAATTAACTCTTTACATATTTTTAAATAGTTAATATTGCATGTGGTAGTAGTATTAATGTGGTAGTCGCATTAGAACTTCCCTTAAAATATTCTCGCCTTGTTCGTTACTTAATAACTCTTTAGGCTGAATATTTCCTAATGCTGTAACCTGTTTATGAAGCCATTTTGTAGCTTCGTTTTCACCAAATCTATAACATAGTACTACTGCAATATCCTCTGGCAAGGTAATTTCACCCAATTGAGTTTTATAATCGAAGTTCGCCCCCCTACAAAACTCCAAGTAATCTTTCCAATCCTCTTCTTTATAAGCTTTCAGAAAAACGTCTAGTTCCACTATTAGCCCTCCAATTATTTCTAGTTGTTTTATTGATGTTGCGTCAAATAGAATTACATTCAACCCACCATCAGCCCTTGCTGAAGGTGGAATTTTACCGGTAAAGTTCATACTTTTAGCACTCTTTCCAAGTTGTTGAGTAATTGTATATTCATTAATTATAATGCCATCCAGCGTTACGCCTAGCACTTCTCTAACCTTCGGATTGGATAAATCTAATAGGTTGTGTACCCTTCAACCGTATCCTCATTTAAAAACAACCCCATACTTGGATCATAACGTGCACGGAGATAATACAATCCGGTTTCGGCATCATATATCTTCGGTGTACTTGAACCAGGTTTTCTCTACCTGTTGGAGATGTTACCCCACTCATAATAAGTATAGTTGTTGACTACCGCTCCACTGGTATCGACCATCTACACCACATCACCATGATCATTATACAGGTAGTAATAATCCTTGGAGGCTTTCTTTTCCTTAAATAACTTCCGGCAAATACCCTATTGCGATTGCCTAATCCCTGATCAACACAAAAAAGGCAGCCCTCTCTTTAGGGAGATTGCTGCCCAGTCCTGCAATCATTCAGTCTTTAATCGATCAAACAGCCGGATCAACCCTCTACTTCTGCAGACGGCAGAAATCGAAACCATTTCAGGTCGAACTGGCTGCCTGGCAGGAATAAGAAGGTGAAGGTCCGTTGCCCGCTGACCGGTTCCAGATCAAATTGGCGCTCTGTATAGCTGCCGCTGCCCGCAAATTCCACAAGCTGCTTGGAATCGCCGCCGGCTCCGCTGAACAGCAAGTGCAGCGTACTGTTCTCTAGAGGAGAACGCCCGCAAATGATGATCCGGGAGCTTCCCTGTACGCCAAAGTCCATCCCCTCATAGGTTAGGGAGACATTGTTGCCGATGCCTTCAACGGCAGTCTCTGTCACGGTGAAGGTATCGCCGTAAATCCGGCTGTTGTCAAGTGCGCTAAGTTGTTCGTATGCTTTGCGCTTCTGGATAAACTGGAAGCCTTTCAGATGGATCTTCTGCCGCAGGACGAAAGTGAGTGATGTGATGCCGGTCAGACGTTTCGGCAGCTTGTAGGTCTCCTCCTGGTATACGTTCCACCGGGAAGGCTTCTGGTAGATCACTGTAGACAGCAGCTCGGCACCCGACTCACCGGGGATGCCCTCCCATATGTCAATCGGGTACTCCTCATCGTCCAGGGAGAAGATCGGCAGGATGATTTCATCGGCTCCATACTCTCTGAAATCAATCCGTTCGAAACAGATCCGGCTCTCCCCTTCCCGGGCGGTTGCTACTCCGCGTTCATTCCCGTTGGTCAGATTCGTACTGGCGCTGCTGTGATAACCGGAGGAGACAAATTCATAAGGGTCCAGGCAAGCCTGCCCGAGCCCTTCGAGCTTGAATTTCATGGAGGAGTACTGACGGATACCGTCGGCACCGTTCGTTGTCCCGCAACGGATATAGACTTCTCCATCCCCCAGACCGGTAATAACAGCTTCCTGTCCCTTCACCTCCATCGAAGCGATGTTCGCATCGATCCCCGCAGCATTTGTGATCCGCCACTCCACATCCCGGAAGGTGGCATTCTCCGGATGGAGCTTCACATACACCGGGAGCGAAGGATGCTCCGGCGTCAGAATATTGCCTTCGGGGCAGAAAATCTCCAGCTTGCGTACAGGAATGTCCGCAGCCTTCCTGCGCTGTGCATCTGCTGAATCCCCCATGCCCTCTAGAGGGCAGTCGGCATACAGGAACAGCTCACCGTCATCCGATATACCTGTTGCCGGAGCGCTGGACTCTAGTACAAGCTCGGCGGAAGCAATGGCCGGAGAAGACGCCCGCAGGGTGATTGTACCAGGCTCCAGCGTGCCGGCAATAACAGCGAGCAGCTTGCCGCTGAACAGCCTGCGGCTCATGCCTTTGTAGGGATCATAATCGGTGCTGTCGCCATTATCCAGTCCGATCACCCGTCCAGGCCCTTCTATGCTCAGGTGAACCCGGTTGTTGGCATTCTCCACCTGGAGACCTTGCGAATCCTTCGCCGTGATGGTTACGAAGATCAGATCCTGGCCGTCTGCCGTCAACACATGCTTATCGGGGGTAAGCACCAAAGAGGCGCTATTTCCGAAGGATGAAATTTGCTCCGAAGCAATCACATTTCCATGTTCATCATAGCCAACAGCACAGAGCACACCCTCCGTATAGGGCAGTTGCCATTCTCCAAGCAGCTTATGGCCGTGGACATGGTCAATGTCATAGATGCCCTGTGATACCTCATTGAAGAACAATTCGATCCGCGGGGCATTGGAGCATACCCGCACATCAATAAGCTGTCCCTCCGAGAAGTCCCAGTAGGGGAAGATATGAATCATCGGATGCGTTCTGTAATCGGTCCATTCCGCCTGATAAATGTAGTAAGAGTCCTTCGGAAATCCAGCCGTGTCCAATTGGCCAAAGTAAGAATTCTTGGTGAAGTAGGGTGTCGGCTCGCCTATATAGTCGAAGCCGGTCCATAGAAATTGTCCCAGGGAATACGCCGCATCCCGGTCTGAAGTGATACATGCCTCTGTGCTTTTGGCTCCCCAGCTGGTGGAGCTGTTACCCAAGGAGGAGCACTGTAGATCGTCATCTGCCAATACCGGCTGAGCCAGCGGGAAATGATAGACGCCCCGGCTTTGCACTGTAGAGCAGGTCTCACTTCCGTAGATGAACCAGTCCGGGTGCTCTTCATGGTGCCGGTCATAATACTTCTCGCCATAGTTGTAACCCGCCACCTTGACGATATCGGCGCATTTCTGAGCGTTGTCCCATGGCATGTAATTCGAGCCAATCGTAACGAAGGCATTGGCCCGGGGATCATGGGCCAGCACTTCATCCTGCAGCATACGCGTCAGCTCCTGGCCGCGGGTATCTGCGTGAGTATCGTAGATTTCATTCCCGATGCTCCACATGATCAGGCTCGGGTGGTTGCGGTCCCGCCGTACCCAACTGGCTACGTCCTTCTTCCACCAGTCGGGGAAGAAACGGGCATAGTCATAAGCAGTCTTGCTTCGCTCCCACATATCAAAAGCCTCCGAGACAATTAACACCCCCATCTCGTCTGCCAGTTCCATCAATTCTACGGCAGGCATGTTATGTGCCGTCCGGATGGCGTTCACCCCCATCTCCTGCAGCAGCACGAACTGCCGTCTCAGGGCTGCCTTATTCACGGCTGCCCCCAGGCAGCCTAGATCATGATGCTGGCACACGCCGTACATTTTGACGTAACGTCCGTTCAGGAAAAATCCCTTTTGGCTGTCTAGTTCTACCTTACGGAATCCAAAGGCCTGTTCTTCCTCTTCCGTAATCACATCCTGATCCCATAGCTCTGTTCGGAGGGTATAGAGGTGGGGACTTCCAATATCCCAGAGCAAGGGCTGTTCGATAGTCAACCGGCTGTGGACATGTATCGTCTGATCTCTTTCCAAGGCAGGAACGGCAGATTCCACCTGTCCGATCACTGTTCCACCTGCATCCAGAACCATATGAAGGAGCTTTAGTCCCGACGTATCCCGGCCTTCCTCTACTTGCAGCTCACAATCCACATCCACAGTCCAGGACCCGCTATCCGCCTGCCGGGCCGCAATATAAATGCCATCCGGCGCAATATGCGTCTTTGGGGTTATTTTAAGCCACACAGAGCGGTAAATTCCGGCACCCGAGTACCAGCGGGAATTCGGAGATTCATGAACAACACGCATTACAATCGTATTGTCTCCCTGAGTCAGGTAGGGCGTAATATCGAATTCGAAGGTGGAATATCCATACTTCCATTCACCAGCCGCATGTCCGTTGACGTACAAAGTAGAATTCATGTATACGCCTTCAAAACGCAGGGACCACAGCTGATGAGCAGGCACTTCGGCCAAGCTGAGGGTAGTTCGGTACCAGCCCTCCCCGTTTTCATAAAGCGCATCCGTATTGTAGATCAGCCAATCGTGAGGCAGGGTTACCGGCATCCAGTCTTCGGCCGCAATCACGTAAGCCAGCTCTGAACCAAGCGGCTGTCTGATAAACTGCCAGCCTCCGTTCAGCCTTCTTTTGATACTCATGGACAAAGTTCCTCCCGTGTATGGTTTGTGGAAGTGACAGCAATCAGCCCTTCAATGCTCCTACCATAACACCCTTCACAAAATATTTCTGCAAAAATGGATACAGCAGCAGAATGGGTGCCGTCGTCACGATAATAGCCGCATACTTCAGAGTTTCGGCTACATCGCGGCTCTGGATGAGCGTAGTGGTTCCCAGCATGCTGGCATTGTCATTTTCAAGAATAATGTTGCGGACCACAAGCTGGATCGGAAAAAGGTCCTGATCCCGCAAAAAGATCATTGCATTGAACCAGCTGTTCCAGTGGCCTACACCATAATAGAGAATCAGCACGGCGACAACCGGCATGGAGAGCGGGATGAAGATGCGGAATAAAATAGTAAAATGCCCTGCACCGTCCAAGAAAGCCGACTCCTCCAGCTCCTTGGGAATAGCCATGAAGTAGGTCCTCATAATAATCAGATTGAAGGTACTGACTGCAGTAGGCAGAATCAGTGCCCATAAAGAGTCCAGTAACCCGTAGGACTTCACAATCAGGTAGAACGGAACCAGTCCTCCTTGAAAGAACATCGTGAATACGATGAAGAACATAATCGGCTTTTGCAGCAGAACCCCTTCTCTGGACAGAAAATAGGCCCCAAGCGAGGTTAGCGTCATATTAATAACAAGCCCAACCACCAGAATAAACAAGGTATTCTTAAAGCCTGTGAGAATCACTGGATTGTTAAGCACAGCCTTGTAGCCCTCCAGAGAAAATCCCTGCGGCCAAAGCAGAATGCCATTGAACGAGATCAGACGGTTGCCCTCGCTAAGAGAGGAGAACAGGATATACAGCATGGGATACAACGTGAGAATAATCATCAGCACCATAATAATGGTATTACATATATCAAAAATACGTTCACCGGGTGACGTTTTAATCATGGTTGTCCCTCCTTACCAAAGACTGTTTTTACTGGCGCGTTTACTGAATGAGTTGGCGAGCAGCAATATAGTGAAGTTGATGACCGAGTTGAAGAGCCCCACTGCCGCACTGTAGCTGTAGCTGAATTCCAATATCCCTTTCCGGTACACATAAGTTGAGATCACATCGGCTGTCTCATAGATGCTGGCACTATACAAGAGAATGATTTTCTCGAAGCCGACATTCATAATATTTCCAAGTGCCAGAATCAGCATGATCATAATCGTCGGAAGAATCCCCGGCAGTGTCACGTGACGGATCTGCTGCAGCTTCGTGGCGCCGTCAATCTTGGCAGCTTCATATTGCTGCTGATCAATTCCGGTAATGGCTGCCAGATAGATGATGGTCCCCCAGCCGATCTGCTGCCAGATTTCACTGATTATATAAATGGGGCGGAAGGATTCCGGCTGCTGCAGAAAGGAGATCCGGGCGCCGCCAAAGAAGGCAATGACATCGTTAATCAAACCATCCGATAAGGTAAAATAGCGGATGATTCCTGCCACAACCACCAGCGTGATAAAATGCGGCATATAGGTAATCGTCTGGGTAATCCGCCGAAAAAGCGGACTCTTCAGTTCATTCAGCAGCAAAGCCAGAAGGATCGGTGCGGGAAATCCGAACAGCAGGTTGAAAAAACTTAGCAAAACCGTATTCTTGATGACACGAAAAAAGTAAATGCTGGAGAAAAACTCCTCGAAATGCTTCAATCCCACCCAATCACTGCCCAGAATGCCTTTGGACGGAACAAATTGCTTGAACGCAATGATCGTGCCATATAAAGGTACATAATGAAACAACACATAATAGATAAGTACAGGAAGAATCATCAGATACAGCCATTTATTGCGGAGCAAATCTTTGCCTAGTCTGGTTTTCAGCATATCTTTCTCTCCTTTACTGCAATGCAAATATCAAGGGCCGCCTGATATACTCTTTGTGCAGCGGCCCTTGCGGAAATGGGGTTTTAGCGTTTCATGTACCGCTCATAGGCTGCCTGTTGAATTTCCAGCGCTCTTTCAATTCCCATGTCCTTCATTTGCTGAACATATTTATCGTAGTTATCAACGGATTCAGTACCCAGAATAATTTTGAGCTCCGCTTCCTTCACAAGGGCGTTAATGTCATTCATAATACTGCTCATTTCGTCGGCTTCTTCGGCGGTTGGCGTAATTGGAGGCAGCAGATGGCTTTCATGGTTGGTCTTTTTCCAGATGCCGATTGACTCCTTGGTTTGATTATATTTGGCCGGAAGATTGTTATCTTGCTGAATCATTGGAAAATTGGTTCCGTGCGAGTATTTCATCATTACCTGGTCACTGCCGAGACCTTCCGGATTTTTGACTACCAAATCGGTGTATACAGGTTTTCCGTTCTCCAAAGTATACGTAGTGCCTTCAACACCATACGTATTCAGCATGCTGCCCTCTTGGGTGTAGGCATAATCCAGCCAGCGCATGGCTGCTTCAACATTCTTCGTTGTGGCTGAAATCGCTGCTGAGCTGGTACCGGCGTAAGCATTATCCAGCTGTCCGAACTCCGGGAGCCCGCCTTTGGCTGCTGCAGGATAAGGTGCCGCCACAAAGTTGGCATCCGGTTCCGTCTCCTGCGCGGCTGCGTTGTACTTTTCAATATAGAACTGCCAGCCGATTGTTGCACCGCTCACATTGGAGGTCATCTTCTTGTCTACCGTTGCCGAATCAATCGAAGCAAAATCCTTATCAATCAGTCCTTCTTTGTACCACTGGGCCATCGTCTTCAGATAATCCTTATATCCGGGCTCCAGGTAACCGTAGACTACCTTTCCGTCATTTACATAGAAGTTCCCCATCACACCGAAGGCGCCCGCAAATCCGCCGGTCCGCTCACCCAGGAACATCGTGCGGAACGTTACAGGTGCAGCGGCATTTTTCTTTTCTTTAAAAGCGGTCAGCACCGTGTGCCATTCATCAATCGTTTCCGGGACACCCAGCTTCAGCTCATCCAGCCAATCCTTGCGGATAATCGGCCCGCCATAGACCCGTCCAGCTTCGGAGCGGATGAATGGGAAGGCATAATAGGTTCCATCATCGGTTTTGATCATTTTGTCAATCTCAGGATGCTCCGCGAGTGCCTTCTTCAAGTTGGGGGCATATTGGCCGATCAGATCATTCAGCTTCAGGATGTAACCTTGTTCCACCGCTTTGTCCGGGCCGCCCGGATACTGCAGCCAGGTATTCAGGAAGATATCCGGCAGTTCACCGGAAGCCAGCAGCAGACTGAATTTCTGATCCGTCATTGGCGTTCCGCCCAGCTGCTTGATTTTAATCCCTGTGCGCTTTTCGTATTCGTCATCAATAGGCAATCGTTCGGGCGTACCTCCCAATTGTTCGTTCATAAAGGTTAATTCGGTGCCTCCCGGCATTGGATAAGAGAATTTGGCAGCAGAGGTTTCATTGGCATTCCTAACAGAAGCGTTTTTTTCATCAGTATTATTGCTAGAATTGCTGCAGCCTGCTGCAAGCAGTGTGAACCCAAACAGAAGGAGAAGCGATTTGTGGACTTTTTTCTTTGTGAATGATTTCATCAAGATGACGACCTCCAATTAGTGTTATTTGATGACTTGATGCCCTTACAATGTAAGCTGATTCTTGTACACAAACAATGTTCAATATGCAAAATCCATTGATCAAAACGCAAAAAAGAGGATCGGCTATTTGAGCTCCTATCCTCTTTTCCGGTAACTGGAAGATCCAATTCACTTATTGCAGATTCTTAAAACGGCCCGGGGTGATGCCTTCATATTTTTTGAACACCCGAATGAACGCACTGCTGCTGGAAAAGCCGACACGCATGGAAATCTCCTCTATGGTCACTCCCTCCTGCAGCAGCATTTTCGCCTCCGCCGTGCGGATCTGGCTGATGTAGTCATGCAGCCCCTGTCCCGTCTGTTCCTTGAATAACTTGGATACATATTGCGGAGTAATGCCGAAATGGGCACCAATCATGGATACACTAAGATTAATATCCGCATAATTGTCCTTAACGTACGCCGCGACCTCTTCCCCTATTCCGGCATTGGACATAAGCGTCAACTTCTCATTCGCCATGCCGCAGGCCATGGCTGTCAGTTCCATCAGCTCCTGCCGGAATTCCCCGCGTGTGGTGCAGACCAGCAGACGTTTCAAAGGCCGCCATTCCTCCCACAGCTTGGAGCGCTGAGTCTCTTGCGGGACAGCCTTCATAATCGAGCTGCTCAAATCGATCATGGCATACCTCACCAGCTCTACAGAAACCTGGGAACCGAAAAACTGGTCCAGAACCTCATCCACCAGCCCTGAAGCTTTTTCCAGCTCGCCGCTTTTAATCAGATTGATGAAGACCACCTCATCATTGAGGGAGAGGTAGTAGTCCGTCTGCTGTGGTTCAATATCGCCATACCATACCGACACATTCTCTTCCAGCACCAGCCGGTACTCCTGAGCCTCCAGCGCTTGAAGATACCCCTGGTGCAGACTATTCAGTCCGGTGTGCAGCTCACTTCCGGCCATTACAATTTGCAGATGGTATTTACGTTCAATGAACTCTAGCGTCTGAGCGAGTGCCTCCTCAATATCCTCTTTCCAGCAGGTTCTACGCTCGGCACTGATATTCATCACAGCGGCCAGCATACCATCCATTTCCGTAAAGCTTAAGCCATGATGCTCACCGGTGAAGTCCTTGATAATATTAGATACGATAAAATTGGCAAGGCTGAGCGATGGTCTGCCTTCCCCCCAGCCCTGAATGTAGAACAGCAGTACAGCGAATTCCTCCGATGCCCATTCAAAATGATGCAGCCTAGCCGCTTCTTCCACGGTTAATCCATCTTCAATCTGCCCTTTGAGCAGGCGTGATAAATAGTAGGCTTGCAGTACACGCAGCTGTCTGAATTGCCTGCTGTTAATATCATCTCTTTCCCGGATCGTAGCGAGTGCGCTCTCTCTAATAAAGGCGAACTCATCCAGTACCCGCTGGGATTGATCATCCTTGGTTCCTTCGAACAAATTCACCAATTCACGGACAGGATTGTAGTTCTTGCGTGCAAAATAAGAAATGACGCCGCCCCCCACAAAAAAACAAAGCAGCAATCCGAACAGATTCAGGTTGCGGATCTCCTGCGCTTTTTCCCAAAATATACTTGATGGAAATACGCTTATATACTTCCAGTCTGTTGTGTCCGAATCGATGACAGATACCATATTCTCCGTACCAGCGATATCCATAAAAGAAGTCCCTGCACTCTTATTGGCTTCTTCGGCGAAAGAGACACTCTGAAGATTTGCCAGACTGTTATTCTGGAACAGAATCTGATGATTTTTATCGATGATATATACGTCCCCATTGTTGACCCAATCCACGTTTTTAAGCATATTCTGAATCGCACTGCCGTTCAGCGGAAGGACGAGCGTACCTTTGAGGACATTAGCCCTTCCGGCATTAGAGAATGGCTTCATTAAGACCACCTGCGTACCCCAGCGTTTAAATTCAATTTGCGGAAGCAAGTTCTTCTCCCCGGCAACCTCTCCCTTGAGTGTAGACAGCCAATCCGCATAAGGCATTCCGATCATCCGGCGATTGATCTCATAAAAAGTAATGCTGTCCGTATAAGTCTCATCCGTCAGCACTTTGTCCAGGCCGCTTGAGTATAGATAAATCCCGCTCACAAAGTCATTGGTCGATTTATATTTGCTGAGTTCCTGGCGGGTTTTATAGATTTGAAAAGACTGCGTATCCTCATCCGGGAGGGTCAGATTCAGGAATTTGTTCACATCATTATGGATGGACAGTTGCATGGCCATTTTCTCGGCCTGGTTAATTTCACTGTCGATGGTGTTCTGCATTTGCTTCAGCATCGCATGACTTGCCCGCATAATCTCGTATTCGACAATTTGTTTGGTCTGCAGATAAATGATAGCGCTCACAATAAGCGGGATTAGCATAATCACGGCATAGGAGAGAATCCATCTATAGGCAACACTTTTGCTGAACATTAACTTTTCCCGCTTCATATTCTGCACTCCCTTAAGGTGACTTCGCATCTACCTTTACTAGAATACAACTATAAGATATATATTACCTCGAGGGCAATCTACAATATGAACCGGATTGATCATTTGTAAAAAACCTCTTTATCCGCAAGGTGGAACAGGGAGTAATCAAGCACTCCCGCCCTTTTGCTTCCAAAGAGGTTCGGGACAATCTATTACACTACCCGGAATACCGGCTGATCTTGCACGAAATGTACCGGCACATCCGGAAACGCTGCTGACAGCTGCTCCGCCAGATATTTCATACCGGGTGCCTCACTCTCTGCGTGACCCAGCATAATCAGTGCCTTACTCCGTCCCTGTTGGACAGCGTCTCTTATATACTCCGGTGTCTCCCATTCCGGCCCTTCCCCGGCGATGATCAAGTCCAGAGAATCTTGCTCATATAAAGGGATTGCCGTGGAGCCGCCCCCCCGGTACCCGACCAGTACGCCCACTCTTACGCATGAAGCGGACAGATCGCCAGCAATGCGCACATAGGGGATTTGCAGCTGTTTTTTCAAATATTCCGCCACTTCTTCAGTCTTCATAGCCGGGATGGTCAGTATAGAAACAGACGGCCGGTGCTCAGTAACATAGGCTTGCCAACCAAGCTCCCGTAGAAGCCCGTTCGTAATTCCATCCGGTACATAACGGTGAAGATAATCATGGAAACGGTATATCCCGAGCTTTGAACGGTCGATCAGCCCGGCCTTTTGTTGATAAACAGGGTCCTGTTCCAACCCGGCTGCATGCTCCTTGTGGCTGTAAAATACACCTTCGTGCGAGATGATCAAGTTCGCTCCCAGCGCGATTGCCTGCTCAATAACATATTGCGAAGCGGCAAAAGCAGTCACAATTCCTCTTACCTCTGTCTCCAGTTCCCCAGATTCCAACTTGTCTACCGTCTGTTCAAGCTTGGCGATTCCTTCGGTTAAATGATCGATAATGCGTCCGAACGAGAGTGTCATATGCCCTCCTGTATACTTTGAACTTGAAAGTCATGAGTGGAAGCAAGCTAGCCTATGAATAGGCCGAGGCGAATTCATAGGCTAATGCAAATATAGAAATAGATTCTGATGACGGAATTAATTAGTTAAGGCCTGAATGCATTCTAATGCACTTTCTGCAGCAGATCATCCGCTCATGGCCGCTGAACCTATTAGTAGATAATGCGTTTGCCGTTATCCGCAATACCGCTTTTGCGGTAGAAATACGTATTGATCTGGTCACGCCATTCCTTGGCATGATTGGCCTGTTCCTGGAGACGCTGCTCCACTTGCGCATACAAATCCGCTCTGAGGTTTCCCTTCAGGCTGCTCCAGGAAGCCAGCAGCTCTGCTGCACGTTCCGCCCCTTCGAAGTGGGTATCATAGATATGCTGAATCACGGTCTTGCCGGAATGCAGCACATGGGTATACGGAACATGATGGAAGAACAGCAGCAATTCGTCAGGACATTGCTCGAGAGAATCATAACGTTCGCGATTTATACCTATATATTGGGCGCTGTAGCCGGTTCCGGTCTCTACTGTACGGTCTACACCGATCCCTTGGTGGTCGGCATAATGATAGGTGCCCCACTGCGAATATTCATAGCCGTCCACATTCGGCCCGTAATGATGCTCGGGATTGATCATCCAGCCTACGCCAAGCGGTGCCGTATAGGATTCATAGATCTCCCACGAATCCAGCAATATCCGGCTGACTACACTTGAAACGGCAGGATCTGTACCGAAGGTCAGGGAGATCCATTCACTGGCGATTTCTTCTGCCGTCAGCTCCGGATTCCAGGTCAGGCGGCCGAATCCATACAGATTCGCCTGGGCCAGCAAATGGCCGGTCCAATTCCGGTTATTGCCCACATTGGACACCGCCGCAATTCCGCTGTAACGGTTGCCCCACATCGATCCATCCACGATATGCTTCACCGGGGATTTCTCTCCTTGGGCATAGGTATTGAATTCCAGAACCTCTTTCCACTGCGGTACCAGATAGCAGACATGGCGCTGCTGTCCGGTATATTCCTGGGCAATCTGGAATTCGATAACCTGATTCGTCCGCTCAAGTGCTCCGAACAGCGGAGACACCGGCTCTCTAACCTGGAAATCCATCGGACCGTTCTTGATCTGCAGGATGACGTTATCCTTAAATTTGCCGTCGAGCGGCTTGAAATGATCATAGGCCGCTCTGGCCCGGTCAGTCTTCCGGTCACGCCAATCCTGCTTGCAGTTGTACACGAAGCAGCGCCAGATTACAATTCCGCCGAACGGTTCCAGTGCTTCAGCCAGCATGTTGGCGCCATCGGCATGGTCCCGGCCATAGGTGAAGGGTCCCGGACGGTTCTCGGAATCGGCCTTCACCACAAATCCGCCAAAATCGGGAATCGCAGCATATACACCGGCCGCCTTGTCCTGCCACCACTTACGTACGCCGGGGTCCAGCGGATCTGCGGTTCCCACTTCTCCTTCATGCATCGGACCGGCAAAGTTCACGCTCAGGAACAGCTTGATGCCGAATAACCTGAACTGATCGGCAATTCTGGCCACCTCAGGCAGATGCTTGGAGATAAACAGCGTTTCCAGCTCATGAACATTCACATTATTGATGGCAATAGCATTAATTCCTGTGGAAGACATCAGCCGCGCATAATCACGGATTCGCTCTGCATCGTCTGTAAACCGGTTATTTTCATAGAAAAAGGATCTTCCCGCATATCCCCGCTCAACGCTTCCGTCAAAATTATCCCAGTGATTGATCATCCGCAGCCCATTCACAGGGTTAACGACTTCGTCCAATCCCTCGATTTCCTTCAGGCTGCCGATCCGCCGCAGCAGGTGGAACACTCCGTAGAGCACCCCTGCCGGTGATGCGGCTCCAACGGCAATACAGCCTTGTTCTTGGCTGGTGCGGATCGCAAAACCCTCCGGGCCTACAGTCCGGATCGTTTCTTCCCCGAACACGCTGCCGATCAGCGGATTCCCGCCCTGAAAGGTGCCGAATACCACAGATAGACCCTTTGGAGCCGGTTCTCCCACTTTTACTGCCTGCATGCCAAGCATGGATTCAATACCTTTCTGCCATTCCTTAAGGGCAGCCTGGACCGTGCCGTGCTCTTCAGTAACCTGTACCGCTCCGCACCATTTCACATATTGTTCCTGCATGGGCCCGGACGGCAGAGCCGGATAGCTGAGCCAGGCATGGTAACCACCGTCAGGGTTCATGCTGCTGATATCCAGAGGATTGTTCATGCAAAGGTATCCTCCCTGACCCCGGTCAGCGACCGGTTGCCTGAACCTTCTAGCAGCCACAGAATAGCGGTTACCCCCCGTGGATAATATTTGCTTCCGCCGATAAGGCCGGAGAGAATCTGATCACTCCAGCACCAGTAGGACAGCTCCGGATGGAGCAGCCAGCTCACATGTGCTGCATCTGCCGCAAGTCCGCGCGCATCCCAAGGCAGATCCAGAATCTCTCGGGCGATGAACTGGGACAGGTAGATTTTGCTGAGCCAGGAATTATTGCTGGTGGATGATAGCTTCCAGCCGCTATCCTCGAACAGACATACTCCTGGAACCAGTACGTTGTTCAAGTGAATGTTCAGCGCATCCAGATAGCCGGCAAATCTGCCATTCCGGTCAAGCGCTTCTTCACAGCCTGTGAAGAGCGGGAATACCAGCCCTTCGATCGCCGGAATAATGCACGATTCGTTGTCCTCATTGATGATAGCCGGAATATATCCATCACTGTTCAGCTTAGCGGCTATGGATGCAGCGCATTTGTCTGCCTGCTGTCCCGCATTGGCAGCGAGATCAGCCAATCCCTCTTGTCCGAAAAATTTCTCCAGTGCCACATAGGCTGCCCAGCATTTCCCCGCCATGTAAATATTATTGCGCGATTGTCCCAGCGAGGTATCCAGACTGTCATAGGTAGTAATTTCAGCACCGCCCTGGGTGCGGTTGCTGTCCAGACCCATCAGTCCATTGCGTAGATGGCTCTCCGGATGATCACGGTTCAGCATGCTGTCGAAGCAGGCGCGCAGTGTCGGCAGCATGCTGTCGATGAATTCGCGGTCCTGGGTCTGCTCAATATAGACCAGTGCCGAGCACAGCCAGTTGATCAGCTCTTCATGACTCATATAAGAGAAGCAGTCATCCAGCCCTGCCAGCTCATAAGCAGAATACTGCGGCCGTGAAAATACATTGGCTACCCCAACATCATGGGTGAAGGTGATCCCCCCTGGATATTCCTCGGTTCCTCCAGGAAACACAACCTTGTCTACATAACTGTAGCGCCGGACGAATAGTTCCAGCTCGTTGCGCACCGTCCAAGGGTTCATAACCAATTCAAAAAACAACTGATCCGCTGTCAGATCAAGCGTGTTCATCATCCGGTATTCCCCTTCATTCACGATCCAGATCGGTTTCCCTTCCGCTTCAAGCAGCTGGGTGCTGCCATAATAGCTGTGAATGGCATGCGCGAGCATAAAGGTCTGATCTTCTGTCAGGCTGGCAGAATCGATCCAGGCATTGGCGGATTCACAGGACTGAATCAGCCCGTCAAAATGCTCCAGCGCATAACCTGCTACGGATTCAATATTCTTAAAGTAACGGGTATACGCATAGCTGGCATCTATTCCTGAAGTCACCAGCCCGCCCCGGTAAAAGCATATGGCGAAGCGGTACGTCCGCTTCTCACCTGCAGGAACCTCCATCATAATAGCCCCTGTTCCACCGAGACCAAAGGCAAGATTATGCTCAAGCTTCGCTTCAAGGATCTTCTCCATGGTGAAGCCGAGAGCGGACTGCACCCCTGTATCCTTACAGGCAATAGCCGTCAGCCGGCCTTGTCCGATCCCTTCAAACTCCCCTCCGCTGGTATCACTCAGCCTGCGCATGGAGCTGTAGCGATCGCTGCCTTCGTAACCGAAGAATCCTTTTCTTGCAAAGGTCCCTTGGGTATTATCCAGTGTTAGTTCAGCAAATACGGCTGGCAGAATGGCGGCTTTCAGCTCCTCCTCATCAGCAGAGGCCGGATCAGGAACGGAGCGGACAGGTGAATAAATGGTAAAAGTCAGATCTCCCGCCTTCCAGGTATCCGTTGCCGGATGCAGGGTTCTGGTTATTTTCTCATCCTCAAACGTTTTCATAACTACCCGGGAAGGCTGATACCAGCCGCTTGGCTTATCTCTGTCATTTCCACCCGGCGAAGCAGGGAATACCTCCTGCAGTTCCTTGGCGGTTTCGTCCGCCTTTTCTATATCATACCTCGCGCCCGCATCCTCCACATGCTCGAAAAAGGGCAGCACTTCATAGGTTTCGCCATCTTCAGACTGAAATCCAACGTAAACATTCTCATCCGCCGGTTTGCCCAGCTCCAGCCCAAGTCCTCCATTCTTCCCCTTAAATCCCAAAGTAAAGCTCGCGAAGGCACCGATAGGAGAGTGCTGAACATTATAGAACAAATTGGTTTTTGTCATAAAGACTCCTCTCTGTAACTTAAGCTGAATAAATTACTTGCATTGTTTATGATCATCCTAACACGGCTCTCCCGGGCGGGAACATTGTCAAATCAAGCAAATATTTACCCAAATCAAGCTAAGCCCTGCTATACTGATAATAAATTTGAGGTTACACAGATGGTCAAGAAAGGAGAGGTCCCATGGTATCAGCATTTATACCGCCTGTACTCGGACACAGCATCAGCGAAACGATCATACCCGATGTCAAAACAACCCTGAATTTATTTGGCATGCACCTGCGGAAGGTGCACGGCGAATGGTCCTATCCCGTTCATTCCCATCCGCAATACGAATTTAATTATGTGCTCGAAGGAGAACAGCTGCTTGTCGTCAACAATGACAGCTACACGCAGAAGGCCGGAGATCTGGTCTTGTTAAGACCGGGCGATTCCCACTCCAGCAGAAGCGGCAATGGCAAACCCTTTACCTATTTTTGCATTCATTTTGATATCGACGACAAGATTCTAATCTCCCTGTTAAGCCGGCTGGACCATGTTCTTTTTGAATCCGGGAGCACCATTGCCCATAAGCTGGGCCCCGTCTTTACCAGGCTGGTGGAGATTTCAAACACTATCTCCGGGGACATCACGATGTCGCAACGGATGAGGCTGCAATCTGCGGTGTTTGAACTGTTCGGCCAGCTGTGGGAGGCTTTTTCCATCGAAGCCAACTTACCCGCTTCGGGCACCTACGAGAAGGTAGAGCTTGCTCATCAGATCCGCAGCAGGCTGCAGGGACTGGTCTTTCAGCAGTTTCAAGTCGAGCTGCCCGACAGCCATTATGGCATAGATGATATCGCCGCAGAGCTGGGCATCAGCGCCTCCCATTGCTATCGTGTCTTCCGGCAGGTGTTCGGGATGTCCCCCAGGGAGTTTCTGTCTGAACAGATGCTTCATGAGGCCAAGGTACTGCTCGATGATCCGAGCTTATCCGTGAGCCAGATTTCGAACCTGTTGGGCTACCGCGATATTGCCCATTTCAGCCGTCAGTTCAAACGCTGGTACGGCAAATCTCCGCGGGAATACAGGGATGAGGATCAATGACGCCAGAAGAATAATGGCTGGCATGACGAATGCTTATTCCCCCGGAAGCTCCTTGTACTCAAAATAATCAAAATCCGCAGCTTGAAATGTTCCGCTGAGGTCCTGAACGCACATGCCGATAAACGTTCCTGTAAACCTGATATACGCGGGGAAATCATCGGACAAATGACATATATCCAGACTTGGACCGATCTTCTCCCAGCTTGTATCGCCCACACTATAATAAAATTGAGCCGACTCCCTAATAATAATTACCTTCAACAGGCAGATTGTACCAGGCTGCAATGGTATCTGCGCACTCACAGAATCGTCGTATACGCCGTCCACGGACCGGACGATTCCCAGACACTTGCCCAGTTCCTCATCATGGGTAATCCGCAAATACACGTAATCCTTCGTGTCATAATAGATGATCAGGCCGGCCATCTGCTGGAAATGCTCCGGTTCAAATTCCACGCCGGTTTCAGCACTGCAGCAAAAATCCTGTTGGCGCATGGCAACCAGACTCTGACGGTGCAGGGAGCTCATGGACTCTCTTCCCATCAAGCGCAGAAACCCCGGGCGTTCCCGGAGCGACAGCCAGGATTCATCTGCAGGAACACGCAAGGTACTCCAGCGTACATCCAGCACCGGATTGTCAAAATCATCTCTCTCCGCAGGTGATGGAAAGGGTTGAGCTGGAATATCCGGGCCTTCCACTGTGACGGAAGGCTGATTCGTTCCATCCGCAAGAGATAACCATTCCTCTTCGGTGAAGATACAACGCTGAATCGCTGTCTCCCGGCCCAAATTGCAGTACTTCTCCTTCACCGGGCGGCCGCACAAGTGAACCATATACCACTCATCGGTCTGCGTATGGACCAGACAGGCATGCCCTGCCTTTTGAAGCTCCAGTTCTCTGTTGCCTGCTGAAGTCAGCACCGGATTGCGGGGATCAGTTTCATAGGGTCCTTCAATAGTCCGTGACCGGGCAACTGTGACAGCATGGTTATACTGGGTGCCCCCCTCAGCCGTAATCAGGTAATACCAGCCGTCTTTCCGGTACAAATGCGGGCCTTCCGTCAATCCGAGCTCTGTACCCTTATAGATAGGAATTACCGGCCCGATCAACCGTTTTAGCACAACCGAATACTCCTTTAGCACAATTCCGGCAAAGCTGTTCTTGTGCGTCCGGTGATCCCACAGCATATTGACCAGCCATTTACGCCCGTCCGTATCATGGAACAGGGACGGATCAAAGCCGCTGCTGTTCAGATAGACCGGCTCAGACCAGGGACCTTCGATATTCCGAGCGGTAACCAGATAATTGGGAGTGTCCTTGAATGCTCCCTGTCTGCTCTTTACGTCGGTATAAATCAGATAAAAAATTCCATTGTCGTAGCTGAGACACGGTGCCCACACTCCGCCGGAATCAAGGTCTCCTTCCATGTTCAGCTGCGATTTGCGGGTCAGCGCATGCGTGAGTACCCGCCAATTCACCAGATCACGGGAATGGTGGATCCGGACACCGGGAAACCATTCAAATGTAGATGTGGCAATATAGTAGTCCTCCCCGGCTCTGCAGATAGACGGGTCCGGATGAAAGCCGCGGAGAATCGGGTTCTGAATCAGATTTCTGCTCATCATTTCCACCCCATTGCCTGCCGGCCTGCTTCGAGGACGGCAATGATTTTGTCGGTATCATACACACAGCCTTGCCAGGTTCCGCCACTGACGGCCTGGAGCGCTGCCCATAGTCTGGTATCGTCCGGCAATCCCGGATCGACAGCAAGGAACGGATGGGCGGTCCGGGAAGCCAGTATCTCCGTTCCTTCTTCCGGTGAGCCCGGCTGTTCGCCATCCCCTACCAGATTCACACTTCCTTCAAGCTTGACCGTATCGATAATAACCTCTACCCAGTCCCCATCCCGGAGTCTGCCAAGCGGTCCTCCCGCCAGCGCTTCCGGACCGATATGACCGATGCAGGCCCCTGTGGACACACCGGAAAAGCGGGCGTCGGTGATGAGTGTAACGTACTTGCCAAAGGGCAAGTGCTTCAGTGCGGATGTTAATTGGTAGGTCTCTTCCATTCCGGTTCCACTGGGTCCGCGGCCCATGACGGCAAGAATATCCCCCGCCTGGATACGTCCTTCCTTGATGCTCCGGATCGCGTCCTTTTCCGCAGTATAGACCTTAACTCTCCCCACGTGCCTGTATACGCCTTCACTGTCCAGGACCAAAGGATCAATGGCTGCCGATTTGATGACCGAGCCTTCAGGAGCCAGATTGCCTGTCGGAAAAGTCATTGTGGAGGCAAGTCCCTGCCGTGCAGCCTCTCGGGGACTCATAATGACAGTATCCGGATCAATACCATCCGCCTCTCTCAAACGGCTTCGCATATCCTGTCTTCTCTGCGAGGTTTCCCACCAGTCCAGATTATCTCCAAGCGTCCTTCCTGTTACCGTCCGTACCGAATCGTCAATCAGTCCCAGCCGGCGCAGATGGAGCATCACTTCAGGAACACCGCCGGCGAGAAACACGCGGATCGTCGGATGCGGAACAGGTCCGTTCGGCAGCACACTGACCAGGCGCGGGGTCTTACGGTTAACTTCATTCCAATCTTCAACGCTTGGAACGCGCAGCCCGGCAGCATGGGCGATGGCAGGCAAATGGAGCAGCAGATTGGTGGACCCTCCGAACGCTGCATGAACCACCATGGCATTTCTGATCGCCTGGTCTGTCAGAATATCCTTCATGACCATACCGCTATGCTCCATCTGCATAAGCGCGCGGGCAGACTGGCGCCCCATATTCTTCCACACAGGCTGCCCCGAGGGGGCCAGCGCGGAATGGGGAACCGACATGCCGAGCGCCTCGGCAATAACCTGGGCCGTAGCGGCAGTCCCCAGGAACTGGCATCCGCCGCCGGGAGTTGCACAAGCCCGGCATCCGAGGTCCGCCGCCTCTTCCAGGGACAATTCACCATTGCTGAATCTGGCTCCGATGCTTTGCACTTTACCGGCATCCTCCCCCTGAACAGGTGGCAAAGAGACTCCCCCGGGTACAATGATTCCGGGAAGATCACGCATGCCTGCCAGAGCAACCATCATCGCAGGCAGCCCTTTATCGCAGGTAGCTACCCCCAGTACCCCTTTTCGTGTAGGCAAAGAACGGATTAACCGGCGCAGCACCATCGCTGCATCGTTCCGGTACGGCAAGGAATCGAACATGCCCGATGTTCCCTGGGAACGGCCGTCGCAGGGATCGCTGACATAGCCCGCAAACGGAATCCCCTGTTGTGCAGTAATCTCATGTGCGACTTCCTCCATCATCAGGCCAATCTCCCAGTGCCCGGTATGGTAGCCAAGAGCCAGCGGACTGCCGTCCTCGCGCCGTATCCCCCCCATCGTGCCTAGGATAAGATATTGAGGCCGATTCAAGTGGAGCGGATTCCAGCCCATTCCCGAATTCTGGGTCATTCCGAATATTTCACCGCTTGGAGCACTTCGCAACATTTCACCCGTTATAGGGAGTCTGCCTGCCGGCCCTGCCGCAGCTGTATGTATAGGTGCTGACTGTTCCGGTGCCTCACGCATAATCTCTTGCAGGCTTATTTCCATTCTGAACCCTTCTTTCTTCTTGTTTGGATTCCGGCATTAAGATAAAGACAGTTTCTTCGCCAAAAGGATAACCGCTTCAGTGACAGCTTCCAGGTTATCGGCATAAGCATGTCGCAGCATGGAGGCGCTTACTGCTGCTACCGCATTTCCGGAAGCATCAAGAACAGGTGCAGCCACACAGCAGATCCCTTGAATAATCTCTTCCTGGTCTATGGAATACCCACTGCTGCGGATTTCAGCCAATTCTCCCGTAAATTCATCCCAGTCTGTCAGGGTCTGTGGAGTTACCTGAGATATGCTCTTGTCGGGGTACCGCTTGTCTAACTCATCCGGAGGGAGCAGCGCAAGCATCATCTTCCCCATCGCTGTCGCGTGAGCGGGGAACCTCATCC
The DNA here is from genome assembly GCF_056121505.1 of Paenibacillus sp. LS-5. Lineage (NCBI taxonomy): Bacteria > Bacillati > Bacillota > Bacilli > Caryophanales > Paenibacillaceae > Paenibacillus > Paenibacillus sp. LS-5. The sequence continues at coordinate 355,967 of NZ_JBWAVA010000002.1, read as the reverse complement.
CCGGGCTTGACTCCAGCTTCACCAGTGATGGCCCTTCCTGCTTGGCCAGATAGATAATTTCACTCCGGTCGAGTACCGACAGCTGAAAGGTTTCGCCAACGGCCTTAACGCTCTCTGAGGAAGCCTTCAGAAAATGCTCCACCAGGTTGTAGTTCTGCTTATGCGACTTATTAAATACTGTATTGAGATACGCGATCCCTTCCCCGAGCGCATAGGCTTCCTTCTCATCCCTCTTCACCCACTTCAAAACTTCCATCGTCCGCAGCAAGGAAAACATCGAGCTTTTATTGATGCCCGTTGCATCGCACAGATCAGTCATTTTACATTCCCCCGGCTTCAGGGAAATCGCATTCAGAATCAAATCGGCCCGCTCCAAAGCAGGAACCCAATATTTACGCTCCAACCCTTTAATCCCCTTTCTATAAAACAACATTTGATTAACTCCATCAGGTTCAATATAATAACCTTGTGTTTATAGTATCAAACTTGGAGGCGGAATAAAATGAATATTATTCATGGAAATGCAGGCATTATCCCCCCTGTTCCCACCATATTGAATGAACAACAGAAATTTGACCGTACTGGCATGCAGCTTTTGATCGACAGCCTGATAGACAAAGGTGTTCATGGCTTGTTCTTCCTGGGAACCGCCGGGGAATTCAACCAATTTGATGCGGGGGAACGGGAGGAAATTGCGGAGTTTTGCATTGATTATACGGCTGGCCGCCTCCCGGTCTGGATTGGAACAGGCAGCAATACGACCTCCGAAGCCATCCGCCTTACCCGGCATGCTGAACGCAGCGGAGCTATCGGTGTCGTCGTCATCAATCCCTACTACTGTAAGCTAAGCGATGAAAGTCTGTTTACGCATTATGCCTCCATTGCCGAAGCTTCCGGGCTGCCGCTGATGCTGTATAACTTCCCGGCTCTTACCGGCCAGGATTTGAGTCCTGCCTTTGTCAGCCGCCTTGCAGCCCGATACTCGCAGGTGGTCGGTATCAAGGAAACGGTGGACCAGCTAAGCCATATCCGGCAGATGATTCTGCAGGTTAAGGAAGTGAACCCGGCATTTGCTGTGTTCTGCGGCTTTGATGAATATTTGCTGCCCACCCTTGCGGCAGGCGGAGCCGGGGCAATTGCAGCCAGCGCCAATTTCGCTCCGCACCTTATGCTGGGCTTATATCAGAGTTTTCAGAATAATGAATTGTCAGAGGTGCTTGAATACCACCGGAGGGTCATTCAGATTCCACCGCTGTACGCGCTGGACAATCCCTTTATCCCCTCAATCAAACAAGCAGTGCGTCTCTCGGGTGTTCCGGTTCCTGTCTTCAGCCATTCCCCGGCAACCCCATGGAACGATGAGAAAGAGCTGCAATTACGAGATATATTCGACAAAGCAGGAATATCCTTGACGGAATAATATACCGCTTACCCTTCACCCGGCAGCTTCTTCCTGAAGATCAGATCAGACTAAAAGGCGCCAGTCTCCAGGGAAACTGAGGCGCCTTTTAGTCATGGTCATCATCAACATAAGTCAGATCATATAAAGCCGTGTACTTGAGACCACCGCCTAGTCACTATTGCTTCGACCCTCCCTGTACTCTGTAGGACTGCAGCCCGTGTATTCCTTGAACACTTTGGAGAAATAGTGCTGATCCCCGAAGGATAATACCTCCGATAATTCCTTCACCTTCAACTCCGGTTTAGCTGCAATCAGCCGGCAAGCCTCATCGATTTTTAGCTGCATATAGTAATGCACAAAGGTGTCCTGCGTATGTTTTTTTATAATTCTGCTGATATACGATGGACTCACATGAAATTTACGCGAGACATCCGAAATGGACAGCTGGGCGTAGATATTCTGCTGCACATATTCATCCAGCTGCCGGAACAGTTCTTCACCGCTCTTCTTGTTCTGGTGGTGCAGCCATTCAAAGTTCTGCTCAGCCCATGAGAGCGCAGTCTCTTCGAAAATCTCATAGCTCTCACTCGCCAGCAGCCGCTGCACGCCCTCCTCCACCTTCAGCCGTTCCCCGGTATGCGGAGCTGATTCCATGTTAAGAAATGCCTCTGCCAGGGTCCAGATGAACCTTTCCAGCTCGGTAATCCGGATATTGGTATTATGGAAATTCAGCAACTGCTGTTTGAGCAGCAGCGTAAATCGTTCCCTTTGACGCTGCTGAATCATATCCGCAAAATGTTTCATCAGCTTCTCCATCTCACTGCCGGCCAGCACGCCCTTTGACAGGGAATGGCCCGTTTCCATTCGCCGGCACGATACAGACAACTCCTCATTCATCAGCTTATTCAGCTTCTCATAACCCGCAGCAAGTGTCCTGATTCCTGCCCGCTGTGCCTCTGCTGCGATGGAGACCTGAATACCTTGATCATGCAGTGCAGCGGAGATTCTCTCCATGCAGTCGTTAACGGATAGACCGGTGTCCGTAACCGGACTATTCACGATTACAAGAAACTGTTCAGGCGCCAATGCGGGAAAGACCCAGCTGGCATGTGGCGCGCAAGCCTCGACACAGCAAGACTGAATCACATGATTCGTCCAGCGGTCCGGTCCCGGTTCTGGTGTAAAGGGCTGTTTGCGAAGGATCAGCATGATCTTATCCCCTTCATAAAAGTCCGTTCCAAGCTCCAGAGACAACAAGAACTCTAGGTCCACCATTCCCTTTAAAATATTTATTTCGCTTCCGCGTGTCTCCTGCAGATGCTCAACCAGCCGCTGCATGACTTCAATGAGCTGAAGGCGCTCAACAGGTTTGAGCAAATAGTCGAACACTTGAAGGTTCAACGCTTTTCGCGTATATTCGAAATCGCTGTATCCGCTGATCAGCACAGCCTTCAGATTTGGATTCACAAGCTTGCTGCTCTCGATCAGCGCAAGTCCATCCAGCTTCGGCATTCGGATGTCTGTCAGCAGGATATCGACGGGGTGTGCCTGTATATATTCCAGTGCCTCGATCCCATTCGAGACTGTCGCCACAATTCTCACGGGCAGTTCCGTCGACTGCAAAAGAGCTTGGATATTCCGTAGAATCGGCTTGCTGTCTTCTGCAATTATTGCAGTGTACATAGCTGTCCCTCCTGGTTAGTAAAAGTCTTTGCTCAGGGATGCAATAATCTGGATCGTAGCTCCATTGCCCTCCTCCGAATGGTGATAGATGTTAAAGAATAGCCTGTTCTTATACATCAGCTTCAACCGGTTCACCGTGTTAACAATCCCCATATTCCCGATCCCCGATGTATTATTCTGAAGCTCGTACGCTCCCAAGTCTGAGCCATGAATATTGTCCAGAATTTCTTTAATTCTGCCCGGCTCGAAGCCATCCCCGTTATCCCGGATTTCTACGGCCCACAGTCCGTTGTATACCTTAACTTTCACCCGTATTTTCCAGGGCGGATCGGTGTTTTTGAAAGCATGTTCAATGCAGTTCTCTACAAATGGCTGGATGACAAGCCGGGGCAGCTCGATCAGATCAAACATCTCATCCGCATCAATCTCCCACTCCAGATCATCCTCGAAATTGTGCTGAATCAGAGACAAATAATGCTGGGTATGCCGCAGTTCCTCGGACAACGTCACATGCTGATAAGGGGAAGACACAATATAACGCAGGCTGTCCGACAAATGCTTGCACATCTCCGATACCACGGTGTTCTTGCCTTCCTGTGCAGCAATGCTGATCAGATACAGGACGTTGTGGATGAAATGGGGGGCAATCTGCGCCTGCAGCGCCGAATTCCGTGCTTTTACCTCTTCATGCAGCGCGAGCTTTTCCCGGTCAATCGACTCCTGAAGCCGTTCCAGCAGTTCCTGAAAAGCTTCATTCAACTGTATCAGCTCATTGTTGTTGGAATGTGTATCCGGCCTTACCTTCATATTGCTGTAGTTGATCCGCAGAATCTGGCTCCGCAGCTTGCGGATGGGAAGCAGCAGATTTTTGGTGGAGAAGTAGATAAAAGCGAATGAGAACAGAATCAGTGCAGTAATCAGCAGTATGGATATATATTTGACTGAATTGACAGGTCCAAGCACCACATTCTTCGACGTAACAATGTATGTCGTCCAACCGGTTTGAGCCGATCGATCATAGGCCACATAGTTCTGGTTGTTCCCCAGATAGATGCCATTCTCCGCTTTAGCGGCTGCAAATCCAGGAACCTTCTGCCCTTCCTGAAGTACTGGCGAACTGGAGATCAGCTGATGCTCCGGATCGAGAATATACACCTTACTGCCCGCGATGCCGGCTGCTGACCTTCTCAGATATTTCTGATCCAGCTGGATCGCCAGGTAGCCGAACACCTGACCATTCTGATTCATAATCGCCCGCACAAAGGATATTCGGTTCGAGGGCTGGCGATACAAAGCGTAACCGCTTGCGTTCCACGTCCCAATCTTTTCGTTGTCCTTCAGGAACGGAGCAAGCGATGTCGGGTTACTGGTATATCCGATATAAGATACGACCTCCTCTCCCTTAAGGTCATAGATAATCATGTCTTCAATGTTCAGGCTGGGACCAATCGCTTGAAACATGATATCCTTGAGCCTGCGGCTCCTGGTCAGCCCTTCCAGGGTTATTCCCGTGTAATCGCCGCCGGAGAGCAGCATGAAGACATCTTTATTCGACAGAATCCGCTGGGACAGCTGATTCTGGTTATTGATATAGAGGCTAAGCTGATCGCTGACCTTGGCGGCTGCCATCTTCATTTCATTCTCCGTTTTCTCCTTCAGCGGCTGGATGACCAGGTAGTTGACATAGACCAGAAAGCAGCCAAGCACAATCAGCAGGAGAAACATGAATGTCAGAAAGAACTTCGTCTGCAGACTGGCCTGGTAATTGCCGCCGCCTAGTTTCTTGCCTAAAATCGTCAAGTTCAATCCTCCCTGATCCTTTTGATGTTCCTACTGTACATCCAAACCCCTGAATGAACAAGCGGTCAGGAGTTCAGAATATTACACAGAAAGAGTCAAGCACAAACATGTACCTCAGACAAGCAGCACTCTATAATCAGAAATGTAAACGGATTCAACAAAATAAAAAACACAACATCTATGGGGGCGATAACATGAGTGACAAAATGAAAAAAATCGCAACAGGTATATTGGCCGGTGTAATGACATTATCGCTGGCTGCATGCGGGTCCGGCAATTCAGGCTCCAAAAATGCATCAGACTCCAATACTGCTTCAGCCACTGACAGTGGAAAAAGCAGCAGCAAAGTTACTATTGAGCTGGCCATCTCCAAAAGCTCACAGGATTCGGCATTTGTCGCACAGGATTTGCTCGATGAGTTCGAACAGAAAACCAACATTAAAGTGAACCTTCAACTGCTACCTGCCGAACAGACGGCTACCGTCCTCCAGACCAAGCTGGCCGTGGATGAGGTCCCGGATCTTATCCAGTACAACCTGGCAAGTGCCACAACGGATCTTAACCTTGAGCGCAACTTTGAAATTCTCGACAATGAGCCTTGGGTAGGAAGATTGCTGAACAAGGATGTACTCTCCGCGAATGATCATGTCTACAGCTTCCATGTCAGCCAGGATACAGGAATGCAGGGAGTTGTATATAACAAGGATATGTTTAAAGACCTGGGACTTGCCATTCCGAACAATTTCGAGGAATTCCTCGCAGTATGCGAGAAGATCAAAGCAAGCGGAGTTACACCGGTCTTCATGCCGTTCAAGGATAACTGGGCCGCGAATATTTGGCCGGCTGCCGCATTTGCCGACTGGGCCGCGAAGAACGAACCGTCTCTTTTCGACGACATCAATGCCGGCCGTAAAAAATGGTCTGATGTTCCCGAGTTTGCCACCTTCCTTCAACAGCAATATGACGTCTACAAGAAAGGCTACACCAACACCGACATTCTCAGTGACAGCTATGATATGGCCGTAGGCAAGTTCCTGAATAAAGAAACCGCCATGATGTTCATGGGCGACTGGCTGATTGTAAATGTGGCCGAAAAAGATCCGAATATGCATCTGGGATTGTTCGCTATTCCTTCTTCCGAAGGTGCAAGCCTTGGCGCAAGCCCGCTAGGCGGCCAGTTATTCATTCCGAAGAAAGCTAAGCATATGGAAGAAGCCAAGAAATTCCTGGATTTCATCGCTACCAAAGAAGTGGCGCAGAAGATTGTTGATGCTCAGGGTTATGTATCCAACTTCAGTGATGTGACTACACCGAAACTTCCGGAATACAAGCAGGAAATTGTCGATCAATATATCACTCCTAAGAAAACTGTGCTCACCACTGATGCTTACATGATCGTAGACCGCAGCGAGCTGTACCGGCTGCTTCAAGACGAGTTCGCCGGCGGCCTGGACCCTCAGGGTGTTCTCAAAGCCTGGGATGAAAAATTCAGCCAGCTGATGAAGGACAAAGGTGTCGAGGGATTCTAAATAACGGTACAACAGGCAGAATAAAGTCCGTCCGGGCTTTATTCTGCCCTGGCTGTAAAGGAGTGTGAAGAGATGAAAATATCAAAAAAACTATACTCGTATTACCTTATCTGGCCTGCCTTATTAATCTATTCCATTTTTTTCGTGTTTCCCGCACTCACCGGCCTCTACTATTCCTTCACCGATTGGCGGCTGGACCGGGACACCATCAAATTTGTCGGGTGGGACAACTTTGAACGTATTTTTACCGATAAAACCCTGCTCCTCGCGATTAAGAATACCTTTATCTTTGCAGTAGTCACTGTGCTCGGCAAGAACCTGCTCGGGATTGCCCTTGCTGTGGGCCTAAATATGAAGCTGAAATCCAAAAACCTTCTGCGGGCTATCTTTTACTCCCCGTCAATCTTAAGTGTTCTGGTCATTAGTATTGTATTTACACCGATGCTGCGTTCCGATGGTACGATCAACCGCATATTCGATGCTGTGGGCCTGCATTCCTTAAGCCAGGCTTGGCTGACTAATCCATCGATCGTTATCTGGACCGTTGCGGCCGTCTCCATCTGGCAGCATACCGGTTTCCAAATGGCCATCTACTTGGCCGGACTCCAGTCCATTTCCAAAGAATACTATGAAGCTGCCACGATTGATGGAGCCGGTTCATGGAGAAGCTTCCGCAGCATCACCATTCCCCTCCTGCTCCCTGCAATCAATATCAACTTGATGCTTACCCTCATCGGCGGGCTAAAGGTATTCTCAGAGGTATTCGTGCTCACCGGCGGGGGTCCGGGCAATGCTTCCCAGGTAGTGGGTACCATCATCCTGCGCTCGTTCGGGGAAGGCAGCTGGGGCCTCGGTACGGCAGTCAACACGCTGCTATTTGCCGCTGTAACCATCATCGCCATTCCACTGCTAATCTTCATGCGGCGTAAGGAGGTATCAGAATAATGAGTTTTACACGTAAAATGGCTTGGCGCAATTATCTGGTCGAAGGGTTCCTGATCCTTGCTTCTCTGCTGATTATCCTTCCCCTGCTGATCATGATATTCGGAAGCTTTATGACGAGCTCAGAGGTGCTGAAGTTCTCCCTGCGTCTCCCGGACCAATGGATGTTCTCCAACTATACCAAGGTCTTCCGCGAAGGCGGACTGGGGCGCGCTTTTCTAAATGGACTGCTGATTACCGGCGTATCCTCGATCCTGAATATCTTCACCTCTTCGGCGGCTTCATTTATTCTGGTACGCAGGGAGACCAAATGGTCCGGCTTTCTGTATATGTTCTTTTTCATGGGGCTGATCGCTCCAATGTCCACCATTACAACGATCCGTGTCGTGCAGTGGATGGGTTTTTACGGCAGTATTACCAGTGTAATCTTCATCTATGCCTCTCTCAACACCGCGTTCAGCGTGTTTCTCTACAGCGGGTTTATCCGCTCCATACCCAAAGCGCTGGATGAGGTGGCTTTCCTGGAGGGTGCCAATACGTTTGATGTCTTTTTCAAAATCGTGACTCCCCTGATCGTTCCGGTCAATGCAACCGTAGCGATTATGGTCTTCATGTCCGTCTGGAATGACATTACGATCCCGCTCTATTTTCTGACCGACAGCTCGGACTGGACGATGCCGCTCTCGGTGTACAACTTCTACGGCAAGTACAGCCGGGATTGGAACCTGATCTTCGCGGATCTGGTGCTGACCTCGCTGCCGGTGCTCATCCTCTACCTGTTCTGTCAAAAATACATTGTGAGCGGACTTACCGCGGGTGCGGTTAAGGGCTAGAGCCAGGCTTGAACTAGTAAAACCTTATGAACTGCAATATCTCACGCAACAGGTTAGCACGTTGATGTAACGGAGATTCCACACGTAGCTTTCAATAGTCCCACCTATCAAAAAACAGAGGCAGGCCGTTCACATGGCCTGCCTCTGTTTTTGCAATTATGAGGGCTAATAGGGAACGCCCTTATGCACACCCGTGATCAAGCTTACGTTGTCGCCCGCTTGACGAGACTGAACTGCAGCTTCTGCTGCGCCGCCTCCAATTGGTTCAGCTTTCCCTGGAGCAGATGGAAGGCGTTCTGTGCCTGGGCGGCAATGGGATTGTCAATGGAGGTGATCCCCAGCGTATGCGCCAGCTCCGTGTTGTCAAAGCCGATGATTGCCAAGTCCTCCGGGACCCTTATCTTCTGCCTGCGGGCTTCGTTCATAAGCCCGGCTGCCACCAAATCGTTGGCGCACAGCACAGCATCCGGCCGTTCTCCCCCGCCCAGCAGCAATTCCTGGGCCAGCCGTTCTCCATCTCGAATCGAATAAATGCCGGTAAGAGTCCACTCGGGGCGCATGGCGAGATGATATTTCTTCATGATCTCCTCATACGCTGACAACCGGCTGAGCGTATTCATACTGTTCGGCCTGCCAAGTGCGTTGGCAACACGGGTGTACCCTTGTTCAATAACATGCTCCACACCCAGCTTGTACCCGTCATATTGGTTCATAGCGACCGAGTGGATCTCCGTGAGCTCCATCCGCTGCCAGGAGACAATCGGGCCGTATTTGCAATAGGAACCTAACAGGGAATGATCATTAACACAGGTAATAATGACCAGTGCATCCACTCTTTTTCTCCGCAGATCTTCAAAGGCTTTCAGCTCTTTCTTCGCATCCCCGCCCGAGGTATAAATAATAGTCTGATAACCGTTCTGGCTGGCCGTCTCTACAAAGCTGTTCAGAAAAGGCAGCATCACCTCGTTGATACCCTCCGCACACATGCCGATCTGCAGGGTACGCCCTTTGGAGAGGGAGACGGCATTGCCATTCGGAACATAATCCAGCTTTTTCATAATGGCCAGAATGGTGTCCCTGGTCTCCGCACTGACGTGAGGGGAATCGTTCAGAACCCTGGAGACCGTTGCTTTGGAGAAGCCCGCCAGCTTCGCAATTTGATCCAGATTGGACATGCTCTATCTCCTTACACCCATAATCTATCTAACTTAACACTTGACATGTAACGCGTTACAACGTTTAGCATTTACCCTGAAGGAAACAATATTAGCTTACCATAAATCATTCAATAACCTATAAGAGGCGGGATTACTAATGACTGTACAATTTCCAGACGGATTTCTATGGGGCGGCTCCGTAGCCGCGAACCAGTGTGAAGGCGCATATCAGGAAGACGGCAAAGGCTGGTCCACCCAGGATGTAGCTCCGCAAGGCATCAAAGGCCCTGTTACCGGGGTTCCTACCGAAGACAATCTGAAGCTCACCGGCATTGATTTCTACCACCGGTATAAGGATGACATCCGGCTTTTTGCCGAAATGGGCTTCAAGGTGTTCCGCACCTCCATTGCCTGGTCACGGATCTTTCCGAATGGGGATGAGACCGAGCCGAATGAAAAAGGTCTGCAGTTCTATGACGACCTGTTCGACGAGCTTCACAAATACGGCATCGAACCACTGGTCACCCTCTCCCATTATGAAACACCGCTGCACCTGTCCAAGCAATATGACGGCTGGGTCAACCGCAAGCTGGTTGGCTTCTATGAGCGTTATGCCAGAACAGTCTTCACCCGTTATAAGGATAAAGTGAAATATTGGCTGACCTTTAACGAGATCAACTCGATTCTGGAAGAGCCGTTCATGAGCGGGGGAATCTACACTCCGAAGAAGGAACTCAGCAAGCAGGATCTCTACCAGGCTATTCATCACGAATTCGTTGCCAGCGCCCTGGCGGTAAAGATTGGCCACGAGATTAATCCCGGAGCCAAGATCGGCTGTATGGTGCTGAGTATGCCCACCTACCCTCTCACACCGAATCCGGATGATGTGATTGCAGTCATGGAAGCCGAGCACAAGAATTATTTCTTTGCCGATGTGCATGCGAGAGGCATCTATCCGGGCTATATGAAACGTTTCTTCAGAGAGAACGGCATCGAAATTCATATGGAGCCGGGAGATGCAGATATCCTTAAGCACACGGTAGATTTTATCTCCTTCAGCTATTATGTGAGCCTCTGTGAAACAGCGGATCGCAGCAAACGTGCGGAATCGGAAGGCAATCTGTTCAGCGGTGTGGCCAATCCTTATCTGAAGGCCAGCGAATGGGGCTGGCAGATTGATCCGCAGGGTCTGCGTTATGTCCTGAATATGTTCCATGACCGGTACCAGAAGCCGCTGTTTATTGTAGAAAATGGGCTGGGCGCAGTGGACAAGCTGATTACGGGTGAAGATGGCCTGCCGACGGTCGAGGATGATTACCGGATTGAATATTTGAACGATCACCTGGTTCAGGTAGCCGAAGCCATTCAAGATGGTGTTGAAGTCATGGGCTATACTTCTTGGGGCTGCATTGATCTGGTCAGTGCCTCTACTGCGCAGATGAGCAAGCGGTACGGATTCATATATGTGGACCGTCACGATGACGGTTCAGGCACCCTGGCGCGATACCGCAAGAAATCCTTCCACTGGTATAAGGAGGTCATCGCCACGAACGGTCAAAGCCTGCTTCGCAGTTAACCAGATATCCGGCAGAATGGATACCGCTCGCTGGTCCGTGGACAGCAAAAAAACCGACAGAAACAGGACAACGGTGAACGTTCACCGTTGTCCTGTTTCTGTCGTCTTTTGAATAGAAAATATGTTGATTATGCAGAGCATACACTACCAGGGCAGCGTATTCCCTGCATAATCAACAAATACCAGACTGTGATCCTGATAATCCGGCTGCAGACGTTTCTCTATTAATTGAAGAATGTGCTCTGCTGATTGATCTGGTGTCAGACTGCCTGACGTATCCAGCTTACCTTGCATATAGGTCTGAACATGGCCCGGATGAATCACCATTACCTTTCCACCCTGCTCCGAGATCTGATTATGAATCAGCTGTGACTGCATATTGAGGGCTGTCTTAGACATACAGTAGGCATACCAGCTGGTACGCCAGCAGTTCCCGATACTTCCTGCTTCTGATGAGATATTGACAATCAGTCTGTGTTCGCTCCGAAGAAGCAATCCCATCAGACCATTAGACATCCGGAGTGAACCCAGTGCATTCACCCGGAATACAAGCTCCATCTCTTCAAAGTTCAGCTCATCCTGAATCGTTGCCTGCATATCGCCCAGAATTGCAGCATTATTAATCAGCATATCCAGCCGGTCTGTAATAGCCGCCACCCCCTGCAGCGCCAGCTTCACACTAGTATCATCGCTGATATCAAGCGGCAGCACATGCAGGCTGTCTGCATAAGTATTTACCAGCTGTTCCAGCGCAGGATTCTGCTGCAGATACTGTCCTGCAATTACATGATAACCCTGTTCCAGCAACCCTTTGGCCAGACTGAATCCTACTCCCCGATCCGCACCGGTTACCATCGCCCAATGATTATTCATCCTAAAACACCTCCTGCGGCTGATTATACAATGGCCCGCGCGGAATACATATGACCCGATATCTGTTGTTTATGTAATAATATCGCCAATTCGTGTACAATCCCGCCTCCTAAAAAACATAACTGAGGACAATAAATGCACAAATGATTACATATATTGGTGTTGTATTTCACGATATAATCTCTTGTAAGCGTTATCAATATAAGGAATGGAGGTGTTCTTTTCGTGTATGCCCATATCATCACTATGATGAACAATCTGCGGCTAAGGACCAAGCTCCTCTTGTCCTTTGGCTGTGTCACGCTCATTCCGGTATTGATTGTGGGAGTGTTCCTGACGAGTGAGCTGCGGAATATGGCAATGGATAATGCGCTGAAACAGATTACGGCCAATGTGGACCGGGTGAAGAAACGGACCGGCGAAATGCTTAATGTTCCACTCGATATCGCTTACCGTCTGTCCAATGACAGCCGTCTGGAGGAGGCCGCCAACCACCGCTACGTGTCGGTATATGATGTGGTGCAAGCCTACTGGAATTACCCCGACTTCCGTGAATTTGTCCGGCTGTACAGGGAAATCTCCAGTATCCGCCTGTACATCGACAATCCGACCGTTCTGGACAATTGGGAGTTTCTGCAGGCGGATGAGCAGGTCACACAGGAGCCGTGGTACCAGACAGCATTGACCCAGAAGGGGATGGTCTGCTGGAACTATATTCTCGACAACCGCGATGGCCAATATTATCTCAGCCTGATCCGCAAGGTCGATTTTTTTAAACAGCGGACTGCCGGGGTACTGGTCGTCAACGTAAATGCGGAGAAACTGAATGACATTCTGGACCAGGAGAGCTTTGAAACCCTCATTGTCGATGAGAATGACCATATTGTGGCCTCCAACCGTGCGGGCACCCTCGGCAAAACTCTGAACGATATAGACTTTAAGGCTGTATCGTCTGCCGGACAAGGACCCTATGATGTATCGATTGAAGGCAAGCCTTTCAAAATGCTGATTGATGACTGGCAGCCGGGAGGAAGCTTGAACAGCCTGCGCATCATCTCGATCTTCTCCGTAGAAAGTATCGTGGAGGAGCCCAACCGGATTATTTCGCTCGCTTCTTCGGTCATTATCTCCGCATTAATTATGGCTATTCTGCTGATTTACTACTTCTCGCGGCTGCTTACCGGACGGATGCTGCATCTAAGCAAGCATATTTCCAAGGTGGGTTCCGGGAATTTGGGAGCTACGCTCGTAATTGACGGTAAAGATGAAATCGGCCAGCTGGCCAGACAGTTCAATCATATGGTACGGAACATTAATGATCTGATGAGTGAAGTTCAAGAATCCAACCGGCAGCGAAATGCTACCCTGCTGAAGCAAAATGAGATCAAATTCAAAATGATGGCCAGCCAGATCAACCCCCACTTTCTTTTCAATGCCCTGGAATCTATCCGGATGAAAGCCCATGTCAGGGGACAGGCCGATATATCACAAGTCGTTCGGCTGCTTGGGAAAATGATGCGCAAGAACCTGGAGGTAGGCAACGGGATGATCAGCCTGCAGAGCGAACTGGAGACCGTTAATTGTTATCTGGTCATCCAGAAATTCCGCTATGATGACAGGCTCAATTATGAGCTACACGTAGATCCCGAGGCTAATCTCATTCAGATTCCCCCGCTTATTATTCAGCCGCTCGTGGAGAACTGCGTAGTCCACGGGCTGGAAGATCAGATCGACGGAGGCATGGTCCGCTTGGACATCCGCATTGAAGACGAGCAGCTCAAAGTCCAGGTCTCCGACAATGGAACAGGCATTTCCAAACAGCGGATGCAAGAAATCCGGGAGATGCTGGAGGACAAGGATGACTATGAAACCAATAATATCGGGATGCGCAATATTCATTTGCGGCTCAAGCTGACCTACGGCCAGGAATATGGGCTGAGTCTGGCAAGCCAGAACGGTTTTGGCACGCAGATCAGCTTTGTGATCCCCCTTAGGAGTGATACTTATGTATAGTGTGCTGATTGTGGATGATGAACAAGCCATTCGTGAGGGGCTTGCGGCACTGCTGGACTGGGAGAGCCTGGGCTATCAGGTCGTTGATACCGCAGCGAATGCTATTGAAGCGAAACATAAATATGAGCTGTACTCCCCGGATCTGATGATTGTCGATATCCGCATGCCCGGCAGAGACGGCCTGGAGCTTATTCAGGAGCTGCGGGAAAATGATCCGGAGATGCATATCATTATCCTCAGCGGGTATGCAGATTTCAGTTATGCCAAGCGTGCAATGACCTTCGGGATCGACAATTACTTGCTGAAGCCGGTGGATGAAGATGAATTACATCACTATTTGTCCACGCTGTCCGCAGAGCTTGCCGCACGGACCGTGCACCGGAAGAAGCATGCTGCTGTCAAAGTATGGAGCAGGGAAATGCTGATCCAGTCCCTGCTGATGGAGAATAACCTGCAGACATCGTCCTCCCTGGATGCAGCCGTGCTTGAATCCGGAATACACTGGGATTCCTATCAGGTGGTCCTGATCCGGCTGCTGCTTCAGGACAATGCAGATAATGGTCCCTCAACGGCAGTGAAGGCGAGACTTACAGCCAGCTTTGAAGAACAGGAATGGGGTATTGTTTTCGCTATGGACTCTTATTTGGGCGTCCTGCTCCAGCCTTCTTTCCAGAAGGAGCTCGTGCGTAAATTAATGGTCCAGAATATACAAGAAGCGGTAACGTGCCAAGGGCTGGACTGTATCATTGCCGCAGGTGATATGGTGGACACTCTGCAAGAGGTTCCCCGCTCCCACCAATCGGCACTGGCCCGGATGAAGGAGCATTTTTTCTACGATGAGCCGGGGATGATCGGACCGGGTTCCCTCAAGCTGAAGCAAGGGTTGCCGTTCACTGCGGAAGAATCGGAATCTGGTCTTGTCTCTGTGGTGGAACGGCTGTTTTTTGCCATGGATATCGGGAGCATTGAGGTACTATCCCCACTGATCCGGGAAGCCGGAGATCTGATGATTGCCGCCTGTTATTCGGAGATGGCGATGAAATCACGTTATGTGAGACTGGTCACCTATCTGATCAACAAGCTCTCGCTGCATTACAAGGAGCTGGAACAGCTGCAGAGCGGAATGGATGAGCAGATCGAGCAAATCTACCGACACACCTCCCTCCCCAGACTGCAGACGCATGTCATTCATCTTCTGGAGCAATATGCAGCCGGTATAGCCCATGACGATATGGATGTTTTAATGAAACGGATGCTGGACCTCATCCACCGCCATTATCAGGATAATCTGAAGCTGGATACGCTCGCCGAGGTGTTCACTTACAGCAGCGCCTACCTGGGCAAGCTGTTCAAGAACAGCACTGGCCTCCCGTTCAACAGCTATCTGGACAAAGTCCGCATCGAAAAAGCCAAGGATCTGCTGGATCAAGGCTGTAAAATCCATCAGGCCGCAAGCGAAGTCGGCTTCAGTGATGTGGATTATTTCCGGGAAAAGTTCAAGAAGATCGAAGGTATTTCTCCTTCCGACTATCGCAGAAAAAGCACAATTTGACCGCCAGTTAATTTCAGAAAGCGCTTACGAAAAAGGCGGATTCCTCCCTGTTTTTTAACTCAAATGTTCGGGTGTTTCCCGGATTCTTCATAGATTATGATAATGCCATATCGAAGGAGGGACATAAATGAAAGCGATTACCGCTAAAGTAGAGCCGGTGCCAAAGAAGCCTGCCTCACGTTTTTGGCCAAAGTTCCTGCAGCAGAAATATCTCTATATGATGTCTGTTCCGTTTGTACTGTGGGCATTTGTCTTCAACTATCTGCCTTTGTGGGGATGGACGATGGCCTTTCAGAAATACAAGCCGGGCAAATCCTTTTTCGAGCAGAAATGGGTCGGGCTGAAATACTTCAAGGAGCTATTCCAGGATGAGCAGTTCTTCAATGCACTCCGCAACACACTGGCGATGAGCATTATGGGCCTGCTGGCCGGATTCATTATTCCCATTATTTTCGCCGTTCTCCTGAACGAGGTGCGGCTGATGTTCCTGAAACGTTTTGTACAGACGGTCTCCTACCTGCCCCACTTCGTGTCCTGGGTGGTTGCTGCGGGGATTATTACCAAGATGCTCTCTACCGACAACGGTGCGGTGAACGACCTGCTGATGAGTCTGCATCTGATTAGCGAACCCATCCAATTCATGGCCAAAGGCAATCTGTTCTGGGGCATCGTCACCGCTTCGGATGTCTGGAAAGAAACTGGCTGGAACACGATTATCTATCTCGCAGCCATTTCTGGTATCGGTCCAGAGCTGTATGAAGCCGCAAGAGTGGATGGTGCAAGCCGGCTCCAGCAGGTGCGGAACATAACACTGCCGGGGATCCGGACGACAATTGTGATCCTGCTGATCATTTCCATCGGCCACTTAATCAGTATCGGATTCGAGAAACAGTTCCTGCTGGGCAACAATCTGGTGCGTGATTATTCCCAGACACTGGACCTGTACGCACTGAACTACGGGCTTGGGATGGGACGCTTCTCCTTCGGTACAGCCATCAACATCTTCAACTCTGTGGTGAGTGTGATTCTGCTGTTTGTAGCGAACGGTATTTTCAAAAAAATAACTAAGGAAAGCATCATTTAGGAGGCCCTTTATGCTGAATAACAGACTGGCCGCCGCATCCTGGTCAGACCGTATCTTCGATTTGGTAGTCTATGTGGCGATTACTGTGGTGACCATCGCTACGTTATATCCTTTTCTGAATGTATTGGCGATCTCTTTTAACGATTCTACGGACAGTATCAAGGGCGGGATTACGGTCTTTCCCCGCGTGTTTACGTTCAAGAACTATGAGACGATCTTCGCCTATTCCGGGCTGATGACCGGACTGAAGATTTCTGTTCTGCGTACGGTCATCGGGACGATCCTCGGGCTGATCAGCGCCTCCATGCTGGCCTTCACCCTGAGCCGGGTGGACTTTCAGGGACGCAAGTTCGTCTCCACCTTTCTGGCGCTGACGATGTACGTCTCAGGCGGACTGATCCCCTTCTACATTTTGATCAAAAACCTGCATATGATGGGGACCTTCGGCGTATATGTCCTCCCCAGTCTTGTCAGCGCGTTCAACGTATTCGTGATCCGATCCTTCATCGACGGACTGCCTTATGCCCTGCAGGAATCCGCCAAGCTGGATGGTGCCAATGACTTCACGATTTACTGGCGGGTAATCCTCCCGCTGACCAAGCCGGCGCTGGCGACCATCGCCCTGTTCCTGGCCGTCGGCCAGTGGAATGCATGGTTCGACACCTATCTCTATAACGGTTCCAAGGAGGGGCTGACCACCCTGCAGTTCGAGCTCATGAAGGTCATCCAGAGTACGACAACCAACGCCGATAACTTCCGCGGCCGCAATATGGTCGAGGTCATGGCGCAGATTTCCCCCGAATCGGTCAAAATGGCGATCACGATCGTGGTCACGGTGCCTATTCTGGTGGTCTATCCGTTCCTGCAGCGCTACTTCGTCAAGGGCATGACACTGGGTTCGGTAAAAAGCTAGGCCGCTTGCGGTATCATCAGGCTTTGCCTGTGTATACAATACATTTTTCACGAGAAAAAGGGAGGGTTTCTATTCATGACAAGAAAGACAGCGAAACCGTACGTGCTGCTAATGGTCTTGACCTTGCTCCTCAGTGTGCTGGCCGGATGCAGCGGTTCGAACAATACCAAGAATACGGCAGATAATGCCGAGGCTACTAAGGCTGCTAATGGAGGCACTGCCACTGCTACTGCAGAGGCTACGGCCGAAGCCGAAGATCTAAGTCCGTTGACACTCTCCTTCTTCGCAGAAGACCCGAATCCGAACTGGAATAATATGAAGGATGAGGTCAGCACCGTCATCACGGAAAAAACAGGCGTTACGCTCGATGCGGAATTTGCCGTAGGCGATCCGCAGCAAAAAATCGCCCTGATCGCAGCCGGCGGCGAATATCCTGACATCATCTCCGCCAAAGGCGATATCGGTAAGCTGGTCGATGCCGGAGCGGTAATTGATCTGACCGAACTCATCGACAAATATGCACCCAACATCAAGCGTGTGCTCGGCGATAACCTGGCCCGGGCAAAGTATACCAATGAAGACCAGTCCATCTATTCCATCCCGACCTGGGCTGCGGTAGATGAGAAGAAATTCGTGGCTGGCGGAGGGTTCGAGCTGCAGCACCGCGTTGTGAAGGAAGCCGGGTATCCGGAGATCAAGACGGTTACGGATTACGAAAATGTGATCAAAGCCTATTTAGATAAGCATCCCACCGATGAGAACGGCAACAAAAACATCGGAGTCTCCCTGAACGCGGATGACTGGCATATGTACATTTCTGTAACCAACCCTGCCGTGTCTACCACAGGCGGCTCGGATGACGGGGAATATTATGTAGACCAAGAAACACATGAAGCTATCTACCACTTCCGCCGTCCTGAAGAGAAGGAATACTTCCGCTGGCTGAACCACATGAATGACATCGGCCTGCTCGACAAGGAGAGCTTTGTGCAGAAGTATGACCAATATAAAGCCAAAGTTGCAACAGGACGTGTGCTCGGCCTGATTGACCAGGACTGGGACTACAATGATGCTCAGCAGGCCCTCAAGACAGCAGGCAAATTCGAGCAGACCTACGGTCACTATCCGGTGACGCTGAAAGAAGAATATAAGGAAACCAGCTTCTGGCCTACCGGCTTCATGGGCGGTTACGGGATCTCCATTTCCAGCACGAATCCCGATCCGGTCCGCACCATCAAGTTCCTGGACTACCTGGCATCCGATGAAGGACAAATTCTGAATAACTGGGGTATCGAAGGCAAGCATTATAAGATCGAGAACGGCAAACGTGTGGTTCCTGCAGAAGTTCAGGACCGGATCAACAACGACAATACAGCATTCACCAAGGAGTCAGGCATCGGCTTCTACTGGAATATGATGGTTCACTACGGCGACGGCGCTAAGGATTCGACTGGCAACTACTATACCAAGAACTTCCCTGAACAACTGGTGCTTGGCTACAGTGACGTTGAGAAAGAAACTTTGGCTGCCTACAAAGCTACCACTTGGAAGGATCTCTTCCCGAAAGAAGAAGAATTCAAGGAAAAAGCATACGGAGCCGCTTGGAACATCGCCATTCCCGGGGAAGATGAAGTCTCCATTCTGGGCAACAAAATGAGAGACATTACATGGAAACGCATCCCTCAAGCCATCCTGGCTAAGCCAGCAGACTTCGACAAAATCTGGGATGCCTACATGGCAGATCTCGACAAAGCCGGCGTAGCAAAAATGGAAAAGGGCTACACCAAATATGTGCAGGACCGTGTCGCCTTATGGAGTAGTAAATAAGAGCAACCTGAATTATGCAGCAACAATAAGAGCCATGCGGATAATCCGTACGGCTCTTGTTGTTGTTGTCCAAAGAAAATAAAGTATTAGACTGCCGCCGGCTTTGTTGAACTAACGTTCCTCGTTAGTGTAATGATCTAGGCGTTACTTGTGATGCGCTTCACCGCGCTATCTGTAACGGCACGTTTATAGTCATCCTTTGTAGAAAAACTCATTCTTTATGCAACCTAATATGTGCACATGAACAGAAAGCTTTGCCTAGTCGTCATATCTCCCGTCATGATGGGTATAAAGAAAATCCAATATGTTTGCATTAAGCGTTTTATGGAAATGTTCGCGATCAAAGCCTGGGGGATCTTGAGCAGGGAGAAACGTCGGGCTCTTCATCGATTCCGGGAAGGGGCACAAAAAGGAGAAATGTCCGGCGTTTTCAACTGTTCTGTATTGTATTTTCTTCGGATCAGCAACGCCATCCACTATTATTTGTGCGTGAAAAAGGGGAGTAAATAGATCCTTCTCTGCATCCAACATCAAGATGGGAAGGTTAACCGCACGCAAGGCCCCTTCAGCTTGGAACCAGACCGACGCCGGCGCAAGTAGAACTAGGGACTTGATTCTGTGATCCTCTGTAACCTCTATGAACTGCGGCTTTCCGTCCGAAGTTTCATGAGGAAGCGAAGTTGGTACGCCACCCGCCGCTGCCAATGCCGTGTAAGCGCCCAAGGAATGCCCGATGATCGAGACGGCATTCGGCATTAATTTCTCCTTAAACATCTTATTTTCGAAAAACCAGTCGGTGGCCATCCTAAGGTGCCTAGGTCTGTTTACAAGATTCTGTACCGTCCCTTCCAAGCTATTGTCGTTTCGATTGTTGTATGGATGCTCCGGCATGCCGACGATAAAACCGTTGCGAGCTAAATGCCGAGCCAGCGTCCGGTATACAAGCGGTGAACCGCCGGTACCGTGAGAGATGATAACCAGTGGAAACATCCCTTCCGAAGGCTCTGCTTCTCTGGCCAATTCCAACAGGTAGGGTCCCAATCGCTCTACTTGTTCGGGATTGCCTACCGGATACATCACCGTCATGGGAAACGTAATGCCTAAGGAGATATCGTCTATTATTACTTTTCGGAATCCTGCATACCCATTCTTAAACTCTGCGTTTCCTATCATTCACCATACTTCCTTTCCTCGAACTTCGCTCAAGTCACGATATCGGGCCAATGGGTATATAAATATCAAACTCGGAATCATCATTCATAGGACCCGTATATCTATGATCGTATCGTACAAATTCCGGATCATTCGTGCGTATTCTTCCCGATTTCGGTAACCATGTGTTATAGATGTAATAGAACGTATCTGGTATTCTATCCAGCGACCCCCGGTGCGTGAATACAGCGTATGTTGTTGCTGGGAGGACTATATAGACCATCCCTTCAGGGATCTGCCCCTCTTCGCAAACCTCGACGCAAGCGATGTAAGAGACTTCCCACTGAACTCCTGTAAGCATAAATAACGAGTAAAAGGTAGATTCGGGATTTCTTCTTCTATCGATTTCCGCTACTCGTTGCCTGAAACCGCTCCACAGCTTTCCGATTTCTCGGGAGCCCATCCCCCTTATTTCCATTCCAACCAAATTGAGTTTTTCCTTGTTGATAATCAAGGGATCGAGGGTTACTCCGTAGAGCAAATGCCGCATCCCGGATTCATCCAATGCTTTCTTCTCCATTGTCCGAAACAACGTGTCTTTCATGTTTGTTTGCTTGCGGAACCGTCCCGGCGAGATGGAGAACATTTTTTGAAAGGCACGGGTAAAGGCTTCCTGAGATTCAAACTGATATTTTATCGCGATCTCTACGATTCTAAGATCGGAATGAAATAATTCATACGCGGCAAGAGTCAATCTCCGCCTCCTGATATAATCTGAGACGGTGTTTCGTGTAACGGATTGAAAGATTCGGTGGAAATGATAGGGGGAATATCCTACCCATTCTGCAATTTCTTCGGCTGTGGTCTTTTCTATCAGATGGTCTTCAATATAGGATATTGCTTTGGTTACCAATGCAATGTAATTCATTAAACGCCTCCATGGATATACCACAACTGTACATCATTTCATAATTTTATTTTTGATATATTTTGCGGAATTGGGGCACTCCTTCTCCAATTCATTCATTACACATTGTATTTTTGTTTCTTCCAGATACCAGTTGTAGAACATTCCATGAGAATCGTGAATTTTCAAAGGTGTTTGTTGCTTTATCTTCCTTGAGAATTGCTGAATCTGGAATACCTAGCATTAAGCCTACATTTCATAGGAAGTCCCATTCAGTTTTTTCTACATGTGACGTATCACCACCCGATGGAAGAATATAGGGCGCTAACTTGATGAAACAAGTCGGCGGCTCTCTCCATTAATTGTGGGTGGCTTCCGCCAGGAATTAAGATTACGTCTGCTGTGGAAATTTCCGTATCATAAAACATAAAGTTGGTTATGCAATCAAAAGGGTATGGCATTATATATATTCCTCCTTAGAATTGCTCAATCATTGGCATATGCCTACTTAGTCATATCATATATTGTAATTCCGTGTTGTATCGCTTCGTATTTCCCTCATAAAGTCCATGCGCTTGAAATAGAGAAGAAAGAATTACTTGATCAGAAAAGGCAAATTGAGCATGATCTTACGCTACCGACTATAACCGAAGTATCGTTTGAGCAAGTAAATGCCGTACTGAATGAATTTTCGAAAATCATTCCGACAATTGAGCCTGAGAAGCAAAAAGACTTGCTCCACACGATCATCAATAAAATCACAATAAACGCTGGCAATAGCCCAGACCAAAGAAGCGTCGAGGACATTGAATTGTTCTTTGACGCTTCACTTAGAGAAGAGTTTGTACTTACTTATGGTACGGTTCACCGCGGTTTATCTTGAACTATCCTGCCTGTTAGCTTAACCAACGGGCACCAGTTGCCAGTCTAACACTTTATTTACTTCTGACAGTTGTTCATACGGTGCGTGCCCGCTGCCACGATCATGGAGGGGAACATTGAGAAGAATGATGTTGCGAAGGCTAGGATGAATACTGAAATGAATACTGCCACTTACGCGAGTTGTATGCTGAAATGGACACTGCTGCGAACGTCGCCACTAACATTCTGCTAACATTGCAGCCACCGGCCAAAGGATCGGAAAACAGCTCAAGGACAACCGCACAGTTGTTCCAAAGTAGTCACATATAGGCTCCGAACTCACCTTAGCCTGTGTTTCATAAATTATCAATTCTTTGCAAGGCTTTTGCCCATAAAAAAACTTCCCCGCAGCCTTACCGGTACATAATATGGCCTTCCCGCAACTGAACCGGTCCAGCCTCCGCATACAGAGATACGCTCTGGCAATGGCTGCCTGGGAAAATCAGACTTGTGACCGATACCAGCCCGTCGTTCGCGAAGATTTCAACCGAACAGGAATCCACAAGCACACGCAGATTGCGGAGAGTACCCAGTGCTTCTGTAGTCTGCATATCCTTGAACATATCCGAGAATCCGGTTTCTCCGGACTGATCTCTTTTCAGTATAAGAGTTCCCTCGGCAGTAGAATAGGAAAGAACCGTCTGATAGGAACCGGCATACTTAAGGATGATTCCGAACTCCTCCGCATGATATTCCCCGATGTTCACATTCAGTTCGATCACGGACGCATCCAGTCTGACCTCGTACTTGCCGCCCGGCTTAAGCAGCAGGTTCGGCAAGGTTATTTGCTGGTCCAAATATTGCGTTAGCTCCTTAACCCGCTGCTGACAGAGACGGATCTCACCTTCATCTTCACGGAGCGACAACGATCTGGGAATCGTCATCGCCCCCCGCCATCCCGGAGTCGGTGTCTGGTTGGCATAGCGCCAGTTGTTCATCCAACCGATGTAGATTCTTCTCCCGTCTTCCCCTGGAATATCCGAGAAGCTGACCCCCGCATAGTTGTCTTTGCCGTAATCCAGCCACCGGATATCATTATGCTCCGGTGTAAAGACCGATCCGTCAAACGAACCGATGAAGTATTGGGTCCTGGACCCGTGATTCAATTGTTTGTTATCGGCAATACTGACCAGGAGCACCCATTGGTGTTCCTCCGTCCCCTCTACCGGAAGTTCGAACAAATCGGGACATTCCCACACATCTTCATGGGAGCCAGCTCCCTCACCGAACTCACTTTCCAGTCTCCACTCTCTCAGATTCACAGAAGAATACAATGTGATCGTCTGATCTGTAGCAAGAACCATGATCCACTTGCTGAAGCTTTCAGACCAGAACACTTTGGGATCGCGGAAATCAGGCTTGGACGGGTGTGTAAGCACAGGATTCCCTTCATACTTCATCCAGGTTCTTCCGTTGTCGTGGCTGTATGCGAGACTCTGACTTTGGACCGCCGGGGTGTCTGCACTTCCATCCAAATGACTGGTATAAATCGCTACAATCCCCGGCTTCTCAGGGAACAAACCGGAGGTATTATTCCAGTCGGCAACTGCACTTCCTGAGAACGCCGCTCCGTTATGGTCCGGATATAAGGCGATATCCAGCTCTTCCCACTGAATCAGGTCCTTACTGACAGCATGCCCCCAGTGCATAGGGCCCCATGTGGTGGAGAAGGGATGATACTGGTAGAACAAATGATACTCTCCTTCAAAATAAATCAGTCCATTCGGGTCATTCATCCAGTTCTGTTCCGGAGAAAAATGCACTACAGGCCTGTATTTGGCTTTTTCCAGAATCCCCACTCTTCATCACCCTTTATATTGGATATGTTATTGGCACGTGCTTCCTTCTGTATGCTTGTAACTCTTGTAGATCAGTTTATCATACTCTCCAGATTGTATTTCACAAGATAGCACATCGTCCCACAAAAAAAAGGGACCGGAAGTCTTCAACAGACCCACAGCCCCTCAGTTATGAATAAGTCAGGTTACTTTTCCAGCGGAAACCCGAAGTAACGTTCAGCATTATGATAACAAATGTCCTGAACGATGCCTCCCAGGAACGCAAGATCCCCCGGCGCTTCGCCGTCAGCCACCCAGCCTCCGATCAGATTACAGAGAATCCGCCGGAAATACTCATGCCGCGTGTAGGACAGGAAGGATCTGGAATCCGTGAGCATCCCTACGAAACAGCTTAGCAGACCCAGATTGGACAAAGACGTCAATTGCTTCAGCATTCCGTCCTTCTGGTCGTTGTACCACCAGCCGGAGCCGAACTGGATTTTCCCCTTGATTCCGCCTCCCTGAAAAGAACCTGCCATCGCAGCCAGCACATCATTCTGCACCGCATTCAGATTGTATAGAATCGTTCGCGGAAGCTCTCCGGTCCGTTCCAGTCCGTCGAGCAGCTTGTACAGGCTATCCGCATAGCTGCCGTCTCCGATAGTATCGAAGCCTGTATCCGGGCCAAGCTCACGGAACATGCGTGAATTCGGATTGCGGATCGCTCCGACATGCAGCTGCATGGCCCAGCCATGGGCGGCATACTTGCGGCCCATGGCAAGGAATAACGCCGTCTGATACTGGTCGGATTCCAGGCGGCTTAAGACTCCGCCGCTCAGACGTTTGCTGAAGATGGCCTCCAGCACGGACGGTGCTGCCTCAGCAAAGGGAAGATGCGAGAACCCGTGGTCGGAGACCTTGCAGCCATGCTTATCAAAATACTCAATCCGCTCCAGCAAGGCACGTTCCATGAGTGCATAGGAAGTGATGGCATAACCTACAGCATGCTCCAGACTATGAACATATTCCAGAAAAGCATCGGGTTCAATCTGCAGCGCCTTATCCGGACGGAACGTCGGCGTAACGCCGGTTTGGAACTCTTTTTGCTCGGCGATTTGCCTGTGGTAGTGCAGATCGTCGGCCGGATCATCTGTAGTACAGATCCATTTCACCTTAGAACGGGTAATCAGCCCCTGGGCCGTGAAGCCATCCTGAGCGATAAAAGAATTGCAATGATCATATATCCGCCGCCAATTCTGCGGGGTTAACTGCTCCTCCACACCAAAGTACGCCTTTAGCTCCAGCGCCGACCAGTGATACAGCGGGTTGCCCACGGTAAAGGGCAGCACCTCGCTCCACTTGGCGAACTTCTCCTCATCCGATGCATTACCCGTAATATATTTCTCGTCGACGCCGAACGTTCTAAGCGCCCGCCATTTGTAATGGTCTCCGCCCAGCCATACTTCAGTTATGCTGCCAAACCGCTTATTCTCAGCGATAGCCCCCGGGTTCAGATGGCAATGGTAGTCGATAATCGGGAGCGATTCGGCATACTCATGGTAGAGTACCCGGGCTTCCTCGGTCTGCAGCAGAAAATTCTCATGTATAAAAGGCTTCATCGTCATTCTCCTCTCCTACTTCAGAACCTTCTCCAAGGTTCTCCGCACGGCTCCCGGACCGGCCAGCATTTCCAGGAACATGCCCTCGATTTTGCTTCCGAGGCCAATTTCATAGAGCGGAACGCCAAAGAGCTGCTCATCTTCAAGAATCGGGCGTATATTGGCGGATAGGTCTCCGAGGGTGACCCCTTTCAGATGTCCCTGCAGTGATTCCAGCAGCGGATCCGGACTTAGCGTGAAAGCTTCACCCTCATCATTCACGCCAAGCAGATACCGGCACCAGACCGCAATGGCCAGCGGAATGGCTGTCAGCTGTGCTGGGTCCAGATCATCGCGACGGGTATAGGATTTAAGGGTCTCACCGAATCGGATACCTACCTTCTGCGAGGTATCGGTAGCAATCCGCTGCGGCGTATCGGGTATGAACGGATTGGCGAAGCGCTCGGTCAACACTTCGTCCAGGAACTGCTTCGGACTGAGAATGCCCGGGTCTACCACAACCGGCAGCCCTTCCTTATAGCCAATGACTTCCACGAACTTCCGCAGGGTATCATCCTTCATCTCATCCGCAATCAGGGTGTAACCAAGCAGACAGCCGGATACGGCAAGCGCCGTATGCAGCGGGTTGAGGCACGTTGTAACCTTCATCGTCTCCACATTATTGACCGTATCCCGATCGGTGAAGATGATGCCCGCTTCCTCCAGCAGAGGGCGGCCGTTCGTGAACTTATCTTCAATCACCAGATATTCACTAACCTCCGCGTTGACGAAGGGAGCCGTATAGGTATTCTTGGAGGTAATGATTACTTCCATATCGCCAATTCCTTGCTCCAGCAGCGCCGCCTGTACCGATTCCGAAGGGCGCGGCGTGATTTTGTCGATCATCGACAGCGGAAAGGCAATGAGCTGCTCATCCTCCAGATAGGCCACGAAACCTTCCTCTACCAGCCCCTTTGCCGCCCATTCCTTCGCAATCGTAACCACACCGTTCTTCAGCTTGTCGCCGTTATGGGAGCAGTTGTCCATGCTGACAAAGGTCATTGGATAAGCACCCTTCAAATAACGTTTGTATGCAAGAGAGGCCACAATGCTCATGGCATGAACCGGCTGCTCCGGCCCGCCTTCGATATCCTTGTCCACGATGCCCAGATACTTTCCGTTTGGACCCGTGAGCGAATAGCCCTTCTCCGTGATGGTGAAGCTGGCCATTTGCAAGCTAGGGTTCTCGAACACTTCAATCAGGCGGCGGTAATCCGCTTCACGGTTCTTGTCCGCTGCGATTCCTTCTACGATGCTGCTGATGATTTTTTCCTGAAAATCTCCGTTTGCGTTCATCAACACCAGTAGCGTCAAGTTGTCATACGGCTTGTATACCTTATCGATCATCTCAAAGTCAAAGGTTTCCGCCGCGATGATACCTGTATCCGCTTTGCCGCTCTCCAGCAGCTTCTGGTGGGCATTCGCCACGAATCCTCGGAAAATGTTGCCTGCACCGAAATGAATCCATTCCGGCTTCCGTGCTGTATTCTCCGCCACCTGCGCGTAGTCGAACTTCGGTAGCTCCACTCCTACCGCGTTCCAGGCTGCCGCTTCCCCTTGGATACTGATTCTGTTCAGGCGCAGCATTTATTTCGCCCCCTTGACATTGTCCAGGCTGTCCCAGACGCCAAGCAAATACATGATCCCAAGAGCTCTGTCGTAGAGCCCATAGCCTGGACGGCAGTTTTTCTCTTCACCCCACAAATGGCGCCCGTGATCCGGACGGACATAACCGATAAATCCATTGTCGTGATAAGCCTTGACGACCTCCGCCACATCGACACTTCCATCGCGCCCACGATGCGATACCTCAATGAAATCCCCGTTCTCAAACACCTTCACATTGCGGATATGGGCAAAATGAATACGGTCATGGAACTCGCGGATCATTGCCGGCAGATCGTTATCCGGATTCGTGCCCAGCGACCCTGTGCAGAAGGTCAGACCGTTGTACGGGCTATCCACCAAATCCAGGAATCGGCGGATCATATCCCGGTTACGGATAATGCGCGGCAACCCAAAGATCGGCCAGGCCGGATCGTCAGGATGGATCGCCATCTTGATATCCACTTCCTCACATACCGGAATGATGCGCTCCAGGAAGTACTTGAGGTTCTCGAACAGGATGTCTTCCGTCACATCCGCGTAGGAGGCAAACAGCTCATCCAGCTTCGCCAGGCGCTCAGGCTCCCAGCCCGGCATGGTAAATTCTCCGGCTCCCTTGAGAATCCGGTCCACCATCTCCCGCGGATTGTCGGTAATGGCAGCCTTTTCATAAAAGAGGGCATTGGAGCCGTCGGGCAATTCCTTGTAGAGCTCCGTACGGGTCCAGTCAAACACCGGCATGAAATTGTAGCAGATTACCTTTACGCCGACTTTAGACAGTTTGCGGATGGTGTCAATATAAATATCGATATATTTATCACGGGTCGGTAAGCCGATTTTGATATCATCATGAACGTTGACGCTCTCGACCACAGCCGTACTGAAGCCTTTGCTGGTAATTTGATCCGCCACTTCCTGGATGCGTTCCATTTCCCACACTTCTCCTGCCACTTTCTCATGCAAAGACCAGACGATACCCATCACTCCCGGAATCTGCCGGATATGATCAAGCGTGATATTGTCATTGCCCTCACCATACCATCTCCACGTCATGTTCATTGATAACCCCTCCTATGATTGTCTTCCCCATCAATCTTGTATACAAGATTTTCTTGATCATAGAATAAGACTCTACTGTTGTCAACACAATATAAATTAGAGTATGTAAGGATAATATGATTCTATTTATTCAACCCTTTTGATAAACAATTTTATTATCTTCTATCATCATGTATACTAGTATTATCATGTCATTAACTATTGAAAGCAGGAAGAGAAATGTCGATCAAAGATGAAATCTTGAATACACTGAAGCACGAGATTCTCACCCTTACCCTGAAGCCAGGCACTATTCTGAGCGAAACAGCCCTTTCCGACCGATTTCAGATTTCACGGACGCCGCTCCGTGACGTGCTGAAACAGCTTGCACTGGAATCCTATACTGATATTTATCCCAAAAAAGGAAACATCGTGTCCTATATAGATCTTGAATCCGTTGAACAGATCACTTATTTGCGAAGCACCCTGGAGAAAGAAATTCTCAAGGATCTATCATCACAATTGCTGCTGACCGGGCTGCATGAGCTCAAAGACATTCTGGAGAGGCAGAAAGAAGTCATCGGAAAAGAAAACGACATCGATTCCTTTCTCAATCTGGATGATGCGTTCCACCGTGCTATGTACCGGCTCGCCGGGCGGGAGTTCCTATGGAATCTGATTCAGCAGTCCAATGTGCACTACCTGCGCTACCGCAGGCTGCACATGCTAAAGACAGAGAAGCTGGAAGGAATCTGGAAGGAGCACCAGACACTTCTCGAACTCCTGGTACACAAGGATACAGAGCACATCGGACCTCTGATTCACCACCATCTGCGGGAAGATATCCATTCGTTGGACTTTCAGGAGAACTTCTCAGAGTACTTAAAAAAATAGTCCAATATCAAAGAAGGGTTGTCTAGGATCCTCTAAACTGCTGTTCATTAAAAGATGTATAATAGTGAAAAATGATTCAAAAAGGATGTCATATTATGCTTCTTGCTATAAACAGGACGCTGAACCGAATGATGCCGTTAATCACTCCGCTTAGCGTTCTGACCGGAGTCCTCTGCGGAAGTTCACTCTCCTCCTATACCTATCTGGCTCCCTGGCTGTTCGCTTTTATGACATTTGCCGGAAGTATCAGTCTTGGATTCAAAGATTTCGTGAGCGTACTCAAAAAACCCCTGCCTCTGTTCGCCTGTTTATTCATTTTGCACATTGCCATGCCGCTATTTGCCGCAGGAATCGGGAATGTGCTGTATCATTCGGATGAATTTACAATCACAGGCCTTGTACTTGCCGCAGTAATTCCAACGGGGGTAAGCAGCTTTATCTGGGTCAGCATTTACAAAGGAAATACGGCACTCACCCTGTCCATCATTCTGATCGACACCATGCTATCGCCTTTTATCGTACCGGGCGTGTTGTCTTTGCTGATTGGAACGAACGTAAAACTTGAAGCGGGCGCTATGATGAGCAGCCTGTTCTGGATGATTGTGGTCCCGTCTCTGGCTGGCATGGTGCTTAATGAATGGACCAAAGGCGCAGTTGCTCCCGTATGGAGTCCCCGGCTGAATCCGGTCTCCAAACTTTGTATGGCAGCGGTTATCATCATTAACGGGTCTGTCATATCTCCGTACTTGGCTGATATCAACCTGCATCTGCTGGGCCTGGCCTTCGTCATTGTGCTTATGGCTTCAACGGGTTATGCCCTGTGCTTTCTGACGGCGAGGCTTATGCGCTGGAACGAAGCAGACGAAGTTGCCCTTATCTTCAATGGAGGCATGCGCAATATCAGCGCTGGCGCTGTCCTGGCCGTGTCCTATTTCCCCGCTCCGGTAGCTGTTCCTGTCGTGCTAGGCATGGTGTTCCAGCAGCTGCTCGCTTCACTCGTCGGCTTTTTGCTCAGCCACCGCACGAAGGTCCGAAACACGGCTGATCAGACCTCGGCAGCGTAATTCCGAGAGCTGAAACAGCTCTTTCACCTGCTCCTACAATCTGCTGTTCACTACTAAAAGAGTTACACCGGTACACATAAAAATACGGCCCTCCCGGACCGTATCGCTTACCCTATTCATGATCAGTTGATTCAATTGACCGACTTATCATACTGCAAGTAGACGACATGAGTCTGCAAATATTCGTTCAGGCCATGTTTGCCGTCTGCGCCGCCGATGCCGGATTTTCTCCAGCCTGCATGGAAACCTTGCATGGCTTCAAAGTTCTCACGGTTAATATAGGTTTCCCCGTATTTAAGACGCTTGATAACTTTCATGGCAACGTTCAAATTCCGCGTATATAGGGATGAGGTCAGTCCGAATTCACTGTCGTTAGCAAGCGTTATCGCTTCATCTAGGTTAGCAAAAGAAATGATCGGGATGACCGGTCCGAAGATTTCCTCCTGAACGATCTCCATGTCATTGGTGGCATTGGTAATGACCGTTGGTTCGAAAAAGCTGCCGGCGCCTTGAACCTTTTTACCGCCGCAGGCGATTTTGGCTCCCTCTTCAACGGCACGGTCAACCTTTTGCTGCACGGATTCTTGTGCCGCCTTATTGATCAACGGACCCATTTGAATATCCTTGTCTTTCAGCGGATCGCCATACTTTACCGTCTTCATGGCTTCAACCAGACGGGTGGTGAATTCGTCTTTGATCTTCTTATGCACATATACCCGCTCCGCACAGTTGCAGACCTGCCCCGTATTAATTACCCGGGAATCCACAATCGCCCGAATCGCTATATCCAAATCGGCATCATCCATGACAATGGCAGGCGCTTTGCCGCCCAGCTCCAGACTGACCTTGATGATATTCTCTGCAGCCGCCTGCATCACTTTTTGTCCTGCCGGCACACTGCCCGTGAGACTAACCATTCCGACTTTAGGATTACTGGCCAATTCATTACCGACCTCTGCACCTCTGCCGGTGACAAGATTGAATACCCCTTGGGGAAGATCAGCTTTGTCGACAATCTTGGCAAAGGCCACTGCGTTGTTTGGTGATTCGGCACTAGGTTTGACTACAATCGTATTTCCGGTAATCAGCGCCGGTGCCATTTTTCTGGCAATCAAGAAGAATGGAAAATTCCACGGCAAAATGCCTGTAGTGACTCCTATCGCCCGTTTAAACACAAAAATATTCTCATTATCACGGTCACTCTGCACGATTTCCCCTTCATAGCGGCGTGCCCATTCTGCCATATAATCCATATAGTCCGCTGTAAAATTAACCTCTACCGTAGACAATTCCAGTGTCTTGCCTACTTCTTCGGAGATCAGTCTGGCTAGGCTATCCGCCTCCGCCCGAATTCCGCTGGCAATGGCATGAAGATACTTTCCTCTTTCAACTGCGGGGGTTTCTTCCCATGCAGTCTGGGCTGCTTCTGCTGCGTCAATGGCACGCACGACATCATTCCTTGTAGCTTTGGGAACCTGTGAAATCACTTCATCTGTTGCTGGATTAGTTACTTCCATCCACTCTTTGCCTTCAGATTCTGTAAATTGGCCGTTGATGTACATCAAATGCTTTTCCACTGTTTCTCCCCCTCATAAGGTAGATTGTTCCAATTGCCCTCCTCACAGTGTAAACGCTACCATTATTTTATGTCAACAAGATTCACATTTTTTATTTGTTTTTGTGTTGTTTTTCATTGACTTATTGAGTTAAGCTATAATCACAAAAGGTTGTGATTGGAGGAATCGGAATGAAAGTCAGTATTTTTTCCACTTGTCTCGTAGACCTCACTTCTCCGAACGTCGGAATAGCTATGACCCAGGTACTCGAAAGGCTGGGCTGTGAGATTGATTTTCCGGCCTCTCAGGTATGCTGTGGTCAACCCACTTACAACAGCGGCTATCTGGAAGATTCCAAGCTTGCCATGAAAAATATGATGCTTGCCTTTGAACACTCGGATTATGTTGTGGGTCCATCCGGTTCTTGTATCGCCATGTTCCATGAATACCCGAAAATTTTCAAGGGAGATCCACAATGGGAATTGAAAGCGGTTGCTTTGAAAGAGAAAGCTTATGAGTTTACGCAGTTCATCGTACGGGTGCTTGGCATCACCGATGTGGGCGCAAGGCTGGACGGAACCGCCACCTACCACCGTTCCTGCCATATGACAAGACTGCTGGGCGAACGTGAAACCCCCTTCCTATTGCTTGAACAAGTAAAGGGTCTGCAGCTGGAACCACTCAAGAACAGCGATAACTGCTGCGGCTTTGGCGGAACCTTTTCGGTGAAAATGCCGGAAATCTCCGGGCAAATGGTCGATGAAAAATGCGGTTGTGTAGTTGACACCGGTGCGGATATTCTAATCAGTGCAGATATGGGCTGCCTGCTTAACATCGGCGGACGCCTCTCCCGCAAAGGCGAACCCGTAAAGATTATGCACATAGCAGAAGTGCTGAACCATCACCATGCTGCTGTTGCCAAAGGAGGAGCCCTGACATGAGCCTGCAAACGGATAAACGGGATTTCAACGCACGGACTACTGATGGCCTCGGTGATCCATTCATGAGAAGTGCAGTCGGTTCAGCGCAGGACAGCCTGAAGACCAGGCGCCTGACCGCCGCCACCGCTCTCGGGAATTGGGAACAATGGCGTACGCTCGGCCAGCAAATCCGCCAGCATACCCTGAAACATCTGGATTATTACCTGGAGCAACTGGCCGATAATATTGAGAAAAAGGGCGGGCATATCTATTTTGCCAAAACCAAAGAGGAAGCAAGCAGCTATATCCGGGACATCGTCATACAAAAAAAGGCTAAAAAAATTGTCAAATCCAAATCGATGGTCACTGAGGAAATTGAAATGAACCATGTTCTGATGGAAGCCGGCTGTGAGCTGATCGAGACCGATCTGGGTGAATATATTCTCCAGATGGATGACTGGGACCCGCCTTCGCATATTGTAGCCCCCGCGCTGCACAAAGACCGGACACAAATCTGCAGAGTGTTCACAGAGAAACTTGGATATACCGGTGATGAAGATCCCGAGAACCTTGCCCGTTTTGCCCGGACGGTCCTGCGGCAGAAGTTCCTGGAAGCGGATATCGGGATCACAGGCTGCAACTTTGCCGTTGCTAACCTGGGAGCCATTAATCTGGTGACGAATGAAGGCAACGGTGATCTCACAGCCGCCATACCAAAAACGCATATCGCGGTGATGGGCATGGAACGAATTGTGCCGACGCTTGAAGAGATGGAAGTTCTGGATAACCTGCTCTGCCGTAGTGCAGTAGGTCAAAAATTGACCAGCTACATCACCGTAATGGGACCCTCGGCGGCGGGGGAGACGGATGGGCCGGAAGAGTTCCATTTAGTTGTTGTGGACAACGGCCGCTCCGATATTCTTGGAAGCGAGTTTGGTGAAGCCCTGCAGTGCATACGCTGCGGAGCCTGTCTTAACGTCTGCCCGGTCTATCGTCATATTGGCGGGCATGCCTACGGGTCCATTTATCCGGGGCCGATTGGAGCGGTAATCACTCCGCTGCTGGAGGGATACGATGACTATAAAGAGTTGCCTTTTGCCTCAAGCCTGTGTGGAGCTTGCACGGATGTCTGTCCGGTCAAAATCCCGCTGCATGAGCAGTTGATCATGCACCGTCAAAAAATCGTGACGGAGCATCGCACCGGTGCCGCGGAAAGATTCCAGATGAAGACGGCAGGAAGGCTGCTGTCCTCCCAGGCATTATTCGGCAAAGCGCTGCGGTTTGCGAACCCGGCAAGCCGGCTGATCAGCAGACATGGCCGCATTGTGAGAGGACCGGGACTCATTCACGGCTGGATCAATACCCGTGATCTAAGCCAGCCAGTCAAGCAGAAGGACAGCTTCCGGGCCTGGCTTGAACAACGCAAAGGGGGCTCTGGCCAATGACAGCATCGAACAGGGACTCTTTTCTACGCACCATCGCCTCCAAGCTGGGGCGGGAACGCATCTATGACGTTCAGCGTCCTGATATGCACGACCTGATGCCGGGTAATTCCAGCAGTGTTACAACCGACGAGTTGGTAGACATCCTCAAGGAGCAATGTTTCTTCATTCATACTCAGTTCATTGAATCAAGTCCGGACATCTTACAGAGAACATTAAATGATCTGATCAAGGCCAACGGAGGAGGGGCAGTAATAACTTCCGGAGATACCCGGTTTACCGAGTACGGCCTGGAATTCGCAAATGCACTCGTCTGGGAAGAATCAGCAGGAAGGGAGCAGAATATTCTGCGCTCCGAATCGGCCAATACCGCTATTGTCTTTGCAGACTACGCACTGGCCGAGTCCGGAACGATTGTCGTAGAGAGCCGCCCGGATCAAGGGCGCTCCCTCCATTTTCTGCCCGCCCACTATATTGCAGTGATCGAAAAAAAGCGGCTCGTGCTCCGCTCTACTCAGGCTGCAGCAGATCTAAACCGCAGAATTCAGGCAGGTGAACCTTTGGGTTCATCCATCAATTTCATCTCCGGTCCTTCGAATTCCGCCGATATTGAAATGCAGCTCGTTGTCGGGGTACATGGCCCCTTGAGAGCGACCTACGTGCTTATTTAGATTTATGAGCAGGCTTAATACCAAGTTCATATCACCAGGCAGCATCCTCAGTAAAGATGGAGCTGCTTTTTTGTTGCTCATTGTGCAATTTTGCCCATTGTGCAATAATAGCATATATTGAACAGAGCATAGTCTGTTTATCTATCTCACAAAAAGGAGGCCGCATGGAACTTGAACCCTAACCCGACACTGCGGGACAAAAAAAAGGAAGCCACCGCCTATGCCTTGGCTGAAGCCGCCTTCGAACTTGCGCTTGCGCAAGGTATGGACGGCTTCATTGTCGATGACGTGGTCCGGCAGGCCGGATATTCCCGGCGTACCTTTGCCAATTATTTCTCGTGTAAAGAAGAAGCCGTAGCGGAGTATTTTATGGGCAACGCCTCAAAAGAGGATCAGAACATGCTGTTCGCAGGCCTGCCTCCGGATGCAACGCCGCTGGATGCACTATACAGTCTTCTCAAGCTGCAGTTCACCTCCGAATTCCTGCAAAAACTCCGTCAGTTCGTATCCCTTGCGAATCAATATCCGTCGCTTGAGCCGTATATCCTCAGCGTATTCCGCCGCTTGCAGATCGCTGCCCAGGAAGTGCTCGAGCGTTTCTCACACGGGCGCTATGAAGGCGGATATACCCATCTGCTTGCCGGTGCGGTCTACGGAGCGTTCGTGCCGATTCTGGACGGACGGATGAATGTGATGCTGCCGGGCGAAGCTGGAGATGAGAGCTCCGGTGCCATGCCGTTCGATCAGTATTTGAATTCTATGTTTGCTTATTTACGCAACGGCTTTTAAAACAGAGAAAAAAAGGAGAAACCATCACATGTCCACATTTCTATACCGATTGGGTAAATCGGCTTATTCCAAGCCGTGGGTGTTCCTCGCAGCCTGGATCGTCATTCTTGGTGTTGTTGGCACTTTGTTAGGCATTAATGGCATACAATCCAGCTCCGAAATGAAAATTGAAGGCACTGAATCGCAAAAAGTGCTGGATATGCTGGCTAAAGAGCTTCCCGCCGCTGCCGGAGGCCAGGCAAGTGTCGCCTTTACCGCTCCGGACGGAGAACGTCTGGACACGCCGGAACGGGCAGCGCTGCTCCAGAAAGCTATCCATGATGTCTACAGCATGGACTACATCATTAACCCCGTAGAACTGGCTGCCCAAGCTGCTGCGGCTGCCCAGGCTGGGGCTACGGATTCGTCAGCTGCAGCTGGCCAAGCAGCCGCGGCGGGACAATCGACCGCAGATGGACAGTCTGCAGCGGCAGATCCGGCGGCTACAGCTGGCCAAGCAGCCGCGGCGGGACAGACTGGCGCGGCAGGGCAATCCGCCGGGGCTGCTCAGGCTGCGCCTTACGGCCCGCTAATGGCTAACGGTGCTCCGGTTCCCGGTGTGATGCTTTCCGCTGACGGCAGCATCGCGCTGTTCCAGTTCCAATTCACCGTTCAGCAGACCTCGCTGCCCTCTTCCGTACCGGATAACATCATCAACACTGTGACTGAAGTCGAGCAGGCAGGCTCCGGTATCACAGCCATTCCGAGCGATTCACTGAAGAGTATACCTGCCATCGGCTCGACTGAAGCAGTTGGCGTAGTCGTCGCTGCGGTTGTACTATTCATGACGCTGGGCTCTGTCGTTGCAGCCGGTCTGCCGCTGATTACCGCGCTCCTCGGCGTCGGAATCAGTGTCGGCGGTGCTTTTGCCCTCTCCAGTGTGATCCAGATGAATGATATTACACCGGTGCTCGCGATTATGATCGGTCTGGCCGTCGGTATTGACTACTCGCTCTTCATCGTTAACCGGCAGCGGCGGCTCATTCTCGATCAGAAGCTAAGCGCGGGTGAAGCGGCAAGCCGCGCACTTGGCACCGCAGGCAGTGCCGTATTCTTCGCCGGTCTGACTGTAATCATCGCCCTGTGCGGCATGCTGGTCATCGGTATCGGTTTCTTGTCGACCATGGCTCTCGTTGCGGCTGCCAGTGTACTGATCAACGTCCTGCTAGCGCTAACCCTGCTGCCTGCATTACTCGGTCTGGTTGGTGAAAGGATCTGCACTGCCAAAGCCCGTGCAAAAAGCACGGCTGCCGGCCATAAAGACCGCCACGGATTCTCGCACCGCTGGGCAAATGCAACAGTGAAATACCGCTGGGTCATCATTATTCTGGTGATTCTGATTCTTGGAACGGCGGCAATTCCGGTAACCAAAATGGAGCTGGGTATTCCGTCCGGCGCCTCGGCCAATCTGGACACCCCGGCTCGCCAAAGCTATGATGTCATCTCCAAAGGCTTCGGAGAAGGCTTCAACGGACCGCTGCTCCTAGTCGCTGAACCAAAGAACCCGACCGATAAAATTTCAATGCAGACGCTGGGCAAGCTGGTTCAGGAGCTGCAAATGCATGATAACGTTACGCTGGTGTCCCCAATGGGCGTCAACGCGACCGGCAATATTGCCATTATCAGTCTGATCCCCAAAACCGGCCCGACAGATACAGAGACAAGAGATCTGGTCCAGGATCTGCGTGATCCCGCTTCCAGCGTGGCCTCCGGAAATGATGTAACGCTCGGCGTGACCGGCTTTACTGCCATCAACATCGATATGTCTTCCAAGCTATCCGATGCTTTCCCTCTGTATATCGGCATCATCGTGATCCTGTCCCTGATCATTCTGCTGCTCGTGTTCCGGTCGGTCATCGTTCCGATCAAAGCGACGGTCGGCTTTATTCTCAGTGTCCTCGCTACCTTCGGTCTAACTACTGCCGTCTACCAGTGGGGATGGCTGCATTCCCTGTTCGGGTTTGACACGGGTGGACCACTGCTCAGCTTTATGCCGATTCTGGTCACAGGTATTCTGTATGGTCTGGCAATGGATTATCAGGTATTCCTGGTCAGCTCCATGCGCGAGGCTTACGTTCATGGTCGTCATGGCAATGAGAGTGTCGTTCACGGCTATGACCTCGCCAGCCGCGTTGTGCTTGCTGCGGGCGTAATCATGGTATCCGTCTTCGCCGGCTTTATCTTCGCGCCTGACGCAATGATCAAGCAGATCGGCTTCGCCCTGGCATTCGGCATCCTGATCGATGCCTTCCTCATCCGCATGACGCTGGTTCCCGCCGTAATGGCGGTCTTCGGCGACAAAGCCTGGTGGCTTCCACAGTGGCTGGACCGTCTGCTTCCGAACCTCGATGTCGAGGGCGATAAGCTGATCGCCAAGCTTCATGCCGAGAGCGGAAGCAATAAATAAAAAAGGACGACACGAAGGCCGTCCCGTACAAATGCTTGAAGAGCAGCGCCTGCATATAATCTGCAGGCGCTGCTCTTTTTTACTATTAGCCGCTAATCCGCATTCTCTAACCGATACTACATTCCCAAAATCCCCCGCTCAAGCGCAACGGCAACCGCCTGAGAACGTGAATCCACTCCAAGTTTATTGTAAATGGTCGTTAAATGTGCTTTTACCGTCCGCTCGGAGATCCCCATATCCATGGCAATACCTTTGCTTTTCAACCCCTGAGCTACAGATTTCAAGATGAGTATTTCTTTGCTGGTCAAGCCAGTGGCGTCATGTTGAGGAATGATTGGATCTTTTGGCTGAGTCTTGACTGCAATCACACGTTCCATAATATCTGCCGAAAGCAAGGTTTCTCCATGTACTGCAGACTCTATATTTCTGAAAAGATTCTCACGGCTGGTATCTTTTAATAGATATCCTTTTGCCCCCATAGCCAGACCGCTAATCATTAATTCGTCCTCGTTATAAGTCGTGAGTATAATCACCGGAATCGGGCATCCTTGGTTCCTTAACTCCTTCATCGTTTCCAGCCCGCCCATGACTGGCATGTTCAGATCCATCAGGATCACATCTGGATCCAGCTCCTCTATCAATCGTAGAGCCTCTGCACCGTTTTCAGCTTCACCAACCACTTGAAACTGATCACTTGTCTCCAGAATCAGCTTTAATCCTTCCCGGACAACAAAGTGATCGTCTACAATCAGAATCTTATATGAAATCATGTAAGTTCTCCTTTTATGAACGGTGTCTCCAGCTTAATAGCAGTTCCTTCTGAGTTACTGCTCACGTAAATCTCTCCACCAATGAGCCTAACCCTTTCTTTCATTCCCAGTAACCCATAATGTCCAGCATCCTTGCCAATATCATCGGTTTTAAATCCAATTCCATTATCCCTTATCTCAATAATAAGCCTGTCGTCAGGTGCGGAAATCGCAACCCATACTTTATCCGCCTTTGCATGGCGGGCAATATTGGTCAGACATTCCTTGACGATATGCAAGCTGTGTTCCATCAGCAATCTGGACAACCGCTTGTTCAGATGATACTCCTTGGTTACAAGAATCCCGGTGGCGCCAATAAAATGTTCGATTTCATCATCAATTGCCTCCTTGAAATCAATTTCTGGTGCTGATTTCATCCGCAGATTGTCAATCGCTCTTCGCGCTTCAGCCAACGTTTGCCGCGCCTGCTGCATCGACTGCCTGATAATTTCCTGCGCCCGCTCCGCATGATTCTGTGACATATGGGCATCTGCGGCTTCGAGCCGCATAATGAGTCCTGCAACCCCTTGTGCCAGTGTATCATGCAAATCCCGGGCCATACGCTGGCGTTCATTCGCAAGGGTTAACTCCTCCACCTTCTCATGAGCTTCTCTAAGATCCTCAAGGAAGCTCTGTATTCTAAGCCGCTCTTGAACCTGCTTGAAAAACAGTATGGCATAAGCCAGCACAATAATCAGCATCAGAATAAATATAGGAAGAAATAAGATAAGCTCGTCGGTATCTCCAACAGTCAAAGCGGAATCAAAAAACACCACAATACTAATAAGGGAGATGAACACTGCTCTCTTCACCCGGAAGGAAAAGATGAGACTTTGAGCGATCAGGACAGGTAGCAGTCCGATTAATACCGCCTGGTAACCATCCCTCATTAATATCGCGCACAAATAGATTAAAGCAGCTTGAACGGAAAAATACAGCCAAAATTTTTTGTGAGTGACTCTGTAAGAATTCCAGTGTAATAATACATGAACTGTGAATAAACCTGTAAATACAGCTCCCTCAAAAATCAAAGGCTCCTCCAGAAATTGCAATATGACCGTTACTGCATATACAATTGACACCCAGATAATAATCGGCAACCTCGAAGCGAATAATTCACTAATGCTCTGCAGTGCGTTGTTTTTTTCGTTCAATGTCCTTCCCCTTATCTGTACTTAATTCCTTGGCAGCTTCCTTAGCATACAATTCTACTGTCGCTCTGCCTACCCCTGTTGCTGTATCTGTATGGTATAGAATCCCTCTCTTTTTGAGCCAGCCAATTACCACAGCATCCATGAACCTTGTGCAGATCCCCTTCAGAATCCTGTATTTAGAGAAGCCATGTTTTCTTTTTTGATGGGTTACCGTGACTTCAACAACTGAGAATCCATTCATCTTAGCCAGTGTCGGCAAAAAATAGTGCATTCCATTGTATAAATGAAAACTGTCAGCCACTTCCCGGGTGAAGAGTTTCATGGGGCAGCCTGTATCATACAGCTCTTCTCCTGTTATCCAATTGCGGATTCCATTTCCGAGCCGCATAGGCATGATCTTAAGTCTGTTTTCTTTACGTTCCATACGTCTTACGTTAATAAAATCAACTTTTCCGATAAACGGCATCAGCCTGAAGATATCCCGGGGATCTGTCTGCAGGTCTGCATCCATCTGGGCAATCTCATTCAGCAGTATTGAACTGCGATCCTTACTTCCATCATTCACCAGCAGTATTTCATAACTTTCAATTGTCCCCTTCAGTGCATCCGTAATGCTTAAATAAAGGTCACATATATTTCCCTCTTCGTTATATACAGGTATGACGACTGAAAGACGGATCATCGTGGGCCACCTTCCCGGAATGAATTGAACCATCGCTTATTATCTCCTTTATCCTATAGGATGGGAGAACTTCCGGCATCAGCTAAAGCACGCGAAAGATCCCTTTCGCGTGCTGGAAAATAAACTCCGCTTGTTATTTAGCCAAGAAGCCTGATTCTGCTTTCGTCCGCTGCAGCCAGCCGCTTCTTCTCCACTTCCTCCATCACTCCCTCACCTTCCACATCGAGATTCGGCAGCAAGCGGTCCAGCCACTTTGGAAAATACCAGGCTGACTTCCCGAGCAAGGTCATCACTCCAGGAACAACAAGCATCCGGACGATAAAAGCGTCAAAGAGAACACCGAAGGCGAGCGCCAGCCCCATTACCTTAACCATAGGTTCCTCTGCCAGAATAAATCCGGTAAAAACAGCGACCATAATCAGTCCTGCTGCCGTTACAACTCCGCCGCTGTGGCGGATACCGGCAAGAACAGACTTTTTAGCATCTCCGCTCTTCTTGAATTCTTCACGCATCCGGCTGACCAGGAAAACTTCGTAGTCCATCGCCAGTCCGAACAGAACACCAACTACAATGATCGGCAGGAAATTAAACACCGGCGCCTTCGCATAAAAGTGGAACAGATTCTGGAAGTGGCCGTCCTGAACAACATAGGTGACAAACCCTAAAGTAGCGCCAAGCGACAGGATGAATCCGAGCACTGCTTTGACCGGAACCAGAATCGAGCGGAACACCAGCATCAGAAGTACAAAAGCCAGACCAACAATGATCAGACAAAACTTAGGTAAAGCCTGGTTCAATTTCTGGGTAATATCGATATTGACCGCCGTACTGCCAGTTACACCAATCTTCACATGGTCCTGCTGCTCTATTCCCGGCGCCTTATCACGAATGAGATGGACAAGATCTACAGTTTCCGAATCATTGGGGCCTGTAGCCGGCATAACGGTGATCAGCGACACTTTTCCTGAAGGTCCAGTGACCGCCGGGTTTACCATAACGACATTGGGATAAGTTTTTACTTCTTCAATCACTTTATTGAGGTTAGCCGCGGCCGATTTGCCGCCATCCGTTTCAGCCAGAATAACTAAGGGGCCGTGGTACCCCTCACCGTAAGCTTCAGACAGAAGATCGTAAGCCCGGCGTTCGGTTTGATCCGGCGATTTGTGTCCATCACTACCAAGGCCCGTCTCCATATGAAAGAACGGCAGAGCAAGGGTTGCCAGCAGCGCTACCCCAAGCACTACAGCCACTAAAGGCTGGCCGGTAACAAATCTTCCCCACAAATTCCCGCGGCTTGCAGGCTTCTGCTTGCTCCCTGTGCCGATGGAGCGCTTAACCGGTGCTTTAATCTTGCCTCCCAGCAAATCCAGTATCGCCGGCACCACGAATATCGTCATCAATATTGCGGTGAATACAGTAACCGCACCTGCCATACCCATGGCGCTAAGGAAGGGTACGCCGACGAAAGAAAATCCCACTAGTGCGATAATAACCGTTACTCCCGCAAACACCACTGCACTTCCGGCTGTTCCGTTCGCAATGGCAATCGCTTCCCGTCTTTCATATCCTTCTGCAAGCTGCTGGCGGTATCTGGCGATAATGAATAGTGCATAATCAATACCTACGGCGAGACCAAGCATGCCGGCCAGCGATAATGCAAACGAAGGAATGTCGAACAGACTCGTTCCAATAATAATCAGCATAATGCCAGAGCCAAGTCCCAAAGCCGCTGTTAGAATCGGCAGAACACCGGTAAGGATAGAACCAAGAGCTACCGCTAGGATCACCAGTGCCACCAATACCCCGAGCGCTTCGGTCGGACTGCTGGTTGCCATTTTTACGTAGCCATCTCCAATCAGCTCAGCTTGCCAGCCCGCATCCCTCAGACTTTCTGCAATCCCGGTAATCGAATCTTTCGAATCTTCAGTGACATCTGCACCCGGCACTTTGTACGTGATTGTGGCATATCCGATCGTATTGTCCGCATTCAAGGAATGGTTATCATACGGACCAACCACCGAAGCGACCTCCTGATCTGCTGCCACTTCTTTGAGCTTGGCGGCAATGAGCTGCTGTGCTGCTTCAGAGGATAACGTATCATTCTCCGGAGCCTTCAGCACCAATTGGGTCTTACCCAGGTCACCCTGCGGGTTAGGAAACTCTTTTTCCATAACTTCCAGTGTTTTTTGCGAGGCAAGTCCGGGAATGCTGGTCTCCTCACCAAAGTTGACTCCCATCGACAATGCCACAATAGTCGCTGCCACCAAAAGAGTAATGCTTCCTAGGAGGACTTTAATCCTGTTCTTCGCGGACCAAAATCCAAGCCGGTATAAAAATTTTGCCATCTCAGTATCGTCTCCTCTTTGCTATAAGTCTTCTCTATGTCTTTATCTTATAGACCGGGAAACCTTCTGCCATCGTCCAAAGGGGCGAGCCGTCATTGCCCTTTCGGGCAGCCCTTCAGACCCCCAAAAAAAGGGGGCTATCCCGATAGCCATGAAATGGCTGCCTGAGATAGCCCTTTGTTTTACAGTAGAACATGTTATTAATTGACTTTATCAAGCAATAGCGCGATGACTTGTGCACTCTCTGCGCGGTTCACTTTGTCATGCGGCATGAATAATTGATTTCCTCGACCATTGGTTAAGCCAAGCTCTTGTGCAGCAGCGACCGCATCTACAGCCCAGCCGCTGATCGTATCGGCATCCTTAAAGCTACTCACGCGATTAGGGATAGCTTTTTGTCCTGTATGAAACAAATAAGCTTTGTACACCATGGCTGCCATTTCTTCACGGCTTATGCTCTCCTCCGGTGCAAATGTATTTATGCTTCTTCCGGTTACGATTCCTGCTTCAAATGTAGCGGCAATGGAAGAGGCATACCCTTTAGTAGGATCAACATCCTTAAATGCAACTGACTGTGAAGTCTTTATTCCAAGTGCACGGGTGATCAAAGAAGCAAACTCCGCTCTGCTCACATTTTGCTTCGGTGCGAAGGCCGTTTCACTTACACCTAAGACAATCTGCTTCGCAGCCATCCGTTTAATCACGTCATGAGCCCAATACAATGCATTAACATCTTCAAACGCTCTGTCATAAGTAAGGACGGCAAAAGCACTGAAATGATTCACATTCACCGTCCATTTACCGTTTGAAAAGGTTCCACCCATATACTCCAGATTACCGTCATCGGCGATGTTATAGATACCAGTCAGATCAGGGTTGGAAGTCTTATTTGTATTCCATTTGATGGTGACTGGTTTAGTGAATTTCTCAAGCTTAAGCATTGTGCCGTCTGCCTTCACTATAGACAATTTAAAGTCATAGACCTCTCCTATTGCTGAGATGACCGCATGATTCTTGTTCCCGGCTCGTGCAAGCAGCTCTTTGCTTGCCTCTGAAGAGAATGCATCCATTTCAAAAGAAATGGTCGACTGTTGGAGTTCGCTGTCCGTAACCAGCGCCTGTAATTCCTTTAATACCTCTGCAGGAACTTCAATCTCCGCATCTGCATTTTTAACCTTCAGTGCATTTTTGCCGTCGTTTGCCGCCAAGATCACCGGGAAGTTAACCTGCCATTCTCCCTTTGCCATTTCGAATGACAGGCTGTTCTGAT
Organism: Paenibacillus sp. LS-5; assembly: GCF_056121505.1. Lineage (NCBI taxonomy): Bacteria > Bacillati > Bacillota > Bacilli > Caryophanales > Paenibacillaceae > Paenibacillus > Paenibacillus sp. LS-5. Next base: position 311,682 of record NZ_JBWAVA010000002.1, on the reverse strand, counting down.
TGTTTGGTTTGCTTGCAGGGATTACTTTAATATCCGGAGGGCTGGTTGGATTTGTTGAACTTGTTGGACTTGTTGGGTTAGTTGGACTCTGTACCTTAACCGGTACATTGAAATCATCAACGTTAATATGACCAAAACCGCCTGTCGATTGATCTACCACCTTAATATAGAGTTCCTGGCCGATATACTGCGATGCATCCCAGATCTTCCGCTGATATTCCTCATAGTTCGTTGCGGTCTCTTTAAATAGTTCTTTGCCGTCCGATGCCCGGACCAGCGCAACATACAGCTTATCGATATCACGCCCGCCGCTGACCAGGAAGTTGATTGTGCCATTCCCGCCAAGGACAAAGTTCTGAGATTTTAGCGTTCCCGTTAAGCTGTCACCGCCAGCTTTCTCGTTGAAGCCCCATAAGTGATAGCCCCCAGGAATTTTATGCGACGGATTAAAGTAGATCGTGTCCCAGAAAAACTGGGCATTCGTCACATGTACATTCTGAAAAGCGTCACCTTCCGTAATCCAGCCAGTTAAATCACCTGTGGCAAAATCATGGTTAGGCAGATCCGAAATATCGGTATACACAGAGTTGTCCCAGTTGTCAGGCACATCTACCGGAGCAGCCGGTTCACCTGTCAGGGCATTCATATTCCATACTTCCATCGACTTAACCGTAATGTTGTTATCGGCCCAGACCTTGAGGCCCAAGGAATCATACCTGCCTACGTAGACGCGGGTTGTCAGCTTTTTCTTGCTATTGGCAAAGGCTTCAACAACCGAGCGGTCGAGGAAAATATGAAGCTTCAAGTTCTCACCATCCAGATCCACGTAACCGCCTTGAATGCCGTCCACGCGCACATCCGGATCAATGCTGCTCTTGGTCCGATCCACATTAAAGGTCCCGTTTGTCTTGTCGTAGTAGATCAGCGTTTCTTCCTCGCCGTTATCGGAGCGTCTTACCTTAATACCGAATTTCCCAGCCTCCTGCGGATCAATTTCCATCACAATCTCTAGCATGTCACCTTTAACATCCTGTATCAATTGGTTGGCAGTCTGCAGATTTTTATCAGTGAAGTCAACCAGTTTATTACCCCGGAGGCTCTGCAATTCTTGAATCGGCTCGATGCGTAATTCATCCTGTTCATCCAAGCTTAGAGAAACTGGCAATGCCAGATTATGAGCCCAACCAGCTTGATATTCAGCCTGCGGCGTTCTTACGTTCTGCACCATCGAGTACACGACCGTTCTTCCGTCAGGTGTAACCATTCCGCTCTCTGCGGTTAAATAGCCATCGCCCACATCCATTTTGGAGGGTGCCGCCTGATCAGGTATAAATTTGAGGTTATCCCGATCCCAGACTCCAATCCAGTAAAAAACTTCAACATCTCTCTGTACATCGTTCGCTGGAGGAACTTGCTCCGGCTTTTCATGCGGATTAATCATAAAAATATACTTTTGCTTGCCCGCACTATCCTTACCTAGCGGCAGCAATACCGGCAGCTCCCACACCGTACCGAGCTCCGGATAAAGGCTTCTGTCACTCACGTACAAAGGACCCTTATACTCCCAGTTGTACATATCATCGGACACATACACCAATGCCGTACCGCTGCTGAAGTCTGGAAGACCCGAAGTCACTAACTGATACCACTTATCCACCTCCTTGTCATACCATACGAATGGATCACGGAACTCGTTATGAATGCCATTTCCATTCTGCTCGGTTACAGGATTTGGATATTTCACCCACTTCTCTAAGTTAGGGTCTGACAGATCTGCAGGAGTTGCCAGCCCTGTTCTTTGGTTCGGTGACAGGGAGTCGTTGCCAGCGGTATAGAACAGCACGGGATTACCGTTTCGATCATACGCTGCGCTGCCTGACCATGTGCCGTCGGGGTCAAGGGTACCCGCTTCGGGTGCAAGAGCGGGTCTTACATTTTCCCAGTGCACCATATCGTCACTTACCCAATGGCCCCAGTGAATTTGATGCCAGTAAGGTCCTTGCGGATTATGCTGATAAAATAAATGATATTTGCCGTTATAATAAATCGGCGCATGCGCTTCATTCATCCAGTTTTGCGGAGGCATGGCATGGTACTGCGGACGATGCTGATCCCCGTCAAATACACTCGGGTCCTCATCAATATCAGCATTCGGAATTTCAGGAACCGAACCGCCGTGCAGTGTCTTCACACTCTCATATTCAGCAAGGATCTCCTGATCGGTAAGAGCTTTGTTTTGCAGCTTAATTTCATCCATAAGTCCGGAAAACATATTGTAAGAGAACAACCCTGCTAACTCTACCGGTTTATTATTTTTACCGATCATCAGATTTTCGGTAGATGGTGTGATCGGAACATTGACAGGGGTCGCCTCTGAAGCTACTTCCTCACCGTTCAGGTATAACTTAATTCTTCCATCCTTTTTGTCGAATGTAGCAGCCACGTAATTCCACTTGTATTTTTCGAGCGGGTGATCCTTTACCCACACCTGAATCCACTGGCCTCCGATCCCGACTTGCATCGACCAAGTACCGTGCCGGTACATGCCAAGTGCGAACCCTTCCGCCTTATCCTGATTGGACTGGCTCACAATTGTAGACAGCTTATTTCCGTCTCCCCATTCGTAGTTGCGCGGGGCTACCCAGGCTTCAAGCGTTAACGCGTCACTTACAGGAATGGTATCCTTTGCATTGACCTCAACATCATTCGAGTATCCATCGAACAGCAAAGCGCCGCCTTTAATGCCGCGCGGAGTCCATCTAGGGTCCTTTGAGGCCATGTATCTGGCGTTATTAAACACATAGTTCACATCATGTGCGAGATTGCTTACCTCCTCAAGCGCCTTTTTTCCTGTGCCTTCATCAAGATTCATGTAGAAAATAGTCCCCGTACTATTCGCTTGAAAAGCATCAACAGAAATACTGGCTTGATTAGATTGATCAATAACCTTGATATAAAGCATCTTATTATAGTACTTCTGCATGTTCCATGAAATCTTCTCATTCGCACTGACATTCCCGGTCTTCTCAAGTAATGTGTTAGTGTTGGCATCGTATAATGCGACGAAGGCGTCCTCAGGATGGACAATGTCTACAACGGTAAAATGAATCGTTCCGGTTCCCTGAAGCGTGAAGGTACTGGAGGTTATTGAGCCCTGTCCCTCTAAAGAGGACCTGGCATCATAGCTGCCTTCTTTACCTGCCTGAGCTTCATTGCTAGCCTGAAAAGCATTCCCCTCCACGGTCCAGCTCTCTAAATTCCCGGTTTCAAAACTAGGATTCCGGATTTCGTTCGGCATAATATTATCTGCCATGACTCCTTCTTCCGGCACGAGTTCATTGAAGGTGTGGAAGGCGTCCGCAAAGATTACGCCCCAATCCGAGTTCCCATTATCGACGAGCTCCACATAAAGCCTCTTACCGATATACTTGGAGAGATCGGCTTTGTATTGCTCCATATTAGCTAGTCTCAATCCTTGTGCCGGATCCGGGAACCCGGACTCATTAAATTCGGTGTTACCGTACCTGGCAATCAGGTTTCCTGTATCCGCATCGATGACGCTCACGTATACTTGATCCGTATGCTTGCCTCCGCCTAATCTAAAGGTAATCCAGCCTGTTCCGCCTAGCTCGAAGGTGCTGGATCGAAGCTTGCCAGTCGCAGACTCGTTATACTTCAATCCGTTTAAATGATAAGTGCCTTCCTGGTTATACGGAATTTGTTCAACCCAGTAGGTTGTTTGGTCCGATACGCTGTTCGGACCAAACGCTCCGCCTTCTATAATGGTCCAGCCTGTTAAGTCCCCGGTTTCAAAGCTGGGATTCTCGATTTGATAGCGTTTGAAATCCGGCTTGATATCCTTAGCCACTATTCCTTCAGCGGGCTCGGCTGCATGGTACATGAAGAAGGCATCCGCAAACATAACCCCCCAATCTGAAGTTGCATTGTCAACGATCTCTATATACAGCTTCTTGCCCAAATATTGGGAAAGATCTGCCTTATATTGCTCCATATTGGCAAGCCGCAAGCCCTGATCGGGATTCGGGAAGCTAACATCAGCGAAGGCACTATTGCCATACCGGGCAAGGACTTGGCCCGTATGGGCCTCCACGATATTCACATAGGATTTATTCGGATTTTTGGCACCGCCAAGCTTGAAGCTGACCCAACCGCTGCCACCCAGCTCGAAGGTGCTGGAACGTAGCACTCCGGTCGCAGCCTCGTCATGCTTCCAGCCGTTTAGATGATAATTACCTTCCTGATTGTAAGGGATTTGTTCTGCCCACCAAGTGGTTTCGTCCGATACACTGTCCTGCCCGAACGCTTGACCCCTGACAACCGTCCAACCTGACATATCCCCAGTTTCGAAGCCTGGATTCTGAATCTGATAGACGGTATCTGTAACCGACAAGCCCACACCATACTTGGGAATCTGATAGACCGCATCCGTAGCTGACAAACCCATATCCGCCTTTGGAATAGACACTCCTCCAGCCTCAGTACCAGAGCTGGCATTCGCCGAGATTCCTGGTGCGACAAGCTGGAGAACCATAACCCCTACAACCACTCTGGAGATCCACGGCCTTCTTCCTTTGACTATACTCATTCAAGAGCCTCCTTCATAATTTCTTATTCATGAAAACAGTGATGCCTGTTTCCGATACGCTCTCCTTGTACAAGGCTGAATAGTTAAGAAGGATGAAAGGAGAAAAATTAAGTAAAGCGCTTCCAATCAGGAGAATGCAAATTATCTTCACTGGTCGTTCTTGGAGCCAAAAGGTAAGAAGCGCCTTAGCGCTTCTGCTACCAAATGGACTGCATATTCCATATTTCAATAGATTTAATAAGGGGTTCTCCATCTCCCCAGATCTTTAGCCCCAAGGCATCCTTACGGCTCGGGTATACACGGGTCGTCAGGCTTTTCAAATTATTGGCATAGGCTTCGACCATGGAGCGGTCCAAATAGATGTGAAGCTTCAGATTCTCCCCTAGCAGCTCCAGCTTACCGCCTTGAACGCCTCTACACTTTTCACCCGGATGCAGTGTTGTTTTCGTCCGGTCTACCAAGAGCTTAGCTTCATCAAAATCATAGTACAGCAGCGTTTCTTCTTCTCCATCCGGTGTACAGCGGACTTTGATTCCAAGTTGTGCAGCATTACGGGGCTCCAGTTCCATCCGAATCTCAAGCATGTCACCTTGTACATCCCCCAGAAGTAGATTAGCTTCAGCCATTGACTTGCTCTGGAGGGATAGCCGTTTGGTGCCTCGTAGCGACTGAAGCTCCTGTATCGGTTCTATTCCCAAGCGCCCGTCATCCCTTAAAAACACGCTTAATGGCAAACCGCCGTTATGAGCCCACCCTGATTGGTATTCAAGTTCAGATGTCCGGTCACCTTGAGCAATTGTGAATACAATATTTCTGCCAGTCTTCGGATCCACCATTCCGCTCGGTCCGGTAAAATGGAAATCACCAACATCGATCAGTTCCGGCTCCTCCTGATCTGGAATAAATGAAAGATTGTGTTTATCAAGCTGACCCATCCAATAGAATACCTCAACATCAGCTCCCTTTCCCACTGGACTGACCAATAACAAATGTTTATGATGCCCCTGTTTGTCGGTACCCAGAGGTAGAAGCACTGGAAGCTCCCAGATCGGTCCAAGATAAGGGTACTTCTGAATATCCGCCTCGAAGAATGAACCTTTGTACGTCCAGTTCAGCATATCCCGGGAGGCAAAGGCCAATGCGGCTCCGCCTGCGCCTTCGATCCCTGAGCCTACCAGAGCATACCAGCCATCATCGTCCTTCCACACAAAAGGATCACGAAAATCTCCGAATGCGCCCATTCCCTTCTTCTGTACAATGAGCGGCTCTGGATGTTTGACCCACTGAACTAAATCCGGGTCTTCATCCCGGGAATAGGTACTCCGGGCCAGCGCAACACTCTGATTGGGTGAAGCACTGTCATTGCCCGCCGTAAAGAACAAGACTGGCAAGCCATCTTCATCATAGGTCGCGCTTCCCGACCAGATCCCGTCCGGTGCCAGCTGATCCTTTTCAGGTGCCAGTGCTACAGGGAGATCACGCCAATGTACCAGATCCTTACTTACCCAATGACCCCAATGAATATGATAGAAGAAGGGGCCCAACGGATTATGCTGATAGAACAAATGATACTGCCCGTCAAAATAGACCGGCGCATGAGGTTCGTTCATCCAATGCGCAGGTGGGCTGACATGATACTGCGGTCTGTGCCGATCCGATAGCAGAGGTCTCCGGTCCAGCTTGATCTCGTCATATTGCACTTGAGGCTTGGAGCCTCCATGTGCACCATCCAGCACATGCTGATAAGATGCAGCCACTTCCTCCTCACTTAAGGCCCGGTTATAAATCTTCAGCTCATCCATGATACCGCTGAACATCTGAAGGCTAAATACTCCAGCCAATTGGCTGCTGTGATTATTCCTGCCAATGAGCAGATCCGTGCCCGCCGCTTCAATTATGCGGGAACCGCGGGGCACGAGACTAGAAGCCACTTCACGGCCATTCAAATACAGCTTGATCACACCTTGATTCCCGTCAAATACAGCATTTATATAAGACCATTGATTCTTGGGGAGTTCAGACCCGTCCGGCGACCAAAGCTCCTTCCAGGTGCCTCCTTCCAGGCCAATCTGAAAGGACCAAGCCCCGTGCCGGAACATTCCAAGAATATAACCTTGCTTGCGTTCCATATTGTGGCGGTTAACAATGGCAGTCAGCTTCCCTTCATGACCCAAGTCATAGGAACGTGGCGCAATCCATACTCCGATACTTAGGGCTGACAGCGATTTTGGCTCGCCTTTTGTGTCTTCTTCATTAACCCGATGGGCTATAGAAGTCGAGTAACCATCGAACAGAAGTCCGCTTCCCGTTACGCCCTGCCTCCACTGGGGGCCGGAGCGTCCGGCAAACTCCTCTTGGTTAAATACGGACTCTATATCATCCCGGATTCGGGATATGCTCTCCAGAGTGCTTGCACCAGTGCCTTCATCAAAGGCCCAGTGCATCACCAGTCCATGATCACCGTTGATAGGGCTCATGCATCATTCCTCCCTTATATCTATTCTGGGACACCATCCGGAGTATGAATGGATTGAAGCGTATGGATCTGAAGCGAATCCAGTACCGCTTGCCCTGATTGTGTGCTTACTTCAACGGTTTCAATTGGAGCATCAGGGAAGATTTGATCTGTCAATGCTACCAATCCATGATCCGCATATACTTCAAGTGCATTGCGGTCTAACCAGATTTGCAGCTTAATCTTTCCACTCTCTGATACCAACCGGGCACCATGCGTGCTTGCAAATGAAGGATGGAAATCCGTCACACCCGATTTCGAACGGTTGATGAACAGCCATTGCTGAACAGGGTCATATCCGATAACAATTTCACTCTGCCCAGAGGAACTCAGCTTAATATGAACCTCATCACCAGACTGGATATCGATATCCGCTTCAATTTCCAGCAGGTCTTCGCTCATCTGCTTAATAAAAGGAGTCTTAGGTGTAACAATAACCCCTTTCCACTTCACTGATTCATTGCGCAGCTGCTCCATTTCCCGCACAGGCATTTGTGACAAAGTAACGCTCCCGCCACGATTCGTCAGTGACAAGACACGTGGCAAAGTCATCGCACCTCTCCATGAGCCGGTAGGTGTCTCGTTAGCATACTTCCAATTGCTCATCCACCCGATGATTACACGGCGCCCGTCTTGCTCAGGTATATCCGACCAGGTAACTCCCGCATAGTTGTCTCTGCCGTAATCCAGCCACAGGATATGATCAGCCGGATTGTCATTAATGAACGTATTTCCGTCGAACTCCCCTATAAAATATTGTGTGCGTGATCCTTCCGGACAGCTTGGATGATCTCCGATACTTATGATCAGTACCCACTTGGAAAGGCCGGTGTCATCCACTGGTAATTCAAAGAGGTCAGGGCATTCCCAAACACCGTCATGCGAACCTTCTCCCTTGCCGAATTCTCCGGTCAGTGACCACTCTAGCAGATTTTTAGACCGGTAGAACCGGGCATGATCTCCCGCAACAATAACCATAATCCAGTACTCACTTTGTGGATGCCAGAATACCTTCGGATCCCGGAAATCTATTAGGCCATCCTCAGCAAGTACAGGATTCCCGGCATACTTATGCCATGTCTCGCCCTTATCACTGCTATAAGCTAAGCTCTGCCGCTGGCGTGGCTGCCCCGTCTCAGGATGATTATCGGCATGGGTAAAGATTGCGACCAGTCCATGGGAATCTTCGAATAATCCGCTGCTATTATTCCAGTCTACTACGCAGCAACCGGAAAAAATGGCTCCATGCTCATCGGGGAACAAGGCGATAGGCATATGCTTCCAGTGCACCAGATCTTCGCTTACTGCATGACCCCAGTGCATAGGGCCCCATTTATTGCTATAAGGATGGTATTGATAGAAGAGATGATAAGCTCCCTCATAATAGACTAATCCATTCGGATCATTCGCCCAGTTGGAGGGAGGTGCGAAATGAAAGCCCGGTCTGAAACGATCGGCATGATTCGGTTTATTGGACTCTATCATCTGGTTAATCTCATCTGTCGTCGGCATAGACCCAAGAGCCCCTTTCCGTGTTGTAACTAACGCTCCGCCGGCATTCGCAAAGGTCAGCATGTTAATGATTTGATGGCTGGTCAGATCTTTCAAAGAACTACCGGTTTCAAGGATTTTATATAACAAACACCCCAGAAAAGCATCGCCTGCTCCTGTAGTGTCTATGGCCTTGACCTGAACTCCCGGCACATATCCATCCTGACCTTCCACACGGTAATAGCAGCCCTTTTCCGCTAAGGTGACAACGATTAACCCGATACCGAATTGTTGCTGAAGCTTTAGCGAACCTTCTTCCACATTGCTGATGCCCGTTATAAAAGATAGCTCTTCTTCCGATACTTTCAATATATTGGCATACTCCATACCCCAAAGAATATTCTGTTTTGCTTCCTCTTTGCTCCCCCATAACGCAAACCGGATATTAGGATCGAATGAGATCAATACACCTGCTTCCTTAGCCTTTAGAACGGCTGTCTTAGTTGCCGTACGGGCAGGTTCATGGGTCATAGACAATGAGCCAAAATGAAGAACCTGGCTGGCTGCAATAAGATCAAGCGGGATATCCTTGGAGTGTAAGAAGGTATCTGCTCCTGGCTTCCGGAAGAAGCTGAACGACCGGTCCCCCTTGTCATCCAGATGGACAAAGGCCAGCGTTGTACTCGCTTCATTCGTAAAAGAAACTTCCGACACATCAACACCGCTGTGTAGCAGGGTATGATGCAGCAAGGAACCGAATTGATCATCCCCGACCTTGCTAATGAGCGCTGACTTGGCTCCTAAACGGGATAGTGCAGCAGCTACGTTAGCCGGAGCTCCTCCTGGATTGCATTCAAATTGCTCATTCCCCCCAGCTGTACGACCTGTTGGAGTAAAGTCTATTAATACCTCTCCGATAGCGATAACATCAAGCACAGTTTCTCCCCACCTATCGTCTATTTATTTATTTTTTCAGATTTGCGTTATAACGGTCCAATCCGGTTTGATAAATTTCCATTAGTTCTTTCAGGCCCATTTTGTCCAGTGTCTTCAAATAGTTGTCCCATTCCGCATCTGCACCGCCATCCACGATGAATCTACCTCTTTGGGTATTTACATACTTAATCAGTTCCGGCTCAATCTTATTGATTTTGTCCAATTCATCTGGCTCAAAGAAAATACTTGGATAGTTTTCTTTTTCCATGTACGGATTGTAGTATTGCTCCAGATCCTTTGCCCGCTGCTGGGCCCGAGGTTCCATATCTACAATTTTTCCGAATTCATCAAATGTAATGACACCAGGCGCACCTGATCCAGGAGCAACCTGTTGACGGAATTCACCTGCAGAGGTTCCTTCAGGAAGTGGCAAATTCACCAGTTTTCCGTTTTCGTCCTTCTTGTATACGATATCTAGCGGACCCCAGTGGATTTGAGCAGCCATGTACGGTTCAAACTGCTGGTCGATCCAACGCATAGTGATTTCGGGATTGCTGTTCGCTTTAGTAATCACAAAAGATCCGCGTCCCGGGCCGCCGCCATTGGCGCGTCCAATCGTTTGATCTCCTTCCGGTCCTTTGAGCGGAGACAATAGAACATAATCCTTGGCACGTTCGGTTCCGACAACTTCTTCGATTTCCCACCACACGTAAGATCCCAGCGTCTCATCCGTTGTTTTTCCTTTGGCCAGATACTGAGCATCATCCTGAGTGAAGGATTCCGGATCGATCAGACCCTGCTTATACCATTTCTCATGGAAATAATTAAGAGCTTCCTTATATTCAGGCTGTACCGCGGTAAAAATTACTTTTCCGTCACGGACGACCCTGTGCTCCAGGTTATCTGGAAGGCCAAAGGCCGCGAAAAGACCGGCGATATCCGAACACCACTGCATGTGTCTGAAGCTGAGCGGGATTTCATCCTGCTTTCCATTACCGTTCGGATCCTTTGTTTTAAAAGCAAGCAGGGCTTCCGTATATTCATCCAGGGTTTGAGGTACTTTCAGACCCAGCTTATCCAGCCAGCTTTTATTGATGACGTGAAAGAAAGGGTTGGTTCCCAGGTTATTCTCTTCAAAGGATGGCAGCCCATAGATGTGTCCATCCGGTGCTGTGATCGATGATTTGATATCAGGACGGCGGTTGAGAAGCGCTTTCAAATTTGGTGCATACTTTTCAATTAAATCCTCAAGCGGTATAAGGGTTCCATCTTTACCATAGTTAATTAACTCATAATCAGTGAATCCGGCTGTATAAAAGGCATCAGGCAGATCACCACTCGCGAGCAGCAGATTTTTCTTTTCTGCATAATCGGTGTCAGGAATGTTCTCCCAGTTAATTTTTACGTTAGTTTCCTTTTCCAAACGTTTGAAAATTTCCAACTCAGAGAACTCAGGTGCCAATGATGCTTTCGGGGATACCATTCTTAAAGTCACTGCTTGTTTAACAATCGGAAGGCCGGTTTGATTGAAATTCGCTTCTTGATTCTGATTACCGGCCTGATCATTTGCTTCGTTACCATTTCCAGAACATCCGCTAAGCGCAAATGCTCCAGCCAGCATTGCAATTCCAGCACCTTTAAATAAAGATTTCATTAGTACATAACCTCCCCTTATTTCGTTCCACAAGTGCAAATCATATATTTCTTTTGCTTATCCTCAGGTCTTCAACTAATCCTGCACACCACCCCCTTTCGAGACCATCCCAGTATCACCCCTTGATGGAGCCGATCATCACGCCTTTCACAAAATACTTTTGAAGGAATGGATACAAAATCAACAGTGGCAGACTCGATACCATAATCACACCGTATTTAATCAGTTCGGTAACGCGCATTTTCGCTGCATAGGATTCCACATCGATCATCATGCCGGAGTTGACCTGATTCTGGACCAGAATGTTGCGCAGCACCAATTGAAGCGGATATTTGCTCTCATCGTTCAGGTAGATCAGAGCATCGAAGAACCCATTCCAGAAGCCGACTACATGATACAGCACCATTACCGCGAGGATCGATTTGGACAAAGGCAAGACAATGCTCCAGAAGAATCTGGTGTTGGAACATCCGTCAATCGACGCCGCTTCCCACATTTCATCCGGTATGGATGACTGAAAGAAGGTTCTTACAATGATGACGTTGAATACACCGCCTGCTCCAGGGATAACCAGTGCCCACATCGTATTCAGCAGATGCAGATCCTTGATCAACAAGTAGGTTGGAATCAGTCCACCGCTAAAAAACATAGTAATCAGCAAAAACCACATAATCACGGATTTTCCTGCCAGATCTTTACGGGCTAACGGGTAAGCCGCAAATACAGTTACAGCTACTCCAATTAAGGTTCCCAGAGTCGCGTATAGAATCGAATTGGCGTACCCGATCCATATGGATGAATCACTGAAGATACGCTCATACCCATCGAGCGTGAAGCCTTTCGGAATCAACCATACCTCGCCGGAGTAGATATAATTGGGATCACTGAAGGATGCAATCAGTACAAAATAGAGCGGAAATAATACGAGCAGCATAATTATGGTCAACAGAACGTAGTTGATAATGTCAAACCAGAAGTCCCCTCTGCTCTTCCTTTTCATAAATTGATTCATAATGAACTCCTCCCTACCACAGACTGGTTTCTGTCATCTTTTTGGCGATCCGGTTAACGGTAAAAATCAGAATAATATTGATAAGTGAATTGAACAGACCCACTGCCGTAGAAAAACTGTATTGGGCCTTCTGAATCCCCATTTCATAGACATAGGTCGGGATGATATTGGAGGTGGCATAGTTCAAATCGCTTTGCATAAGGAATGCCTTTTCAAAACCGATACTCATAATGTTCCCAAGTGCTAGAATCAGCAGTATGACGATCGTTGGCAAAATGCTTGGGATATCCACATACCACACACGTTTCCATTTGCTCGCTCCATCCATAATCGCAGCTTCATGCAGTTCGGGATTGACCCCCGCAAGAGCAGCCAAATAAATAATGGTAGCAAATCCCGTCTCTTGCCAAATGCCTGACAAAATGTAGAGAGGACGAAACCAGCCTGCGTCTGCCATAAATAGAATAGGATTGCCGCCGAACAAGGTGATGACGTGATTCACGATTCCGCTGTTTGGAGACAAAAAAACATTAAGCATGCCGACGAGTACAACAGTAGAGATAAAATGCGGTGCATAGATCACTGTTTGTACAAATTTCTTGTATGATTTACCCAGCATTTGATTCAGCATTATGGCGATGATGATTGGGGCCGGGAAGCCAAACAATAACGAAAGAATACTGAGTGAGAGCGTGTTCGAGATGATGGTCCAGAAGTTATAGGATTTGAAAAAATCCACAAAGTGCTGGAACCCCACCCATTCACTTCCCCAGATCCCCTGACTTGGTGAAAAGTCCTTAAAAGCAATTTGCACACCGTACATTGGATAATACTTAAATACGAGATAAAGAATAATGATGGGCAGCAAAAACAGATACAGTTCATAGTCCCTTTTGAATCGACTCCATCTATTGCGATTTGGTTTGATCATAGAATGATCCGCTCCGCTGGTTCGTGAATTCACTCTTAAACTCCCTCTCCTGTAAAATAATCAGCCATTTTGAAACGTTTCCAATTTAATTTAGATAAAACACCATTTTCTTATGAAACGTTTCCAATTCCTAAAAGAAAAACAATCAGTTATTCAATATAAGCTGATGTTTTTCCAATCCAAAAGGAATCATGTAGTCTCACCTTGTTTGAACATAACGGGGATGCGATATACTTGTTTATCTAAAGTGATGCCTTCAATCTTGTTAAAGAGTAGTTTGATTGTCATACGTGCCATTTCTTCAACAGGCTGTCTGATCGTTGATAATATAGGATGAAAATAAGGATTATCCTGAATGCCATCGTAACCGATGACCTTCACATCCTCTGGAACACGAATGCCCTGCTTACGCGCTCTCTCAATATAATTGGCAGCCAGCATATCGGTAATTGCGAAAATGCCATCTACATCATCATATACATTCAGAAACTCGTTAAAATAAGCATCGTCGTCTACTATGGGGTCCGCCTTCTCGTAGATTACATAATCTACTCCCAGCGTTTCTGCCTCATGAACGAAACCTTCTCTCCGGTTCATGGTTTCACTGAAAACAGAAGTAATGCTCCCCATAAAAGCAGGTTTCTTTGCTCCCGCTTTAACAAGTTCTCTTAACGCCAGACGCCCTCCCTCATAATTATCTGAGGTCACGCAAGTGATTTTCTTGTTAAAGTGTCTATCGATACTTACAATCGGAATGTCGTTGCTTACATTATTCTCGATATCGTTGTAAGTTATGCCCACAATACCAGCCACTTTATTTTGCCGAAGCATATCCAGATAATATAGTTCCTTTTCGGGCTTGCCTCCGCTGTTACATAGCATTAGCTTATAGCCTTCCCGGTCCAATTCATCCTCAATGTAATAGGCTAATTCAGAAAAGAACGGATTCCAGATACTTGGAAGCAACAAAGCTACCATCTTGGATCTCTGCATCTTGAAATTCCGGGCGACTTCATTAGGAAAATAATTCAGTTCTTGTATGGCTTCCTCTACTTTTCTGCGTGTCTTTGGTTTTACCGCGCCGGAATTGTTAATGACTCTGGACACGGTTCCCACTGCAACACCCGCTAAGCTCGCTACATCTTTAATGCTAGTCATCTAACACCCCCGACCTCTCTTATGAAAATTATAATATCATCAAAGTGGAAACGTTTCAATAGTTAATTTGGAAACGTTTCAATACTTAAAATTCAAAAGAACTCGGATTCTAATATTTAATGTTATAGAAGACAAAAAAAGGCCTGTGATCCGCACTTATCCAAGCTGCGGATCTACAAGCCAGAATATTTCTTCTACAAATAACGTTTTTGGAGCAGAATCAATTAGCTCACTGGGCCGACACAGTAATACTGTCCACATTCGGTCCTTCAGTACCGGTAGTGACCAATTTTAGAGTATTCGTTCCTGCAACCATAGGGACTTGAATTGTTTTTTCGCTCCAGGACGACCAGCTTCCGCTTGCAGCAAAGGCGGTATTGCTGATCACTTTGGCACCGTTCACATACACATCCAGGCTTCTTGTTCCCGTTTCCAGTGCATAGCGTAATTTAACATTTTTGGTGCCCGCAACTGCACAATAGACGTTGTTCCACTGAATCGCTGCATCGGCCAGAGCATTAAAGTTAACGTATCCGGTTCCGTTATAACCTGAATTAGTGGTTTCAGCTGCGGCATTAGTCAAGGTTGTGCCCGTTTCAGCTTCATAAGTGGTGCCTGTGCCTGTCCCGCTGCCGCTTCCGCTTCCGAGTGCAGCTACAAAGGTCGTAACACTTTGGGCAGGAAGCTGTGCTGTAAAGGCACCGTTCGACACATTAATGGATGCTCCGGAGGCAACCTTTCTGCTGGCATCCGTTATCCATGTGGACACGCTTGATGCGGTCCCATTCTGCAGGACAAAGTTTTGGCTTGCAGATGAGGTGCCTTTGTTAATGGCAACAATGACCACCTTGTTGTCACCTTTGTATGCGGAGGTGTAGACGTTAGTGTTGGGATTCTTGGTGGTATCCACTCTTACATATCCAGGACGGATGAACTTCGAGAATTGAGCCATACTGTCTCCGCGTTTACTGATCGTACCATCCTCATTCATTGGACCGTATTGTCTGCGGATGTACCACCACACATAGGCCTGGAAATCCGCCTCTACCATAGCATTGTGCATATGATAAGCAACCTCCAGCGCCTCCGGCCAGCGGTTCGCGGAGTTATTGTCACTGTTGGGGTAGTATACTTCCGTCATCCAGAGCTCTTTTCCAGCTCCTTTTTGCTGGAAAAGCGGATAAGGAAAATTGCTGAACGAAGTGCCATAAGTGTGCGTACCCAGAATATCCATATTGGCAAGTGCCTGAGAATCATTCAAAATCGGGTCAGACATATTCTTCAGGTAAGAGAAGGATTCGGGAGCAATGACCCGGCAATTAATGGACCCGGCATTTTCTTTCATGAATTTAAGCATTTCAGCTGGAGTCCACCATGTCCAGGTATGTGCATAATCAGGCTCATTCTGAACGGATATCGCGTACAAGTCCACTCCATTATTCTTCATATAGGTAACGAAATCATTCAGATGCTGGGCATAAGCAGCGTACTTATCGTATCGGAGCCGTTTAGCTGATGTGTCGCCATTGTGGTTGAAGGTCTCCGTCATGTCACTTGGAGGATTCCAGGGTGAAGCGAACACGATGGCTCCGTGTGCAACGGCAGCCTTTGCAGTATCTACTTCGCGGTACCAGTTATTTCTATTATCGTCCACATAGATTCGCAGAACAGAGAATCCCAGCTGGTTCGATTCATTGCCAAAAGCGGTCTCTCTTTGCGCTGCAGTCAAATCTCCAGCCCAAGCCGGGAGGTTGATTCCCCCAAACCCTCGGATCACCTGTTTCTCCGCTGACAAATTAACGGTTACATCGCTTGCAGCTGATACTTTAGGAGGTGCGGGTACTAGCATTACCGACAGCACGGTTACACATGCCAATAATGTACAAAGTGATTTTTTTACACCTGAAATCATCTTTTTCATCTCCTCATAGAGTATTTTTCCGCTAAAATCCTGGTCTAGCCACCTCCTGTCTGACCGAAAGCGAGTGCTCTAACGCGACTAAGCTTGTCTTTATTTTTGCAGTACTTGCAAGCGCTTCCTTTTCTTGTATTATAATAAGTATCCGTCTAATAATCCTTGCAGATAGACACTACTATATTGCGCGGATACCTATAATTCCGGAACGATACGAAGAAAAGGATTGGACGCTATGGACAAGGATACCAACTATATTTTTTCACCTATTAAAGAAGAGCTGATCTGCTTTCATAGAACAACCGATACGGAACTAATCAACCCGGCCTTGCCCTATCACCGCCACGATGCTTATGAGATTTATTTGTTCTTGAGAGGCAATACTTATATGTATCTTGAACAATCCTGTTATAAACTGGTACCTGGCGATTTGATGATCATCAGTCCCGGCGAAATGCACCGGTGTGTCTGTCTTGATACACAGAAGTATGAAAGGATAGGATTGAATATTAAGAGAGCAGCCCTGGATAAGCTTTCGAGTCGCCGCTCTAATCTTTCTTCCTGCTTCGAATCCCATCCTTTTGGACAGAACAATCTGATCCGTCTTACGACGGAGCAGATTAAGTATTACAGCGGGCTCGCGATACAATTGATCTCCTGTCTCGACTCGGAGGAATACGGACAGGATCTTCTGGCGGAAGCCTATGTAACCCAGCTGCTCGTGTTCATCAACACCCTTTACCAGTCTTCCACGCATAGTTCGAACAATATCATGCCTGAACTGGTCGGCAATACCATGACCTATATCAAGAATCATCTGGTCCAAGCCATAACTTCCGAGCAGCTGGAGCGGGAGTTTCATTACAGCGGCAAATATATTAGCCAGCAGTTCAGGGAGCATACCGGACTTACGATCCGCTCCTATATTATCGACCAGCGTGTTTCCCTGGCTAAGGATCTCCTGTCCGCCGGCAAATCTGTCGCCGAAGCCTGTGAGCTTTCCGGGTTCAGTGACTATGCCAATTTTATACGAAGCTTCAAAAAAGTAGCCGGAATATCTCCTGGAAAATATAAAACCAATAGGCATCTTGACATGAATCGCATCAAAGCTGGATGGGGCTGAACCAAGCCACCTTTGCATGGCGCTCGGTTCTGTCCCACCCTCATTGTGCGTATCGCTCACATTCCCCGGCGGCTACCCGATGTTCGCTTCCCAGTAGTCGCCAACCAGACCTTCTATAATGCTGCTGCTTGCCCAGGGCATGAGACAGAACCATGTGCTTGCAGGGGAGCCGTCGCTGTAGGTCTCCGTAACCAGCCCCTCAGAATGACAAAATCTCTCGGACATCCAGCCCGTTAGGCCATGGTCGAACTCCTTATCAAAGCGGTTGTAGGTCTGACACCCCCAGCCGACGGTATCCAGCATCCGCTGCCGGACGTAGGAATCTTCACGCTGCTGTACGAAGTAGTACAGCTCATCCACAATATTACTGGACATCGGATGGATATGCGGATTGGCGACAGAGGTGACGCTTCCCCCGCAGCTGGACCAGCCAATGGTACTTAGCGGCGGTACCTTAATCGGCGAATTGTAAGCAAATTTAAACGTGAATTCATAGTCAATCGCATCCCTCATATGATCCAGATACCGTTCATCGCCAGTAAGGGTGTGCAGATATCTGACAGCCTTGATGTATGCCAGAATCCCTTCGGAGTCTACCGCCTTATCCGCATCTAGCGGAGCACCGTAACACTCCATCCGTCTCACATAGGTTTCATAGTAATGCTTCTCGCTGCGCTTCAGGCTCTCGAGATACGTTCTATCCCCGGAGAGCCAGCTGTAGTATGCCATTGCGGCCATGCACCAGGTTCCGCTGAAGGAATCATATTCAAGCCCGGCACCGGTTCGCTCAGATAGAATGGCCGGGTATTCCCCATCCGAGTTTTTGCTTTTCTCCAATACAAGCAAAACTTTTTTTACGAAGACCATCCAGTCCTCATGACAGTAATTCTTGATCCTTTTTTCAAATTCGTAAGCCTTCATAATATAGAACATTGCCTGTGCGCATAGATAAGCAGAATGTCCCGGAGTGCGCATCCCGTCGAACCACCAGCCCGCTATACTCCATGTACCGTCCTGATATGCCTCATACGGGAGTCCGGAAGCAGGATTCAAAGAATTCACAATGATGTTCTCGATACAGGAAAGTGCCTGCTCGCGCATGGGCTCATCCTCAAGACGCAGTGCGGCCATCAGAACCGGAGTGGCTACAGACAAACCGTCTGTCCAACTGATCGAAAGAATTTTATTATACCGGAACCCCCCTGTCTCCTTGTCCTCATAGACAAACGTGGAATAACTCCGTTCATCGGGCAGCCACGCATATTGATAGATAGCCTTCGACAGGTCAGCGGCAGCCGTACGGATATCACTGCCCGGTCTTGGATACTGATGGTAACGGTAATAGATGTCTTCCAGTGCAGTATTGATGCCCAGCGCGGACTCGGCTTCGTACTCATACAAATCCAAGGTGAACTCCAGCGATTCGGCAGCCGCCAGTTCAAAGCAATTCTCGTCAAGAGGAGCCCGCGTCTTAACCAGACGGGATTTGATGAATAGAAGCGGAGCATTCTCGTAACCTAGCGTATACCCGACCGTTCCGTTAGCAAGCGAGCAGGTATAGCCGCCATACTGGTAGAACTCACCCTGCAGATCCGGCCTCCACTGGATTTTGACTCCATCCTTGCTTATGAAATACGGACTGGCACAGAGGCCGTAAATAGTGCCGTTGTCATATACCAGAGCTGCAGGATGAGACAGGCGGTCACTGCGTACCATCCACCAAGGGGAAGAAGGACGTGAAGGATTGCCTTCTCTCAGTCTGGGGAATTCGTTCGGAACATTCTGGGGAGCCTCTCCGCGGTTTCGGCCATACATAAATGCCGGCAGGAAAAAGCGGGGGTTACCTTTGACAAACGGCAGCTCCACATGAATAACTCCCGACCAGGTTGAGCGGCTTAGATTACTTATTCGCACCACTGCCTGAAATGGCTGCTCCGCGCTGCCGGTCCCGCCTGTGATCTCTACAGAAGAACTTAGTCCATGCCTGTCTAATCCGGTATATTCAATATCTTCTTGATATTTGCTTCTTGCAGTTACAATCAGCTCCACGATAATACCCTCCAGTCTGCTATATAACAAAATACTTGCAATGTTCATTCCTGCATGCTAGGATAATGACATTTTAGAGTAGTTCCAGAGAATAATCATTGCAAATTCCGTTATATTTATTGCGCGAACAGATCAGGAGGTTACTCAGATGAACGACTCTTATGAGCTTCGCTATGATCCCATCCAGAAGGATTTCCTCTACCTGCACAGGACTACTACTTATAATATGGGAACCTTTTATCACCGGCACGAAGCTTATGAGCTGTACTTATTTCTTCGCGGGAATGTCAATTTTTATATTGAAAACAGCTGTTACCGTCTGGCGCCTGGTGATTTGCTTGTGATTAACCCGGAAGAAATGCACCGTTCCTTCAGCCTGGATGAAACTGAATATGAACGGATTACAATTAACCTCCAGAAGTCTTATTTGCATCAGCTCTCTACTCCGGCAACCCATTTATCGGGGTGCTTTGACTACCGCCCGAAGGGGAAAGGCAATATCGTGCATTTAGATGAAGCGCAGCTGAAGCAATATCTACAATTCACAGGTGAGCTGGAGGAGGCGCTTGCTTCTGAGGCGTATGGAACAGATATTAAGGCCAACTGCTGTATCGCTCAATTATTAGTCCTAACCAATGCTATTTTTCAAAATACAAGCTTTCTTCCTACCGATATTATGCCGGAACTGGTTCGTAAAACTATGGACTATATCGAAGCGCATCTTGCGCAGAAGTTCACGCTTGAACAGCTTGCCGGCATTTTACATTTGAATAGTACTTATATTAGCCGCCAGTTCAAGAAACACACTGGATTAACGCTCCGCTCGTATATCGTAGACCGCCGAATCGCACTCGCCCAATCCTATCTCTGCGAGGGACTCACTATCACTGAAGCCTGCTATCAATCCGGATTCAGCGACTATGCGAACTTTATCCGCAGTTTCACCAAAATCGTGGGAATCTCACCCGGCCGGTTCGCCAAAAAAAACGCAAGCCTTCCAGAGTAGAAGGCTTGCGTTTTTTTACAGATTGAGATTGAGGGTAATCTCCTATTCATTAGCCCAGCATCGTTGCTCTGCTCTTACAGTTACTCCGCTTTGAATCGCCTGCTCGATCATCATTCCCAGATAGGTATCTTGAGAGGCCTCTTCAAGACTATAAAAACCGGGTCCCCCGGCTGCATAATCAACCATTTTGCACAGGCACGAAGCAATGGCAATCTCATCGTCAAATAGCCTGGCCGGAATGAACGGATTCTCATACAGCCAATGTTCTCCGCATATAATTCCTTGCAGATAATAACCCTCCGCATTCTCCTCTTCACCTTTGTTGATACGCTTCAGCTCAAGTTGAAGCGGTACGGTATTTTCCTGCTGAATCAAGACACGGTTATCGAATATCTCTCCCCGCTCTCCGCGCACGGAGAGATGATTCGAACGAATCCATGAGCGGTGTTGGTCCTTAGTGAAATCATAAATCCCGAGCCGGTCTCCGAAATCCAGCCAGGCCATGTCCCTTTGCAGCGGAATTAGCTTATCTTCCTTCGGCGGACCACTGCGTGTAGGACCATTAACCCAATGGGATTCAAAACGCATCGCCCGTATGCTGGCTTCCTCAAAACGGATTCCCAGCATTTTGCGGATCAATCCTGCCCCATGATACATATGGGAGACGGAGACTGTCGTTTCGGTTATTCTCCCGAGTCTGCCCGAGCGGATCAGTGACAGACGCGCCTCCTGGACTGGGTGGTATGGGTACTGCTCAGCGACTTGAATTCTGGCACCATGTACGGTAAGTTCCCGGTGAAGCTGCTCAAGCCCCTTCAGATCTGAAGCCGGCGGTGTCTCAGCCAGTACGGGAACCCCCCGCTCCGCCAAGCGGTACATATAATCCAGGCCGGCCGCACCATTGACCGAGACGACTACAAAATCCGGAGCTTCGTCTTTCAGCATCGTATCAAGCGAGCGGTAAGAACGTACTCCCCACTCCCTTTCTACAGCTCTTCCCTGGGCTTCGTCTCTGACCACAACTCCGCTAATCTGAAAACGGTGCGGTAGAGCACGGGCGATCCGGAGAAAATACTGTGCTCGAAACCCCGCTCCCCCGATAATACTAAATCTCACTGTCATACCTGTTTCCCCCCTATCAACCGTTCCCGTAGAATCGCGGTGTCTAGTTCTTAATAAGTTCTGTAGGGTTCATGCCGGTTATCTTCTTGAACAGGGTACTAAAGTAGGGGATATTCTTATATCCAACCCGTTCCGCCACTTCATAGACCAGCATTTTCCGCTCCATAAGCAGCTCCCTTGCCTTCTCGATCCGAACCCGGGTCAGGTAATTATTGAAGGTCTCACCGGTAATATTTTTGAAAATAATAGACAAATGGTTCCGGGAAATGAATACCTTATCCGAAAGCTCGGCAAGTGTCAGTTCCTCCGCATAGTGCTCATGGATGTAACTGGTCATAAAGTCAACAACCTGTCTATGCTTGCTGCTTCCTTTCCATTGCCTGCTGCTGCAGATCCTGCTGATTTTGTCCATAAGCCAGCTTGCCAGCTGATCCGGTACAATTAGGCTGCTGATTTCCTTGGCAATCTGATCATTGGTGAATAGGTCATCCAGTACAAATCCGGATTCATATAACGAATAGGTTATAATTCCCCACAGCTCGCTTCCAAGCATTTGTACGTATCCCTGTGACATACCCTCTTGATTTTTCATATCTGTTATATATTCAAGCACAAGCTGATGGGCTTCGGCTTCCTGCGATGCCTTCATCGCTGTCGCCAGTTTATACGAGAACTTTACCGGAAAAAGGGCGACGTCTCCCGGTTCGCTGCTACTGTTCTCCCGGTACATATATACTTCATGTGCTGAAGCCACGCGCAATGCCCTTTGGTCCATGGCCTGAAACGCTTCCTCCGTCGAGTCGGAGAGCTTCGTCCAGGTATCCTTCACTCCCCCGACTCCTATCCGTGTCACCAGCTTAAGATAACCGCCGATACTGTCATTCAGTCTGATTCCCAGTTCCACCAGTTTGCCCTCTAACGGTTCGAGATGCTCTGGACACGGATGAATAATCAATAAAGAACGGGTACTGTGCAGTTCTGTGTATTCCATCTCCGGGAACAGCTTCCGTGCTACTTCACAAGCGATATTGCTTACTGCAAACCGGAACAGGTTCCAGTCCGAGACGGATAAACATCTAGCCCGCTCATCACGGATCAGTTCAATACCAACCGTAACATGCTTGCGTTCCTGCCAGTAAAGGTATGACGGCGGAAGACGTGTACTGTCTTTGTATGCATGGTCCAGGGTACCGACAGCTGCCGAACGAACCCATTCCTTTTCAACAAAAGGCTCATACAGCGTCATCTTTGACTCAAGCTCCCACTGCCTGACCCGCTTTTCCTCCTCTTCTTCAAGCTCCTGAATGACTTTGGTCAAAATCGACTTTAGCGTTGGCAGACTGATTGGCTTAGAGACGTAGTCACTCACGTGAAACCGAAGCGCCTGTCTTGCATGCTCAAAATCTGAATAACCGCTTAAGATAATGATTTTCCCTTGAAAGCCTTCCTGCCTCAGCTGTTCCATCATATCCAGACCGCTCATTACAGGCATATAAAGATCAGTGATCACAATATCCGGACGGGCATTGCGGATCATATCCAGTCCGTCCTCCCCGTTCAAAGCTTCTCCCACCCATTCAGCGCCCAGATCATCCCATGGAATCGCCCGTTTCATCCCCTTCAGGACTTGGCGTTCATCATCAATGATTGCAATTTTCCACATTACCCCTACCTCCTTAAACACACTGATTTATATCTGAATGTTAAGAATCAGTCTTTCTTGCTAGGAGGTTCTGTCAGTAGCGGCAGCATCATTTCCACCTTTGTTCCACCCTCTTCACGCTCACTAAGCGTTATACCATAACTCTCCCCGAAATACCCGGCGACTCTCTCTCTCACATTGCGTATACCGTAGCCGCCTGTATGCCGTTTGTGGGGATTGTGATCGGGCTGTTTCAGGCCAGCTCCGTTATCCTCAATAATAATGTGCAGAGCATCCCCTACCCGCCCCATCTCGATCGATACATATCCGCTGCGTTGCTTGTTGAATCCATGCACGATGGAATTCTCCACGAACGGCTGCAGTGTAAGCTTTGGAATGTACAATTCCTGCAGCTCAGACGCTACCTTAATCCGGTATTCCAGTCCATCCCCCCAGCGCAGCTGCTGAATTTCGAGGTAACACTCGATATGGAGCAGTTCGTCTGCTATCTTGATGAAGCTGTTTCCGTTGGACAAACCAATCCGGAACATTCGGCCCATCAGCTCCAGAATGCGGCTAAGCTCGTTCTGTCCGGCCTCAATGGCCATCCAGTTGAGTTGATCCAACATATTATAAAGAAAATGTGGATTAATATTAGCCTGAAGCGCCTCAATTTCAGCTTTCCGCTGCTGTTCATAGCGGCGTTCAAGCGAGAGATACAGCTCTTCAATCCGTTCGTTCTGCTTGCGGTAGCCGGAGAATAAATAACCGAATTCATTCTCATAATCCACTGGAAGTTCGACATTATTACCTCCAACGGAATACACTCGCATCGCTGTTACCAGATTCTTGATCGGCTTTGTAAACTGCTTGCTTAAAAAATGGGTCAGGAGCAATACCAGCAGCACCGCAGCAATACCGATCAGACCAATCCACTCCGCCAGCTTCAGACTACTTGCCGTGATCTGTTTCCAGGAGGTGAATTCAATTAGGGTCCAGATGGAATTATCCATCCTGGAATAGACTAGCAGTGTGTCGCGGGATCCGCCTTTGGCAGGGATATGAACATAGCCCGAATTATTGCTCTTTAGATCAATCCACTGGGACCAGTTATTCTGGTCCAGCGTATCACCTATTTTCATAATTTGTTGTCCTTCGCTGTCCGCCATGATCCGGTTAGATCGGTCAGAATTGCCGGTTAGCAGTTTTCGGATCTCGTTGGCTTTGATGTGGACGACAAGGACACCTAAATAGTCATTCTCAGTTATTATTTTCCTGTAAAAGCTGAGCACCGGAACCTTACCTTGTGTGCTGGGAAAATCATACTCTTTGGACCAGCAAAAATCACTCTTCGCCAGACATCCGGCCCCTACCTGCTTGTTAAGATCCGGCAGACTCCGGAACTGGATGTAGCTTTGCCGTTCACTTTGGATAGGGTTGTCCATATAAAGGTCAATCCCTTGAATCAGCGGAATCGCATAGGTCAAATTCGCGAGCGCGCTTTCAACACCTGCACGGCTGCGGTATCTCTCAAATTCATCCTGCCTGTTCAGGAGAAAATCAATCAGCTCGCTATCGCGGGAGCTCGACAGTGAAATCTGCTCAATCATATCTAGCCGGGTCGTAATTTCATTATTCAGCTCATCCAATAGCTGCTGCTGGTAATGGGAAGTGGTCTGTACGAGCGCCTTAGAGGAGTTGCTGTAGCTCGTCCATGCGGTAATCACGATAACGGCAATAAGGACTATGGCAAAGCTATGAAAAAACAGACGGTCGATTCGGTATTTTTTAAAAGGATTGATCAAACGCTCTACCTTCCTTCAGGCTTCCGTTCAGACACAGCAAACGGTAAAGCTGCGAAGGACATTCGGGCGCTTTACCGTTGACGGACGGATGTTTTTTTTACATCTTATCCTTTTATTCCCGTTGTCGCAATCCCTTCTACGAAATACTTCTGAAGGAACATGAAGACGATGGTTGCCGGAAGAATAGACACCAGTGACATGGCAAGGAGCTGTCCCCACTCCTGAGCGGACTGAGAATCATTGATCATGCGTAGCGCTAAGCCGACCGTATACTTGTCTACCGTGTTAATGTACAGGAGATGTCCCAGGAAATCATCCCAATTCCACAGGAAGCAGAATATCGTCACGGTAACGATTGCGGGGAAGGCAAGCGGCAT
The DNA here is from genome assembly GCF_056121505.1 of Paenibacillus sp. LS-5. NCBI lineage: Bacteria > Bacillati > Bacillota > Bacilli > Caryophanales > Paenibacillaceae > Paenibacillus > Paenibacillus sp. LS-5. The sequence goes on along the minus strand of NZ_JBWAVA010000002.1, from coordinate 286,340 downwards.
AACGACTCTCCAAAAGATACCAAACCAGGAGCATCCGTCAATTTTGGCCGATTCGTCAAGTTCTCTTGGAACTCCGCGGATAAACTGAATCAGCAGGAAGACGAAGAAGCTGCCGCCTGCCCCACCGGCAAGCAGATGGGGGATAATGAACGGGAGATACGTATTCACCCAGCCCAGTTGATGAAAAAGCGCATATTGGGGAATGACCAGCACTTGTCCAGGCATCATTAAGGTCAGCATCAGGATGGAGAACCAGAAGTTCTTGAGCGGAAAGTCCAATCTCGCGAAGCCAAAAGCAACGAGTGTGCAGGACAGCAGCGTTGCGATGATTACAGCGAATTCAAGTCCGAAGGTATTGAGATAGAAATCCGTAAAGGTATGGCCGGGAACCGAATTCCAGCCTTTGGTAAAGTTGCCCCATTGCGGAGAAGCCGGAAAGATAGACGGTGATCCAAGCTCAGTGCTGTGTTTCAACGAGGCGCCGACCCACCAGATGACCGGGTATACCATAATGAAGCTGAAGAGAATCATGAACAGATGACGGAACGCCGGTTTCCATTTTAGGGTTGTCATTATCGTTTTTTCCCTCCGGTGTCTGTTTCATAGAATACCCAATACTTTGAGGTGTAAGAGATCAGAACGGTTGCTGCAATAATGGCGACCAGCATAATCCAGGCCAGTGCCGAAGCATACCCCAGCTCATAGCGGCTGAATGCGCGTTCGTACAAGTACATCGCATACACATAGGTGGAGTTCATCGGACCTCCGTTCGTAATTACAAACGCAGATGTGAACATTTGAAAAGCACCGATGACTGCCATAATCAGGTTGAAATAGAGAATCGGCGAAAGCATCGGCAGTGTGATTTTGAAGAACTGGGTTACCTTGTTAGCCCCGTCTACAGAAGACGCCTCGTACAGATCATTTGGAATCTGCTTCAGGCCTGCCAGAAAAATAACCATAGTGGATCCAAATTGCCAGACCGTCAGCAGAATCAGCGTACCAAGTGCCGTGTCGGGGCTTGTAATCCAGCCCTTCCCTTCAAAGCCAAAGACGCCAATCAGTTTGTTAAAGACTCCGTCAACACCAAAAATGTTGCGCCAGAGCAGCGAGACCCCAATACTCCCTCCGATAAGTGAAGGAAAATAAATCGCCGTGCGGTAGAAGCTTATTCCTTTTACCGCCTTACTCAGGATCATAGCGACCATGAGAGCCGCTATAAGCTTTAGAGGCACGGAGGCTAGCACATAAGTGAAGGTTACCTTGGCGGATTGAATGAATTTGGGGTCCGCTGTAAAGATGCGCTCATAATTACGGGACCCGATCCACTTCATCGGCTGCATTAAAGTGTAGTCGGTAAACGAATAGTACAGGGATAAGAATAACGGATACGCCGTAAGCGCCAGAAACCCGATCAGCCAGGGCGAAATAAACATATAGCCTGCAAGCGGAGCGTTCCATCTGCTTCGAAAATAGGAATGTTTCCTCGTCGTTACAGCAGGTTGGGCTACAGTGGCTGTGGAACGGTTCATCTGTGGTCACCTCTTGTGGTCAATTTTTATACTTTAAGTATATAATCCGTTCATTGCCTGCTAAAGGAGGGGAATGCTCGAATTCTTTCAAAATATAACGATAAAAAAAGAAGCGGCATCCTTCACCGCTTCCTGCTTCCGTTGATTAATAAATGGTTCTCCCCCATTGATCAGCAATCCCGCTTTTCCGGAGAAAGTACGTATTGATTCTATCCCTCCACTCTTTGGCATGATCAGCCTGCTCCGCCAGGCGGTCTGCTACCTGCCTATACGCCTGTTCATCCACATGCTCCTTCATCAGTTTCCATGCAGCCGCCAGCCCGTCTGCCCGTTCCGCACCTTCAAAATGTGTATCATAAATATGCTGAATCACCGTTTTGCCGGAATGTAGCACATGAGTGTAGGGGACATGGTGAAAGAACAGCAGCAGTTCATCAGGACATCGCTCAAGCGATTCATACAGTTCCATGTTGATAGAGGCATATTGAGAGGTATAGCCGGTTCCGGTTGCAGAGGTGCGGTCAACCCCAATACCATAGCAGTCTGCGAAGTGATAAGTGCCCCACATCGAATATTCATATCCATCCACATTCGGGCCGTAGTGATGGTCAGGATTGACCATAAATCCGACACCCAGCGGGGCTGTATACGATTCATAGATTTCCCAGGAGTTCATAAGGATGTCTAGTAGGGTCTGAACCAGCAGCTCATTGGTGCCGAAGGTGAGCGTAATCCATTCTATAGCAATTTTTTCGGCAGACATCTCCGGATTCCAGGCCAGACGGCCATAACCGAACAGATTAGCCTGTGCCAGCAAATGGCCCGTCCAATTGGTGTCATTTCCGATATTGGAGACGGCGGCAAAACCGCTGTAGGCATTGCCGTGAACCTTTCCGCCCACAATGCGTTCGATCGTAGTCCCTTCCCCTTGAAGATGTGTATCAAAGTTCAAAATCTCTTTCCACTGGGGCACCAGATAGCACACATGCCGCTGCTGTCCGGTATATTCCTGAGCGATCTGGAACTCGATCACTTGATTCGTATGCGGCATGGCTCCCAGCAGAGGAGATACAGGCTCTCTAACCTGAAAGTCAATCGGCCCATTCTTCACCTGAAGAATGACATTGTCCATGAAGCGGCCATCCAGCGGCTGAAAATGATCATAGGCTGCCCTTGCCCGGTCCGTTGTACGGTCCCGCCAGTCCTGCTTGCAGTTATATACGAAGCAGCGCCAGATGACGATACCGCCATGCGGCTTCAACGCTTCAGCCAGCATATTGGCACCATCGGCATGATCTCTTCCATAGGTGAACGGTCCCGGCCGGTTCTCCGAATCGGCTTTAACCAGAAAACCTCCGAAGTCAGGAATGGCTGCATATACTTCTGACGCCGTAGCAATCCACCATTCACGCACACCGGAGTCCAGCGGATCTGCCGATGACAGACCGCCGATCTCAAGGGTGCTGGCATAATTGATACTCAGGAACAGCTTGATGGCATATGCGCGGAAGATAGCGGCCAGCTCCGCCACATCTGGCAGGAATTCCGTTAACAGACGACTCTCCACCTGATGAACGTTTACATTGTTAATCGCGATGGCGTTGATTCCGCTGGAGGCCAACAGGCGGGCATAATCCTGGATACGCTGAAGATTACTGGTTACCCGGTTATCTTCATAAAATATGGATTTGCCGGCATATCCCCGCTCCACGCTACCATCCATATTGTCCCACTGGTTGATCATGCGCAGCTGATTGACAGGGTTCTCCACGATATTTAAATGCTGGACAGAGCCCCCCATCCCCATGATCCGAAGGAGGTGAAATACACCATATAATATACCTGCGGAGGTGACTGCTCCGATAGCAATATTACCGGTAAGGCTATCCGTGTGTATCGCGTAGCCCTCCGCTTGGATGGTCCCCCTCACTTCAGCACTGAATACTTTATCTATCTCCGGGCCATTCCCGAAGGTTCCTAGCATCACACAAGGAGTTGTCCCTTTTTCACCTGAGATCGAGACATTCCTCCCTGTGATTGCCTCTAAGCCTTGAGTTAGCTCGTTCACTGCGGATCGGATAATAACATCATCCCGCTCCACAGCCACAATATGATCATATACCGCATATTGATCCACATTTGCTCCCGTGGTGACCCGGCGGTACTGCAGCCAGGCCAGATATCCGTCCCCCGGGCGATGCCACACAGAATTACTCATTGATATCATCCTTCCATGACCAATATAAATTAAGACCCGGAACAAGGTTGTTCCGGGCTTTAATTCCTGATTTATTTTTCGTAAGATTGTGCTGCTTCTTTCAACTGATCAAAGGCTTTCTCCGGTGTGACCTTTCCAAAGCTAAGCTGATCCCGGACAAGAACCCAATCTTTGTCAACAAAGTTCGTCCAGCCCCCTGCTCCGGCCGACCAGGTCTGACCATCCTTTTCAGTAGCGCGGAGGAGTCCTAATCCAACCTTATCCAGATCACTCATACTTGCTTCGAGAGCAGCGGAAATTTCCTTATTGGCCGGCAGACCGCGGAAGGTTTTCAGAGTATTTCCCGCTTCCTGATCATTCACAAACCAATTGATGAATTTTTTAGCCTCTTCTGCATGCTTGGAGGTTTTGGAGACGGACAGGTACATGGACGGTTTGAGCCATCCGCCCGCTTGTTCTGCACGCGGCATAGTGACAAGGGCATAAGCACCTGGTTTTATACTGTCCCAAGTCCCTAGGTTATTAGAGAAGCTGTAACGGAATAACACTTTGCCCGCTGCCATCAAGTCCATTTGCGGATCATTTTCCTTATCGGATGCATTTACGTCTGCTGGAGGAACCAGTCCATCCTTGCGCAGCTCTTCAAATTTCTTGGTCCATTCCAAGAAGGTAGCCTGATCCACATTGAAGTGGCCATCATCAGTGATAACTTGACCTTTACCTCTGGCATATTGGTAGGCTGAATACATAAAATAGTTGCCTGCATAGTCCAGGGTAAAATATTGTCCTCCAGGGAGCTTGGATTTGGATTCCTTGGCCAAGGCGAAGAAATCATCCCATGTCCAGCCGTTGGCAGGATTCGCAATCCCGAGCTTATCCATAGCGGCTTTGTCATACACCATACCAAAGGCTACCGAACCCAGAGGAACAGCATATTGCTTGCCGTCAAGCTGGCCACCGGCCAGCAATTTCTCATCGAATTTACTTACATCAACCTCAGGTGCCAGCTCAGCTAATTGATTACGGGACATCCAGTCCGGCATCCAGCCCGGATCCAGTTGAATGATATCTGGTGCATTGTTAGCTGCAGCCTGAGTCGATAATTTGTCCAAGTAGCCATCCATACCGGAATACTCCGGCTCAAAGGTAACATTAGGATTATTCTTCGTGTACAAATCCAGCGCAGCCAGGGTTGCCTCGTGACGCGGCTGTGATCCCCACCACATAATCCGCAGCTTGACCGGTTCATTGCTTGGTGCAGCCGTTGCGGCAGAATTAGTGCCAGCAGGCTCTGCAGTCTTTTCCGCATTATTATTGGTCCCGCCACCACCGCATGCTGCCATCGTCCCAAGCACGGCTGTCATGGCCAATACTGAAAGAGAACGCTTCCATTTCAACATCTTTAACCCTCCAATTGAATCTGTATTATCTTGCTATACCGTTATACTAACAATTATAAATAGAAGTTCATATGAGAGCGATGCACGATTTGTTATAAAATCTCACGAAAAAAAGATCCAGTCGCATCCGCCGACAACGCTCTTCCCGCTCTCGTCCGAAATGCCGGTAATCCTCTCATACACGGGATTTCAGACCTTCGCTAGACTGTTATTAAACAAGAAGCGTACATCACGAAGTCTGCACAAGCATCATTCCGAGCGTACTGGAAACCCTGAATCTACATAAAAGGGGGGGACACTTCTAGCAAAATAGTAGCAAAACCGATTAAAAACAAATAAGGGTTCCAGCTCGTATGAGCTGGAACCCTTATTCTACTACTGCCGAGGACGGGGGTCGAACCCGTACGGTACTCACGTACCGCAGGATTTTAAGTCCTGTGCGTCTGCCTGTTCCGCCACCCCGGCATGATAACAGCGTTGTTAACGCGTTTTCTTACGTTTTCCCTACGCGTTTTATTCGTCCCTACGCATGGGATACGAACCGACAAACGGAATGCTACACGTTAGCAAGCGCGCTTTATTCGTTTACCGAACGAATTAGATCATAACACGCGGCCAGCCGCCATGTCAATGCGCAAATAAATACGCTTGTATGAACGTGTTTCCTGCGCTATAATACGAACATATATTCGTATTAGAACGGAGGCCTCTCAATGAACGCAGTACCCGCAGAAATCACAGAAGATGACCGCAGCCTAATAAAACCCTACGTAATCCTGCCGCTGGTGCAAGCGGCATTTGAACGGGATTCACGCGTATTCCTCACGCTACGGACACCGGACCCCTACGTTGACTGGCTTAACGCGGCCCGAGAACGGTTATCGAACGAAGCGAAGGCGGTTAGGGCGCAGGCCCATCGTCGCGGCGTAAAAATAACGGAACAGCAACGCGTAAATGGTACGCTGTTAGTTCGCTATCAGTGCCGAGGCTACTTCGGAGATATGGCGCTTAAAGACGCAGAAATTGCGAAAGAGGCGGCGGGTTTTATGCGGAGATTATTGACGTTTGAACGCTGAGGTATAACGCACAAAAAGGCGCAGCCCCTACGGATGTTACTCCGCAAAGACTGCGCCTTTTTTATTTCTTCGTACTATCCGCCGGGAACGTTTTGTAAATACCGACGCCGATAATCGCATAGACCACGATATCGACGGCCGCCTGGTATACGCCGGCTTCCGGGGCCACACCGTACTTAACGAGTAGTTGATACGCGAGGCCCGCAACCGCTGCGATAAATACCGGATTCAATAAGCGCTTTTTCATTGTATTATTTCGCCTCCTTAACGGTGATAGTTGCGGTCTTACTTACGTTATCCCACGTAATGTCCGCGCCAAGCTTATCGGATACCTCGCGTAAAGGGACGTAAACCGCTCCGTCGATAAGCACGCCGTCCTTCGCCTTGCACCCGTCAATAACTACGTTCGCTTTATTTACGATCACGTCTACCGCCTCTTTCTTCGGATTAATCAGCGCCATAACTGCGTCTGTCTGCGCCCTTGTCGGACATTTCCCCGCGCGATAATCTGCGATCGATAGTCCGAACGTCATTTCGAAATGCGGCGCGTCGTATATCGATTTGAAGTCGCCGCCCCACGTAAAGCCGATCGCCTTTGCGATCGCTACGACTTCGTCCCAATCAGCAATACCATCGCGTTCACCGTCGAGCTTCGTATCCCACGAAACGCCGTGCCCGTCATTCGTCAGCAACGCAAAGTCTATCGCTACGCCGAAGTTATGATTCGAGTGGCCACCGCGTGCGTTCGTGACAATAGCGCCAGCCTTCGTGCGCCCTTGTTCGTATAGTGCATTTTGCTCCGCGAATGTCCGCAACCCCTGCGTAATCACGATCGGAATACCGGACGCGTATGAACGGTCGATGAGCGCTTCGGCCGCCGCTTTGACACACGGAAGAAGCCCGATTAGTTTAGCAGCGGACTTCGCGCGTACCTGTTCGATTGTTAACGTCAATTATGCCGCCTCCCTTCCGTGTACTACCGTTTTAATATCGCGAACGTCGAGCGCCAGGCTTTCGTACTGACCCGCCAGCGATTCGAAACGCTGCGTTAACCCTTCCGCTAGGTTCATCAAGCGGTCTTCCCGCGCCAATGCTTCGCTATGCATCCGGTCACGTTCGATCTTGGCCTCCGCGCTAATCCGTTCCTCGCGCTGTTTGGCCTCGTCGGATATTCGCTGCATCTGCTTCCATAGCGCGTAGGCAACAACCGCAGCGGCCAGCGCAAATATTCCGTTCTTAGCGACTTCTGCCCATAGTACGTCCATTTATACGACCGCCTCCGCTTCTGCGTCAAATTGCGCCAGGGCCGCGCCGACAGATTCGTCCAGTGCGCGTAGGACGACCTCACGTTGTTCAGGCGCGATTGATCCGAGGACTGCGCTGATGGCATCCGTAAGCTCGGCGGCTGGATGCGCGAGGTCTACGGTTAATTCGAGTAATGCACGTGCTTTCATATAACGTCTCCTTTACGTAAAAAGAGCCCTACGCGTTATAGCGCAAGACTCTTCGTGATATATTCGTTATGATGCGATGAACGTACCGCCACCACTATTAGCATTCGCCGGGTTGCCGTGGTTATGATTCGGAATCGTAACGCTGTGCGAATGGCTTGCGTCGGCCTTACCAGATAGTGCTGACCATAACGCTGCAATCTGCGCGTTTATCGAATCTATTTCGCCACAATTAACGAGAGGCACGTAGTTCAGATCGAACGAGTTAACGCCGGCCCCTACGGAAACACTGTGCGTAATCGGAAAGTCCTCAACGTCAGCGTCTCCGCCGAGCACAACGTTAACGCCCGCAAGTACGAGATTGCACGGAGGCGTAGCGGCCACGTTGAGCTGACCGTTGCTTCCGCTGATGACGCCGCTCTTGCCGCCCGCTGATCCGTAATATCGCATCTCCTGCGTTCCAAATCCGTCGTCCGTGTCGATCGAAATCCGCCGAACTCCCGCGCCATCGAACGAACGGAATCCATCAGCGTCGAGTATGATCTTACGCGTGGCCGTTGCGGTTTGAATCGTTGCGCCTGTAATCGAGCCGAACGTGATATCCGAATCGGCCATCGTTGAGTTTTCGATCCGCCCGGTCAGCGTAATCGACCGCGCTACGACATCACCGTTCATATATACGCGGAAAGGCGCGGACTCAAACGTTGCGTGTCCGGCGGCGATACCGTTCGGATTAATCTGCGTAATAGCGTTTCCGCTACCGATCAGCATAGACACGAAGCTGCCGAGTTGCCCTACGATAGACTCCGCGACAATACGGCCTGCGGTTATCGCTGTACGCGCGGTCAGGCCGCCGTCCGTCGTCATGATGATCCCGTTCGACGTGAGGATAACTTGGTCGTCCGCGTCAACGGTCGATTGTAGCACGATCCCGCGCGTATCGTATTTAATCTCCGTTTTCGAATCGTTAATCTCGCGTACGGCCAGCCGCGCGAACTCCTCGAACGCATCTGCCCGGATTCGGCCGCCGCTGAATACGTTATCTACCGCCCGCCGCGTCGATTCCAGGTCCGCGATAATCTGCGCATAATCCCGCCGCATAACGTTCGCGATCGTGACCTGCGCGTGCTTATCGCGAGCGTACGGATATTCCGTTAATTCCGTAATCCGGGCGGTTATATGTGTAAGTTCCATGTCCGGATCGACTAGCGTAATGATATCGCCGAGGCCCGGACGCGGCTCCGTAGCGTCAAGCTTATACAAGTCCGCTGTACTGACGGATACTTCTAGCGCCGGCACCTCGCGTTCGGCCAACCGTAAGCGCGCGGCATCTAATAGTTTCAGCGGATCAGTAACGTCTTGCTCCGTGAGTAAATCATCGTAAAACGGAACGGTATCGCTGGCCCACGTACCTGCGTATTGGCTGACGAGATAATTAACGGTAAGCAGGCCGCCGGATATCGAGCCGGGATTAACCGCAAGTAGTCGCGCCTGTTCATCCGCTGTGAGTATCGACGCGGGCTGACCGATCCATGTGCGCGAGTCTTTCATTTCGCAGAACAGGCGCGTACATAGCGATCCAGTATCGTCCGAGAACGAAGCGCTGACGATATTCTTGCCGACGCGATATTGCAGCGCGGAGTTAGTATCGCCGATCTTCTTGCGCAAGTGAATCGTAAAGTTATCCGGCTCTACCTCCGCACCGTACAGCGCGATTACTGCGTTCAGCGCTTCGAGACAGTTGCCGCCGCCGAATGCCTTAACGTCCGAGAGGTCAAACGTGTCGTCTACCGCAATAGTAAAGCGCCCACCCGTTGCCGCCGAGATGAGCGCCGTTAATTGCGTGATGTGCATTCCGTAGCCTTCGTCGATATATGAGGCGTACGGTAATTTATAATCCGCGAGTTTAAACATAACGTGCGAACACGATATCTGCGCGGTCAATTTGCGGCCGTCGCGCTGGCGTTTCCGCGAGTTGATTACGTAATACTGGCCGCGCTCGTCCTGTACGTGGCCTTTCAGCGGTAGGAGCTCGCGGTAGTCCACGCTGTTTAACGGGACCGTGAAGCTGAGTGTATAGTCGGCGTTGATGCGGCGATTCCTAGCGATGTCGTCTGCGGAAACAAGCTCGCCGATTGGCGTGAGATGGCGGTCAAGTGCGAGTAGTGGTGCTGGCGTGTTCATAGGGTAGCGTCCTCCTTTCGTGTAGAAAGCGAAAAGCCCCGTGCGAGGGAGCGTAGGGCTTACGTTAATTGTGCGGTTTCCGTTATTTAGCGGTACCTAACAAAAATTGCACCGGTAAACTACACGTTTCGACATTATTTCATGGTAAATTCCGTTATAATTAGATTGAAAAGGGGGTAGTTGTATGGTTGTCCTACCAGAAACGTCTGACTCGGATTATGATACGCTAAGATGTAAAAAATGCGGCACTTTATGGGTGGCAAGAGGCAGTTATGATTATGATGGTGGTGGTTGGATATACGAAAAAGGAACCGGTTACTGTCCTAACGGATGTCGAAACGTCTTTAAGTTAAAAATAAAAGGAAGAACGGTTAAACAGCGACGTTAAATGCCCCCTAGTCGACTTCAAACGTGATTCCGTCTAGGGATACATAAACAGATGATGTAGCAGAATTAATAAAGACATTTCCTGTAGTTGAACTCACCCCAACTTCGGCATAACTTGTATTAGCGACTGGGAAGACACGGTCTTTTAAAGGTCTGCGTCCAGGAGGTAGATTAGCGATCACGGTTGTAGCTAGTATTGTACCCGATTTAATGGTTCCTCTTAGGTAAACTCGCCCGTCTGGGTATAAACGATATGCTGCCGATTCATATCCAGCACCGAAACTTACCCATCCATTCTGTAGAGGTAACGGGACAAATGAAGTATCTGGAACAAATGAGGAAGTTTTTTTGGTGTACGGTAGGTTCATATGTTTGAGTAATGTATTTGCTATGAATTCGTGGCCTGCTACTGTAGGGTGTACTGCATCGGGATCAAGTAGTCCAGCAACTATATTGTCGGATGTGTTGCTAAACCACAGCGCTCCAAAGTCGATTAAGTCAAACTCAGGATAACTATTGATCACATCTGCCATGGCCTTCTTATAGATGTTCGTGCTTGGAAGGCTGAAAATAAAATCACATATGATCAAATTACCGTTAAGCGACCTCACTTTAGATGCTACATAGTTCAATTTACTTATATAAGTATTAATATCAGCATTGAAATGGTTATCATTAACCCCTAGAGCTAGAACAACCATGCCACCAGCGCAATATGAATCCAGTATAGCTGTAGGAATCTCACTGAGTGTGATGTCCGAACGCCCTACATTATGAACAGTCGGAGAATTGATTGATGAATTTTCATAGTACATTAGTCCGCAAATATCAGTTGGATTTGCATCTGTTTTGAGTATTTTTATAGTATGCTGACCCCAATTAGATGCCGGTATTTCAAAGGAAACGCACGCATTTGGATTAGCGCCCATCACTGAAGTGTTAATAGTTCCAATTAGTGTGCCATCCATATAAACTGCTAAGTTTCCACCGCCAACCCGGCTACTGTATACCAACTTTGCAGACTTTCCTACGTATGTCGCCTCAATATAACCCCCAGACGTAGTACTTGCTGCTTTTACGCCCCCATAATATGCGCTGTCAAAACTCACGGTGAACGCGGATATGTTCAAGGTATGGTACTTTGTGACTCCCGAACCGACATAAAAACTTTCAAAACCATAGTTCTTATTACGATACTCCAGGTTAATAACCTTACGGACGACCCCCGCAAAACTATCCCGCACAAAGTTCGATGATTTTGTCCCTTCACCGATTGAATCCCCGACCAAGACTATAGCTTTCTCTGTGGAGGTGTCCATAATATTATTGCGAAACCGATCTTGGCTTCGGCTATCAATCAAAGTAGTTGTGGTGTATAGCGTGGCTATATCTTGCGTATTTTCCGCCATCTGCACATTTACCGAAGCCAACTCCGTACCAATCCCGCCAAACTCCGTATCCAGCCGTTCTCGCAGCGTAGCGTAACTTTCGCGCGCATCTACGATCTCCAGGTTACTACTCCCGCTACTCGCTACGATATTATCAATTCGTCCGTCCTGCGTTACTAACTCCGCTTCCACATCCGAGATCCGCCCGCTATGATCCGTTAAATCCGCTTCAATGTCCGCAAAGTTGGCGTTATGCTTCGCAAGGTTCGCGAAGTCCAGCGCTTCCGTTATCACGCGTCTTACAAATCCCATTAATTACGCGCCCCTTTCGTTAGTACAGATATTTATAGTAGTACACGAACTCAATCCGCACATTAACCGCGCTGCCCGTTACGGTAAACGTCGTCTCTCCCGGCTGCAGCAACGGAAACACGCGGTTACTCATCGCGTAGGCGTTCGCGCCGTTTTTCTTAACCGTATGTTTATCCGGAGCGCAGTCGATTTCGATAACGTCATTCGCTGCGGTCGATCCCGTAAGCGTCAGCGTGTTTAGTCCGTCAGAAAGCGTTAGATTCGTAAACGATCCGTATATGCGAATCAGCGGTCCGACTTCGAGCGATCCGCGATTATTTACCGTGAACGTTTGGCCGCTCGCTGTAATCGCGAAGCTGTGCGCAGAATAGTAATATCCCTCACCGACGGACAGCCCTTGCCCGTACTCACGCAGCTCTGTCGTCTGTGCGGACGTCGGCCACGGATCATTCATACGCAACTGTACGTCAATTAAACGCGATCCGGTCGCGCCGAGCGTTAATGTCCCGGCGTAGACACAGCGCCACTTTTTATCCGGCATATCTGAGAACTCTAGCGCTAATTCTCCGCGCTGAACGCTGAATGTCCGGGCCAGCGCCGCAACGGTTGCGTTAAAATCCGCAGCGCTCGACGTGATCTCGAACGTTAAAGCTATCGACCGCGTTCCGTACGTGGCGCCGTAGTCAAGCACGCCGGTCCTGTCCGCAACTTTAAGCGTGTTATCTTCCGTTTCCGGTAAAACAGGAAGACGACGCTCATAAAGCGCCGCCCCTAACGTTGACATCCATATTCCGTTAACACTAACGTCTTTTATCGTCATTAAACTGTCTTCACCCCCGATGATTGCAAGCGCGCAGCTATGCGAGCCCGCTCGTCATACAGCGCCGTTATGTCCGCTTTGCCCGTCAGAGCAACGTCGTTTACGCTCATGTCGATGGTCGTTGTTACGTACGTAGGCGCCGCCGGAGACGCAGACGCAACACGCGGAGTTGCTAGCGCGCCCCATAACGTCGACTGCTGCTGCGAACTGAGCGGTATTGCACCGGAGAGCGCCGCGATTGGCGCGGCTGGTCCGACTAATGCGCTACCCGCTCCGCTAGTCTTCGGCGTCGTGTTCGGTGCGCTTATAACCGCCATCTTCGCGTTATACTGCGCTACGAACGCGTCGAGTTCCGTGAGGATCGCGCTGTTCGCCGCTCCGCTTGCGCTGACTCTGTACGCCGCGATTCCGTCCTCAACCGTTTTGATATTACCGGAGTAAGCGTCGAATGCGTTTAATAGCGCATCGTACTGCGCTTCGGCTGCGGATTTTTCCTTGTCAAACGCGGCGGACTGCGCGTCCTTTTCGTCCTTAAGCGCGTCCTGCTGCGTTTCTAACGACCGATCCGTAAGCTCGCGGTCATGTTCGAGTTGCATCCGCTCGATTTCCTTGAGTACCGCGTTACGCTCCTCGATGCCGGCCGGACCGACTGCGGACTGTAACTCCGCTGCACGCGCCCGTTTCTCCGCGAGTTGCGTCTCGTAATCGGCATCGGCGTTGAGCTCCTTATTAGCGTCACGCAACCGCTGGATAGCGTCGATACGCGCATCATACTCGTCAAGAGCCGCCTGCTTACGTTCTTCGATTGCGTCGATATCCGCTTTCTTCGCGTCGTTAATCGCGTCCTTCTGCGCCTTAACGAGATCGTCCGCGAGTGCTACCGTCTGCTTCGTCAGGTCCTCGCGAAGTTGGTAAAGCTGTTCGTCGGCCTTCGCGTAATACTCGCTGTCCTTCGAATAGCGGTCGCGCACACGAGTCCAGGCGGCGATCTTCATCTGCGTGATCTCTATCTCCGTTTTGCCCGCGCGAGACATACGGCGTTCTTCCGCGTCAATCCATTTAGCGGACGCATCGTATTGATCGCGGGCAGCCGCTTCAGTTGCGCTCGCTACGTCCTTTCGCGCTTGGCGGCGCTGTTCGTCCGCTGCCTTATACTGCTCCGAATCCTTAGCGTATCGGTCGCGCAGCCGCGTCCAGCTTGCGAGTTTCATTTCCGCGATGGAGAGCTCCGTTTTACCGCTGTCTTCCATGCGCTTAGATTCCGCTTCAATCCATGTAGCCGAGAAGTCATAGCGAGATTTTACGCTGTCTTCCGATAGGTTTTTAAGCTGCAGCGATAAGGTGCGCGCATCGTCTACGGACTCCTTCAAAAACTGCGCGTGCTTCTTCCGCAACTCTTCGTATTTCTTAATTTGCGCATCGGCCGTCATATCGTAAAAGTCCGCTTGAAACTGAACCGTTTTAAGATCGGATTCATACGCGGCCTTACGCGCTTCGGCGGCTAGTTCGGCTGCGGACTTTTCCTTTTTGGCCTTCGGTGCCTTCGGAGCGTCAGGCGCTATAACTCCTTTGTCGAACGTCTGCGTACCCGTAGTAACTTGCGTAGCGAGCTTTTCCATATTCCGCGCAGCTTCCGAGTACTTTTGCTGCTGGCGAAGCGCCTCGGTCCGCTTGGCTTCGGCCTCCTGCGTTACTTTACTCGTTAGCGCGTTATTAAACACGATGTCCATAACGCCGGGAGTTCCGCCAGCCATTTTCGCGGCACCTTGCGCAACGGAATCCGCAAATGTTTCCGCACGCGCTCCAGATACCTGCGCCATTGCCTGAATGAGCCGCGTATAATTATCGATCTGCGCCTGCACCGCCGCCGCCTGCGCCTTGTTTTCCTTCGCAAAGTTACGGATACGTGTAGCGGCATTGTCTGCGGCCATATCCGTAAAGCGCTTATCCGTCGCGATCTGCGCAATAATCGTATTAATGTTATCCGCGCGTATACGGCCGTCTTCGCCTTGGCGCGCGTTAAGCTCCGGATACTGTTCGATTAACTTTTCCGTAATATCGACCATGCGGCTTTTCTGCGATGCGTCCAGCGTTTGGGCAGCGTTCAGCGTTTTAAACTCGTTAGCCAGCGCGCTCATTTGTACCAACGTAGCCTTCTTTGTAGCCAGCGCCTCGTACTCCGCTTGATCCTGTTCGGTAACGCGGTCAACCGAGTATTTGAGCGCCTGGTTCATTTCGCTGAGTGCGTCCGTTGCTGCGGATACGCCGTCGAAGCCGAGCGTGCGTAGCTTATCGTCCATCTTTTCGAGCTCATCGTTAATATCCATTGCCTCCGAAAGCATCTGCGGAGTACCTTCGCCCCGCTCACCTGCGGCTTGATACTCGTTAATCTGCGCCTGCAGCTTCGCGCGCTCTTCGAGGACTCCGTTAAGCTCCTCCGCTTTCGAGCGCAAGGTATCGTCGTCTGCAGACGTGCGGTCGATCGGAGCCTTTGCGAGCAATTCGTTAAGCTCTTTCTGCGCCGATAGCATCGCTTCTGTCTGCGCTTTATCGCGCGCTTTAGCCGCTGTTAATGCACCAAATGCGGCAGCCAATGCGCCAACTGCTAATAGCGCAATTCCGAGCGGTCCCGTTGCTATTCCGAGTCCGGCCGCCGCTACTTTTATTGCGGTGAACAGCGCCGGTATCACTTTTAGCGCCGTTGACAACGTAGTTATTCCGAGGACGAAAAGCAATAGCCCGCCAGTACCCGTTGCGAGTCCTGATACGAGCTCCTTATTCGCGGAAGTAAAGTCCGCAAACTCGATAATCAGCGGAGTCAGCGTGTCGAGCGCTTTCTGTACGACCGGCGTAAACGCTTCGCCGAGCGCTACCGTCGCTTGATTAGTGGACTGCGTGAATCGCGCTTGGCTTCCGATAATCCCCTGCATCGCTTGGTCCGCGTTGCCGACGTAGTAAATACCTTCGTTGATAAATCCGTTGTATGCGGCTTGTATCTTCTGCGCGTCCGTCAATTTGCCGACGGTCGTCCCGATGGATGCCGCGTATTCCTTCTGCATGGTACTGAGATTCTTCGTCACACCTACTGCGTCGGAAAGTACGGAGTTACCGTTCTTGATCCCGTCGAGTGACGCCTGGATCGCGCCGCCCATCGTATAAAACGATTGCCGCCCGTATGCCGCCGAGTCCGCGAGCGAGTTAATTAGCTTCGTTGACTCATCGAGACTTAATCCGGTCGATAACGCAGTCTTATACGCTTGTGCCGCCTCGGTCAACGATAGGAATCCGCGCGATGCGAGATCCTGTACGGCTGCGTTTGCGTCTTTCGTTTGTACTCCGAATCCCTTCGCAACCGCCGCGAGCCCCGCGAATGCCGAGTGTAACTTCGTCGCTTCGTTAACTGCGCGCTGCATTTCGTTGACCAACTTCGATAGTCCCGCGCCAGCCGCGAGCCCTGCGATTGCTCCGCCCATATCGCGGAATCCGTCAGCTCCGCGCCGCGTATCGCCTTCGAGTTCGCGTATTCTGCGCCGAGCTTCGTCTAGTTGGCGACGAAACTCCGTCATCTCTAGCGTGATCCGTGCGCGTATTTCGCCGACGCTTGCTGCGCCTCCTGTCGTCATGATAGCGCCCTCCTTATCGCGTCATTTATAAAACGTTGATATAGCCGCTCATTCGTACGCAGCGGCCGCGATAGGAACTTCGGACGCGTGCCGGGCGTAGTCGGATTCTTGTATTCGCCCATTTCGTGAACGCGTAGCGCGTAGTTAAAGCGGACGCCGCTTGGACTCTCTTCGGTTGCGGAATAAAACACCTCTCCGTATATCTGGCCGTTCTCGTTAACGACTTTCTTGCCGGCCGTCATCCGCAATGTTCCGGTCTTAAGTGGCGCCTCATTCCGCGAGTCCACAAGCAGGCGGTCGGTAGCGTCGTGCAATCCGGATATCGCTGCGGCAACTACCCGCGACTCCTGCTGCGCTAAGAAACGGAATAATTCCGATGTATCTGCGCCAAAACTCATATCCGATCACCTCGCTTCCCTTCGCAGCTGCTCGCGCATTAGTATAAATCCGGCCTCGTCGTATTTTGGCGCGCTATCCTGCTTAAAGCCAGCCGCGTTCCGTAAGCCGTCCGCATAACTCCGGAAATCATCAACGTTCGTCGACTGCGACATGACGTTTACGTTGAGCGCGTCCAATGTTTCGCCGGCCTTGCGCCGTGTCTCCGCTTCGAGAACGTCGAGTAAGTCCATCACGTAGTAACCGCGCTCGAACTCGACTTGCGTCTTGCCCAGGCGTACGGCTGCGTCAATAAAAAAGTGCTCAATCGTTATTCCGCGCTCATCGCTGCGTCCGCCGCTTTGTCCAGCGTTTGCGTCAGTTTTAGAGCGCCTTGCACGTTTTTTAAGAGTCCGCCGAAATCGTTCACGCGCGCAACGGCGGTGAAATACGCCATCAATTCGTCAGGCGCTACGTTCTCATCGATCCATTCCGCCTCAAGATCGGTCAACACGCTTACCACGTTGACAACGTCACTTAATGCGTGCTCAACGACCGCGAGCAGGTACGATATCCGGCTTTCTTCTGGCGCAGTCATTACGCTGATTAACATTTGGGGCAACGTGCCGACGACCGTAAACAGTTCGCGCCATTGCTTAATCGTTACCTTGCGCACCTTAACCGCCTGGCCGCCGAGTGTGACTACGGACGGATCAATCACGGGGATTTCCTGCGCGGTTGCTTCCGTTTCGGCCGCTTTATCTGAACGCTTAAATAGCTGCATTATTTTCGCTCCCTATAAATAAAATAGAGGCGCAGTTACGCGCCCCTTTTGGTTAAGGTGTTACGGAGTGATGAGTACGTCTCCCAAAATAAGGACTACTCCGTCAGTATCCGGAGTTGACCGGAGTGTTACGTTAGTGATGCGTTCGTTCTCGTTATTGAACGAGTAAGACAGGTCAGTTTCGGAGTAAGCGAGAGGTAGCGTAATCCAAAAGTCCGCGTCGGTCTTATGAGCGATTGGTTTGATTACGGCCTTCTTTGCGGTATCAATCAAGTTAGCGCCGACTCCGGTTTTAATGAGAACCTTAGACCCGCCGGTTCCGGTAACTACCTCAGCGCCCGCCATAATCTTCGGAATCGTGTCGATCTCGTACTCGCCGAATGGTACTGTCACGCTCACATTACGGCCAGTAATCCGCTTGCCGACGACTGTCTCACCGGTTTGGTCCGTTTTCTGCTCGCGGTAAGTTGTCTCCGTGTTGAGCACAACGCCGCCGATTGTGGTCTCAAACGTGACCATGCCCGCGCCATCCCCGTACTCAACGATTGCCGGTCCGATCTCGATTTTGCTAAAGTCTTGAGCCATTCGTTATTTCCCCCTTTAATGTGCGTAACAAAAAGAGCCGTCCGATTACGGACAGCCCTGCGTTTATAGTGACGTTGTTAACGTAAAATTGACGGAGTATAGTGCGCGGCCACTCTCGTCCGGACCGAGATACCACGGCGCAGATTGATCCGCCAGGCATTTCACCACGCGCGTACTCCCGAGCATAAACTCGGTCTTACCGTGCAGCGCCGCGATTAACGCGTTCCCCTTCGCTTCTGCAGTCGCGGAGAGTTTCGAACGTATTACGACTTGGAACGCCGGATAAGCAACGGACGACCACTCGCGAGGAGCGCCGCCGCCTGTTATCCGTACATATGCGCAATCATCCGGATTGCCCGTTATAAAATCGTTGCCGACTACGGTAATGCCCGGCATCGCTAACCGGACCGCTGCGTTGATATCCACTAATGTGAGCGCCACTATACGTCCACCTCCGTTAACAGTGGCTTCCCGTTGAGCGCCCGTTTTACGCTGATTGCGATTGGCGTGTACGTTGTTTCCGCTGCTAATTCGTTGGTATACGTAAATGTATCGCTGAGTAAAATATCCGCGAGCTTATCGAGGTAGAACGTGCCGACGCTCACGACTTCGGCTCCGTATTGATTGCGCACGAGCTTAACGCCCTCCTGGAACCTACATTTCAGCGCGTAAGGGACGCCCGGTATCGGCGTATTATAATCCGGATCGAAGCCGTCCGCCGGCGTAATTGTGACCGTCTGTTTAAGCGGTATCAGCGCCATTACGGAATCAACCTCCCGACTCTACGCGTTGGTATCTTGACACCGTTCGCGTCTCCGATAAGATCCCGGCAGGCTTGCGGTATCAGTACAATTAACTCGCGTGAACCATCACGGAAGGTCATCGAGGTAACTCCGCTGAGTGATGTCGCCTGTATTCCGCGCTGACCTTGCACCATTACGTCGCTGTAGACCGTAGCCAGAGCCGCAGCAAATTCATACACCGCGTCGTCTGGAACCGAGTACTTAGAATAATAGCGAATCAAAGTACGCTCAGCCACGTTTAACAATCGTTGTTTTTTGGCTACGTCTGAGTCCGCCCATCCTTCAATATCGATTACGTTCGCGCTAATATAAGTCTCTGCTGCGGTTACTGATGTTGACATGCGCACACCTCCGTTTATTTACCGGAGGGCTTTGCGGCAGTCTTACGCGGCCTTGACGATTTTATGGCGCTGACTTGCGGCTCCTCCGGTTTACTTTCGTCTTCTTCCGAAAAATAGCCGTAGTCATTAACCAGAATCCTGCGCAGATCCTCGTCTTCAACCACGGCCATTCCATCGCTAAACTTGACGCCGATTGTCATCCCGTCATAGTTCGGGTTAGGCGTTTTGATTACGGACATCTGCGCACCTCCCGTTTACTTAGGCAATGATACCGGACAGACGTGCAGCGGACTTGCCGTCGAAGAGAGCGAGTCCAGTGTAAAACTCGATACGCGTACGGTAAGCCGGCTTTTCTTGCAGAAGGCCGAGGTCTTCAACCATCACGCCACCGTTAGTCAGACCGGATACGAACTCGTCTGCACCAAATTTAACGGCGTAGATTGAAGTTGTGTTGGTTGCTGTTCCGGCTGTTTCAGCGTGGCCGATTACCTTATTTCCAGCAGCGTTATCGCCTGCGTCGAACATTGGAACGCCGTTATAAGTAACGACCGGTTTACCGAAAGCATCCTCGCTTTGAGTGAAGTAGCCAAGCTTACGCGCAATTGAGTTGACCTTAATCATTGTCTTAGAATCCATGAACAGCGCGTCTGCTCTACCGCGAGTCTGATAAATCAAAGCGTCCAGAGCTTCGAGGAATAGGGCCGCGTTTGCTGCATCGCTTAGATCCAAACCGTTGGTGGCTGCCGTAATTAACTGACTACCGGTAAGGCGTTTCTTCAAGCCGTCGAATGATTTAGAATCAACAGCAGTGTCACCGTTGAAGAAAGTGTCTTGGAACTTGAAGGCCGCCGCTTTTGTTTTCAATGCCGTTTGAATTGCGCGTTGATCATTGATATTAGAGCGCGTTTGCTGAATAAATCTATCAACGTCAGCGTCCCCGCCCAGGATTACCAGGCTCTCAGTGACCGGGTTAACCGTGCCAGTGGACTCGGTGTAGGCTTCGTTAACGCCGCGAAATGCAACTCCAGGCAGCGTAGCCTCGCGATTGTACGTGTAGGCGTTGCCCTGAATGTCCATAAACGGCATAAGCTGCAGCACTGGTGCATTTTGCACGAAAGTCTCAATTACCCCTTGTTGAAGCGTGTTTTGTGAAAGTTTTGCGGATTCCAATAGTGTCAATGCCATTTTATAAATCCCCCTAGTTTTTTGTAATAAAAAAGAACCCATTTAGGGCCCTCTGCTATCTTATTTACCTGCAGCGTATCCTGCGGAAAGCTTCTCGCGAGTGCTAAGCCCGTCAGTTCCAGGCTTACGGCTCCCCCCGTTTGTATCCCCGCCAATTTGACGGCTTCTACCGCCGGCCGTGTCTGCCAGATATGGCTTAGACTCGATTAGCACTTTAATTACGTCTTCTATTCCGACTACATTGCCAGCATCATCAACTGTAACTGCGGACATGTCCGCGAGCCTGAACGCATCGTCAACTGCATCCGCCCGGATTTTCAGCTCTCCGGAGTGTGCCAGCGCCTTAAACTCCGCCTTTACCAACCGCGCGTTAGCCTCCTCAAACACTTTCGAGCGCACTTCTTCGGCTTCCTGAGCGCGTTTTTCGGCAGCCTCTTTCTCCGCTGCAATTGTAGCCTGCTTACCTTCCACCTCAGCGAGTTTTGCCTTGATATCGTCGTAATCTTCGCGTCCTTTTCGGTCACGCGCGAGACGGTCGGCAACAATGCGGTCTAGATCCGCCTGTGTGAACGTCTTGTCTGTTGGGTCCGGCGTTGGGTCCGGATCGGGATCGCCCTCCGCAAATAGCTGCAGATTCAACGGATATCGTGAGACTTTGCTACGTGTAAATTCGGTTTCCATCGTATTCCTCCGTCCGTTTTGAGCCCGTCGGCTATCGAATGGCTAACCGTAAAGTTTATCGCGTCAATTCACGTCTGGACGCGGAGCCTTATTGCTCCAATAACTTCGGATCACGTATTGGCGATAAAACGTGCCGGCATGACGGGTGAAACAGTTCGCGCCTCGGGATTTCGCCTACAAACGGAAAGTCGCCGGGCGCTTCCGGAATCAGCCTCACTATCCGGCCCTCCCAATTGCGGCAGGCATCCGAGGCACCGTGGCGCGACACTACCGCATAATAAGCCCCTCGTCCAATCGCCTCATTTGTCGTAGCTTCGCGATGTACTTGCGATAACTTTGTTCGCGCCAACATGTCGGTATAAACTTTTGGGTCCCAGCGCCTTCCGGCCGAATCAATTATTCCGGTATTAACGGAGTCGCCCAGCGTCCTCTTCATTCCGCTGAGAATATCGCGGCTAATCGTACGGTTGCCGTTAACCCCTTTCGCCATATTCCTCCGCAAAGAATCTGCGGTTGCCTGGCGGACTGCGCTCCGTACCTTGCGCTCGATATTCTGCGTAACCGCCAATACGTCCGCTTGTGTATCTGCTACGGCTGCCGCGACCATCTCGCGATTGATGCGGTTAAACTTCGCAATGTTCTCCGCCTCGGCCATGGTGTTCACAACGCCCAAATCGACGATCGCGCGGATTACTCCGTCGGTCGCCGCTTTTGGTACGTATTTTTCTACCCACGCCGCAGACTCCGCGTTGAGTCCGCTGAGTATCTTTGAAACTTCCGCGAGTGCGAACTTTGAATTAGCGCGGGATAGGCCGGTTAAGTCAAGACGGGAGAGTTCGCCAGTTATATCGAGTATTGCGGTTTTGAATGCGTGAACGAGTAGACCGACGTCGTAATCGTATTGCGGGTCCGGTATAACCATTACGCAGCACTCTCGCCGGTCTCATTAAATACTGAGGAGTCGACCGTTCCAGCCGTTCGCGATTCATCGTCGTCAATCCGCGCGATTGCTTGTGCGGCCTGTTCATCGTTCACTCCGTCCAACCGCTTAATCGCATCAGATACTGCCAATGTCGCTTTTCCACCCGTACGTATTTGCGCTATTTCTGCCATCTCGCGGGCGTCCGTAGGCAGTCCGTCTTTGAAAATAATGTGTGGCTTCGTCGGAGTATATCCGAGATCCTCACGGGACTGTGCGTGTTCTAATAATTGCGCGATGAAAAGCACCTCGATTAACGCTTTATCGAAATACTGGCGTTTACGCGTCGTCTTCGAAAGCAGTGGTCCCATCCGATATTTGACCGCGAGCCCCGTCGCACCGCTAGTTCCAGCGTTCTCTTTACCGAGAGCCACCGGAGGAAGTTCAGCGACGGTTAGCAGCGCGTCAATGAGCTTGTCTAGCTCTTTAAAAGCGGACTCAAGTTGTCCGTCCCAAGTAACGTACTGCGGTATAACGTCGTCTTTTCCTACGATCTCAAACACTTTAGCGTAAGCCGCTTTTTGCTGAGGCACGCCGTCGGGACCGTCTTCTAATACGCCAGTTGGGACCGCGAGAATTGGATCGGCGTGCTTATCCAGGATGCTAGATATCTGCGTAAGACGGTGATTAATCTCGCGAAGAAGCGCCCTATTCTCAGTAATGTCGTCGACGCCTTGCCAAGACGTATCAAGCGCAAAGTTAGGAACGTGAACTACTAGCGGAAGGGGTACGCCTGTCTCGATTGGATCGCCCGGCGCTTCAAGTTCCTCGGTAATATTCCACGAAATAACTTCGCCATCTTTAGTCGACTGCGCAGACATTGCATATTTAGCCGTAATGATCTCGCTCGGCTTATGCGTCTCTACGAAAAGTTCCCATTTTACAGAGTTCCCTTCGGTAACTTTTACCGGAACCGCGATATGATAAGCTGCGATTTTCTTATCGTTACCTGGGATAGTTTCCGGAAACACATACGCTGCGTTTTGCGCTTCGATTACGGCGCGGTAAGGATCGAGTGTCTCGGGTAAGGCCCCGCGATATTCCTGCGCCCACTTCACTTTATAGAACGAGTCGCCCCGATAGGCGTTACCGTAGGCCATTTCGTAATTGACAGTACCTAGCGCGTTGTCCTTAACAATACGCTCAAGGGCTTTTTGCTCTTTAGAACTGTCCTCACCAGCGCTATATATCGGAGACTCACCGAATAGTAGGTCTGCTGACTTTTTGCAGATTAACCCGGCATAGTTCGTATAAATAAACCGATGTTCTTCTGTTTCGAGTAACTGAGCAATTCGCCTAATCATGTCTTTGCTGCAGCTTATTAGTTCTGCATTCTCTCTGTACCGGGATATTCGGTCTTCGTGTTCTTTTGGTGGATAAATATGCCCTACCTCGAACAAGTCCTAACCTCCTTTTAAAGTCCTTTTGGTTTTCTCTGCCACGTCCGTCCGCGCCGCCCCGTTCCACCTGCGACCTCTACAGCGCCAGCCAGTGCATCCGGCAAATCGTCATGTGTCCCGGAAGGAAATTGCTCCATTTGCTCAAACAAGAGGCGGTGCGAACGGTTAAAACGTAAAAAACCACTCTCAATGAGTGGTTCCAATGACTCTATGCGAATTTCCTTTTTAGTGCGGGATATGACGGGCTTTAGTCGAGTGGTCCCGATGCGTTCTTTTGATAGCCGTTCCTGTAATTGACGATACATATCGTGCTGCGCGCCGACTGTTTCAATCGCAAAGACCTTATGCCCGTATTCTACGATTGCCGTAACAGACTGATCTAACGCAATATGTGCCGGACATTTGCGCGCCCAGGCGTCCAGTACATACATCACGCCGGTTAATCTGTCTTTTCCTATCGTAACGATAGCGTTATAGTCCGACCGGCTGTTCTTTCCTTGTGCGATATCCCAAAACGCGTATAATTCAAGCGCTCTAGGACGCCCCGATTCGTCAAATAAGTCGGATTCATCGTAATAGTGAAATACTTCCGGATTGAAAATCGCAGACTCTTCGTCAATCGGCGTGTTTTGATACTCGGTGTTGAATGCCTTCGATCCGTTTGCCCATTTCCACGTCATCAGTGTCCATAACGGCTGAACCGTAGGCCAGAGCACGACGGCTCCGCGATCCATTTCTTCGCGATTCGCTTCGTAATAAGCTCGTGCCTTTGCTACCGAATCCTCGTCGTCTGTATTTAGATAAATTGTGCGGCAATTGTCCCATAGATCGGCCCGCTCAGGCTCCTCGATTAGTGCTTTATATAGCTTCGCGTTGAAGTCAGGGCGCTTCATTACAGTTCGGAGCAAGGATTCAACATGTACGACAGTTCCCATATAGATAATCGCGGTCTTTTTACCTTCCGGATCTCCTAGCGGTACAACTGTCTGAGAGAACCAGTCCCGCAGTTTCAACCTCTGTTCAGGCGTTGCGGCGTTCGTCCTTACGTCCTCCAAATCATCGCAGATAATGAGATCTGGCCGTACGCCTTCCCAATTTCGGCCACGCAACGTTTGGTTACTACTTGCGGCCTCCATCTTCGTAAGTAAATGAGGTACTCCGTTAGGCTGCGGTTCCCATGCGATAAACTCCGTGGAGTTGTCTTTTGGATTTGCTTGCTGTTTCGGCGAAAGCAACGGCCCAAAATCGCGCCGGAGCTTTTCGTTACTTTTGAGCTGCCCCGCGATCCATTCAAGGTTACCGGTTGATACAGTAGGTGTCTCCGAAATATTAATGATGTACTTACGATGACGGTACGCTATCTCACGCAAGGGCTTAGCCTTTGATAAATACGATGATTTAGCGTGAGATCGCGGCGCCGCCCGCACTACCTTAGCGTTAATGGTCCGCATCGAAACGTTGTCCATTTCCTCGCAGATTTCACGGTGAAATGCGGGTGCTTCATCAAGGCTCACGATATCGAATCCGTCCCAATTACCCGCGTTACCCGGATTGCGCGTCTCCGAGAAGTATTCGAAAGCAAAATACAGCAGGTCTCCCTCCGCCCGATGAATCCGCGCTAATCGATCGATCTCATCTAAATATTGCGCAAGCTCCGATTCTTCTTCGTACGTCAACGTATCAAGGCTCGCGGTCATCGCCCCGATAAGTGCGTCGAGTCCCGAGATCATCTCGGCGCGTTCATCTCGTTTAATCCAGCGGTCATTTATCCAAGCGATATCCGCGCCACCTCCTTCGATATAATTGGCGCAAAAACGCAGCGCCATGTCAGCCCGTAGAATTGTCGTGGAATTAGCGTTTGTACAGTGTAACCTTCCGTTTATACCCTCCAAGGCTTACGCGGGCTAATTTAACGGTGATTCTACGGTAAAAACAAGCGTATGCCAGCGAGACTACGATACCGGCGGAAATAACGTAAAGTTCAAAGTTAATTTTGATTCGCGGACCGACACGCCACGAAACGTAGGCCCTTCGAGGGGTGCCGGGGGTGGGCCGCCCTCATAATTTTCCGAATGTATGATTTTGTATCTTTTCGTACATTCAAAACGTTGATTTTACTAGGGTTGCGTGTTATGATTGGCTCATGATAACGTAATCGTACATTCAACGTACTATTTCGTATGTAAAGGACGTGCCAAAGTGAACGAAAAGAAAGCTATATACGATGTCCAGCCGTTACGAAGCCGTGAGGAAATCGAAGACATGAAGCAATCACTCCGTCGCTGGTGTGGCGAACGCAATCTATTTATGTTTACCCTCGGAATAAATACGGGCCTTCGCGTATCGGATATAGTCACGCTCAAGGTCGCGGACGTCAAAGACAAGACGCACGTACGAATCGTTGAGCAAAAGAGCAGTAAGGTCCGCAACGTTAATCTCAAGGCGATACAGCCGGAAATCACTGCGTATACGCGCGGTATGAGCCCGGAAGACTGGCTGTTCCCTTCCCGTAAGGGCAACGGCCATATCACGCCGACACAGGCGTATAGGGCGCTCGTAAAGGCTGGCGAGATGATTGATCGTACGGATATCGGTACGCATACGATGCGTAAGACGTTCGGTTATCACCACTACAAGCGCAATAAGGACGTAGCCGCGCTGCAGGAGATATTCAACCATTCCGCGCCGTCCATCACGAAGCGTTACATAGGCATCCGCCAGGACGAAATCGACGAGTCTCTCGAAGGGTTTAAGCTGTAACGAGCGTAGGGTACGTAGTTAATGCGTACCCTTTTCGCTATTCCAAAAATTCTCGGAGGGCACGCGCCAGAGCATCGCAGCCGATGTAATTACCGCGCTGTAAGCTGTAGTCAAGACGTACCCATTCGCATTCCTTCATCTAATACACGCTAACACTGCGCCTCCCCTACGCTTTACACTTCCGGATTAACAGCGTCTCTGCGCGCTCTATACTCCGCAATCTTACGGTCGAGTTCTTCGCGGTCCAGTCCGGTTACATCCGTCTTCGTAACGTCCACTCTCTCCGTTAACATCTCGTTCATCGTTAGCAATAGCTTCGCAGCTGCAGCGTTACCGTCTCGAATAGCTGCGTCTGCCATTGCGTCGACTACTTCCGGCATCCGATCGAGGGTGTTCCGCGTAATCTGCTTCTTAAGCTCGCGTTCAAATAGCGGGTCCTTTAGCCAATCGTATACAGCCTGGCGCGATACACTTGCGGCCTCTCCGATCTGTTCCATCGTTAATCCTCCGCGCCTTGGTAGCGCAAGATAGTTCAGCGCGATAAGATGGTGCGCCTCTAACCGTTTTAATGCCACCGTTATTCCTCCCGTATATTAGCGCCTGAATGACGCTTATTAGTGTTTGTATTACCTTGCGTATAGAACGCCTAATTCAACGTATATTTAACGGTAGAAAGCGCAAATAAATAGCGCTACTCATACGCTCGGGCAAAGCGTAAGAACAGCGCTTAAATATGCGTTGCGTATATCGATACTTAACGTGATACTAGCGCTTAATAGATTCGGTATATAGCGCTATACCTGCGAAGTAAACTACGTTTATTTAGATCCGCGCTATTCCTTGTCTTTGCCTACATGAGATTCTTCTTTGATTAATCATCATGAATAGGTAATAGTTCAGTCCTTTGCAAAACCTATCTCAGTCACTACCGTTCCCTCGAAACTATTTTTATGCGCGATTAATCTATTAATCCTATTGTCCCGCAAGGATTCATGAGCGTAGCGAATTAATTCGATGCGGTAATGTTTTGTTTCTCTCTTACATCTTTCTCTCTTACTACTTTCTATCTTTACCGTGTGCCTAGGACGTACTAACCGTAATGCGCCCTGCGCCTACTACCAGTCGTACGCCCTGCACACACTAAGACAATTTAGGTCCATCAGGCGGCGTCCTCTTTCGCGCGTCGTCTCGGTTTATACACTGACAAATCCGGCTTAATAACTACGCCGTCCTCATCCACGATATAACCATCGTCGGTTATGCGCGGACAGAATGACGGAAAGTACCACTTAAAGCGCCGAGTTCCCTCGTAGTGGCTCGCTGTCCGTATAATCCCGTTAGTATCAAGGATATCCGCCAATAGCTTAACGCGGGGCCTGTCGATACGCAGCGCAGCCATAATCGCCTCATACGAAAGGAAACACGCGCCGAAACGGTCGTTGTGTGTACCGTCTGCGCGCGTGTGATTCCCGTCAATATACGATTGCAGAAGGAAGTACAACGCAACAATATCGCGTATCTCTGGCTTACGCTTTGAGCCCGCGAACACCTCGTCGTATGCTTCGGTTATGATGCGTGGGAACACTTTACGAATAAGCTCGCGATTGTACGTTTCATAACCGGCCGCCCCGTCTAGTAGCGTACGCTTATCATTAGGTAGCGGCTTAACTTGTTCAATCATCCGTATAACCTCCATTTATTGCGTATATTTGCGTTAGCTTGGCGTTACTTATTTGCGTCATATTCGTCTAAAGTGCGCTTAACCGCGTCGTCCTTAGCGAACAGCCAGAAGCGTCCGCCAGTCTTTTCGTTAAGCCCTACGCAGATATATCGGTGGCCGGCCGCTCGTAAAAAGTGGAACATAGCGGGCGAATAGCAATAAAGATAATTACTAGGCAACGAGCAACTCCCCTTTCAATCTACTTAAAATATCGCCGATCTCCTGAACAGATAGATCATACTTTATGCGGATCATAGGGACCCCTATCTTAGCGCAGTGATTATCTTTCCTGCGGTCGAACTCTTGCTGAAATACGAAATTATGGTCAGCTTTACTCGAGTCTCCTCCGTCAAAGACCGACGGACGGTAGTGTTGCTCCCCATCGTACTCGATAAATGCGATAGGTTCTCCGGAAATTCCTAGTATTGCAAAGTCAAACAGAAGAGGTCTACCACAAACTCCGATAACACCCTTCCTGCGCACTTGCGTTCTATATTCTAACTGGTAAAAATCTAGCCAGTATCTTACCGTCTTCTCACCTACGGACTCGCGATCACCTAGATCAACAACTACGTTTATGTCGTACATACATTTTGCGCAGAGGTCCATGCCGTAAATGCGATCCCTCATTACGAGAGACCATTTCCGCTGCCTCCCTACCTTGCCACAAGCGTCACATATGGGAGTAACTAACCTTTCGCACCCACGTGGTAAATCGTCTATTGATACCTCCAACCTCTTTACGCCGGGGTCAATAGTGTATCCCTTGTCTATGTAGTACTGTCGGTTGCGAAAAGCGGTACTTACCTCTATCGTCTTCTCTAAAATTCCCACTCTAACATCCCCTCCATCGTTAAAATAACGTAAGGACGTACGAAGGATACTCGTGCCTCCTGTAAGCGTAAATAAGCGCATGCCGCATGACTCTTCCGCCTTTTTCTCACTGTGGTTTACGCGTGGTTCAGCGGCAGTCTGCGCCCTTATTTCTTCCTGCGTAGTCTCTAGATATACATCCCTACGGATACATTTACGATGCCCTTTCCATAATTAATTTTCGAATTCTCAAAAGCCGCATTTTTACGGTTAAATAAGGCAGTCCGGTCTTCTCAGCCGCGTATTTCCGCGAGAGACGGTACTCACCGTTCGGAAGCACGTGGTAAGCTGAGCAATCCCCCGCAGCCATGTCCCCGTCTACGATGCCGATGAGCTCACGCATGAAATCCGCCTGCTTATTGGTCACTCGTTTAAATACGTAATTTTCCGAAGAGTTAACGCCCAATATCGTTCGGATCGCCCCCGCATAAAAAGGCGCAATCATTCGGCGGCGTCCGTCTACAGTAACCCTCCGCATTCCCTTTCGGCGCGCCTGGACGTCGTAGTAGCGTGTTAACAGAGCCTTATTGACGTATGTGACGATCTCCCTCGAACTACGGCTAACATCGACGTGTTTTAGCGCATATTCTAGTGCGCCGACCATGTCCGCCATAACCTCCGCCCGTATCCGCGTTTCCTCAGCGACGGCTTCCTGTTCAGTGCCTTCGGCAACGTCCAGGGCGCGTTGGTAGTGTGTAAACGAGCTGCGAAAACCTTCTTCGCGGAACCTTCGCTCTATTCGGCCGTTCTTTTCTCTTAGCCAGGCGGTTAGTTCCGGCGTTAAGACGTACTCATAGCCGTACGAGCATTGCCTTACGGGTTTGGCGGGGATGCGCATACCTAGGTCGAGTACCATAATAGATAGGTAGCGATTAATCTCCGAGTGAGCCCATTGCGAGTCCTTACGGACATAGTACGCTCTCTTGACGGCCTTTTCGCGGATCGCCTTTATCCGATATGCGATGTATTCCTCCGGACTCGTCAGATTAATCGAAATGTCTCGCGTGAAGTTCGTTTTATATCTGCGTGAGGTATTCGCTAAGAAGTCCGTTTCAACTTTCTCAAGGATTGCGTCGATTATGTAGCGGTCGCCGGCCGTTTGGTATGCGGATACTGCTTGACGAAAGTCCATCCGTATTCCCCCTCCGTTTGTTTATAGATATAGGGCATCCGCAAGTCTGCAGACACCCCTATGCGTGTTCCTAAGCACTTTTCCGCACACTGACGGAAATCTCTGGAGTCACTGTCCGTTTTTTGCTGCGTTCCGGAACCTTTCCGTCATGCTTACGGTAAAGTTCAACGATGAGGTCGATACCTGCTGGGGTTGCCTTAACGCGCTGTCTCAGTAGGTGGCCGTCTTGATAGTGCGGGATGATGCGGAAACACTTCTCGTAACCTTTACGCGGCGGGAAGCACTTGTCCACGGACCGCCCAAAGAGTATGCCATGTCCCTGAAGGAACTTCGTTAGGTCCTGCGCTTCAACTCCGCCGAGGAAGTGCTTACCGATCGTCGTGAACGTCGTGAGCCCCTCGGAGTCGAGGAACTCCGTGTATTTGTCCGCCTTCGGCTGGATAACAGCGACCTCCGC
The DNA here is from genome assembly GCF_056121505.1 of Paenibacillus sp. LS-5. Taxonomy (NCBI): domain Bacteria; kingdom Bacillati; phylum Bacillota; class Bacilli; order Caryophanales; family Paenibacillaceae; genus Paenibacillus; species Paenibacillus sp. LS-5. Next base: position 255,874 of record NZ_JBWAVA010000002.1, on the reverse strand, counting down.
CTGTAACCTCGCACGTTCCCGCTGTTCGTGCTTGAGCTCTTGCAGCAGCCCGATCATAAGGTCCGGATCGCGAATGAGTTCTTCGAGTTTTGTCGGAGTGATGAATGCTTGGTGCTTGCGGATCGATGGTAAAATTTCTTCCGCAATTTTTAGTTGAAACGCCTCTGCTACCTCGTTCTTAGCCTTCATTGCAAGACGGTAAAAGACACTTTCGGGAATGAAGTCGTCTTTCCCAGCTCGTTGGGAAAATCCAAAGTTACGTAAATACGCGCTTACGGTTTCCCACCGGATGTACTCAACACCGGCCTTTATCTGTGTGAAGCCCAACCCCCGTGCGACGTCTTCTAGATTTAGAAACGCATTCCCGTTTTCGTCAAGGTAAGCCCGCACGCCCTCGATATTAATTACCTTTGTTAACTGTTCCATTACGATGCCTCCTTAATGAATGGTTTTATATTAACGACTAAGCGGCGTAAGGCAGCCGTGTCGGTATTGGCTGATCGACCATTACCTGGATATCGCCGTCATCCCCTCGGACACTAACGTCTGCCCCTTCTCGAACCCTACGAATCAGCGCCATACCCTCCGCAGTTACACCGGTGTAGCGCATAATGAACGGCGGCTCCGGAGTCTCCGTCACTTCGAACTCGTGGATAACGAAGTATTTCGGAATATAGCGCTGTAACGGCAATCCGAACTTACGCAGCACCTTGCGTCTGTAAAGGAACTCGCGCATAGTACGCTCATCCCAGCCGAGCGCCAGCGCTGTTTGTCCGAGTGTGAACGTCGCCGATCCGAAACGTCCGACAACGCAGCGATTATCGTTCATAGTAGCGTCTCCTTTATCGTTTGGTTTTATATAGTTAAGCGGTCATGCCGCCTATACCCCTTTATAGAAAGCTATCTTTGACCCTGCACACTTTCACTAACTAACCTGCCGATTGCTTTTCGCACACTCAGCGAAAATAAAATATCCGCCTACTCATATACTTACAGCCTGCGCAGCCTCCCGCACCATTTACGGTATTATCTACAGCGGCCGAGTCTGCTGACACACTTTCCGTATACTTTTACTGACACCGGCCGATAACACTGTGCGCACCACATACTTAAATTTCCGCCTATTGTATTAATCGTAGCCTGTACGGCCTCGCGCACCATCTACTGATTTACTTACAGTCTCCGAGGCTTCCCGCACCCTTACATTAATATATCCGTAATGACTTCGACCTCCCGCACCTTACCCTATATAATAGGACAGTATTTTCGTAGATTGAGACATTGACGTATGAAAAAGACGCCACCATTTACGGAAGCGCCTCGTCGATAAGTAAAAATAACCCAACAAAGGTGTTTCTGTAAACAAAAAAAATAAATTCAATATTTTGGAACCGTGAGAACACATGCGCGTATTACTTTTCATAACGTACGAACAACCCCGTATGCCCCCGGAGATGTCCGCAAGGGTATATGTGAACGTACACGGAGGATGCGCCACATCCGACGGTACAGTAATTGGCGATAGTAAATCCGGCCACCCGTTAAGACATTGGCGTGTCCCTGGCGTGAGTGACCGGATGTGATACGCAAGTATTTGGCGCTACTCACGTTGTTACGCGCAGCATTGGCGTACTGCGTAAGACTGAGGTTCATACCCGCATGGCGATCCGTGTTAACTCACTCCACAAGTGGATTCAGTAGTAACGCACGGTACGGGGTTAGGTTCACCGTGAATCTGAGTTGGCTGCCCAAAGTTGGACAGTGAGATTCTCCGCGTCGAGATCCTCCGGCTGCAACCGGTAGGCGCGGACATGGGTCTCCCCAAAGTTGGTTACACACTACGGACGTCAACGTTAGCGCGAAGACGGTCCGGTAATAGTTAACCCAGGCGGACACCTTGCGGGTAAATCTTAATCTCCGCCCATGTATCGTTAACCTCGCGGATGTACAAACGACGGCGATCTTTACGAGCGAGTCTGCGTGAATATTTCATACCGGAAGTTCCTCCGGACATTCAAAATGCGGAACAAGTGAGAGAAGGTACTGCAGCGCGGTCATACCGGTGAGACGGTCGGCCAGCTTCGGCAACGATTCGCGCGACAACAAAACGAGGTCAGCGCCTTTAATTCGGTACGAGTCGGCTCTATCCGCTGGCTCAACGATGCCCAGCGCGGTGCGTCCGTCTTCTGAACGGTAGAGTGCGGCGTTATTTGCTACGAGGATCCCCCGACTATCTTCCGGCTCCATTGCGCCGTCATCCGGAATCCAACGGACATTGATACGCGGGTACTTAGGCTGGGATGAGTTCGTCAATAGCGGCGACCTCCGTTTCTACGCGGACGATAAAGCCGAGTTCATGAAGTTGCGCGGTACTTACGGGCCGTCTGCCGGTGTAGGCGCGGCTATTTGTTGTGGGGAAATTGCGAAGAAATACACGAGGTAAAACAACTATCTGCTGCGTGCGACCTGGCGCGTTAATCCAAGTAACGATAAAATTACCGTTACAGTCGCGTGCGTATCCAATCTCAAACGTTTTTACCATGAATGACCTCCGCGTTTAAAGCCCGCCGGCTATTGTATGATTGCATTGCGGATTACCGCGACCATCCCGGCATCACCGGTAGGTTTCGGCCGGTATCCCTCCGGCTGCTTATCGAGCGGCATTATAGCGCTAACCCCATTTCGTCACACACGGCGCTAACCATGTCCCGTACGATAAACTGCAGCGCACTCATGCCTGCCCACCGTTCGATAAGCGCCGGCACAACGTCTACGGCCGCGCCGGTCACATCATCCGCAATCATTACGGAGTCATCACCGTTGTTTCCTTCGTAACAATCCGCGCTGGATTCGCTCTGACGGACGACCTGCGCCCATAGTGCGCCCTCGAATACGAAGATAGCGCGGTCATTGCCGACAAGATACGCCGGCAGCGTTTCGAACTCGCCGGGATCGAACGGGCCGAGAATCAGCGTTATAAGCCTCGCGTTCATAGTACGAGTTCCTTAACGATAATAGCGGCCAAAGTAACGGCGAATTTAAGACCGCTCCAAAGAGCAGACCGGAGAGCAGCGCGGCGATTACGGACGGCGGTACGAGAACCTGAACGGGATGGGTAGACAGCGGGGATTTCTACGGCATTGATCGGTATCAGATTGGGCATTTCGGTAATCCTCCTTTATAATCTTGAAACGTTATGGTATAATCTGCGTAATATTTATCAATAGTCAACATATCAATATGTCAACATGCTGTGCATTGATTAACCTTATATTAACCTCTCTTTTTCCGCATGTCAACATGTTGTGCAATAATATTTTATGAGGAGTGCCATACATATGGAAGACCTGCTAATACGCTGCCGTTTAGGGGATTTGATGAAAGAGAGAGGATTATCCAATAAGCAAATCGTCGATCTTACAGGAGTTAGCCGCAACACAATCACATCACTAGCTGCTAATGCTACTAAGCGCATAGACTACGACACACTTGGAGCGCTATGCCGGGGCTTGGGAGTATTGCCTGGAGATATACTTGAGTATATAAAAGAATAGTATAGGAGGTTATTTTATGGAATCAGTTCCGCGTAGTATTAAAACTAATGAGGACTTTGCTTTCTGCAGAGCTGCTGAGATAACGATATATGTTTTTGAAGTTGAGAATATTCAGAGCCCCATTGACCAGGGCATAATTACGGGCGGCGGATTTTTAGCCAACTACATAACAATTAATGGCACTTCTTACGAGACATCGAAGTACTTTTTCTCAACAGAGGAGTAGAATTGTTCTACGGCGAGCCTGAGCTTATGCAACCCTAACGAATACACTCCGCAAGGGTTAGCGCGGCTAATTCAAGGGTAAATCAACGCTCATATAACGATGAAAACGAACGTCAGGATAACGGATATCACTCCGCATCCTGGCGTTTTTATTATAGCGAGACCGAAATCCAATGATTCTCCATTGCATAAGAATAGTTTAGGCGCATATAATACGTACATATGTTCTTATCACGGAGGGTTCTACGATGAACAACCATATCAACGAAGAGAACGCGTTATTACGCGATTACATACTATTTCCGCAGCTCACATCTGCCGTTCAGCGCAGTATAGACGAACTTGATGACGTGCCTAACGTACTCAACCGGGCCTACAGCGCATCCGGTACGTTCCTACTACGTAAAATGACGAAAGACCTGGGCGAGAACCGCTTAGCACTTAGCCGCGCCGGCTTGCGAATTACCCGGACAGCCGAGCTTAACGGATTGATTCACGTTGAATTTACGCGTAAAGGTCAATCACAGGCGGAAGTATACGCGGTTGCCCGCGAGGTTTTGCGCGATGAAATGCGCGCGAGGATGGCGCAATATATAGCTGATTTTGGTGCGGCCGTTAGTGGAGCTCTTAGTTGAACGCAAATAAGCGCCAGCTCCCGGAAGGAACTGGCGCGAAAGATAGCGAATATTAACGTAATACCTAACGAAAGGACTACGTTAATGAGCCGATTTATGAAGCCGCTGACCGCTAACGTTCACTTTTATACCGCGCAGATAGAGCGATTGCCAATCGTAGTATTCATCGGAAACGAACTAGCGGGCAGCGGATTAATCGAAGATATATCGTATGCGGCCGTTAAGGTGCGGGGTGAGTATTATATGCGCGATTCCTGCACTTTTAAATACGCGAGCTAAACGGAAAAACTGCGGCTTACGCTGGGCCGATTGAGAAGTATACACTAGAAAGCGTGAAGATCGGCGGGGTATACTACGTCAGAAAATCTCACGTTACTACTATCGGAGGTAATGTATAGATGCCTACAACTGTGTTTTGGACTATATTCAGCGGCGCTACTGTGTACGTCTTTGGTCAGACCGTACATAGATACATACTGGACCCCTTATTAGAGTTTAAGAAGGCAAGGGCCGCAGTGGTCAAACACATTGTTTTAAATTCAGAAGTATTCACGTTAGAAAAAACGCAAAATGAGCGGTCATTTGAGTCAGTAAAAGAGCTCCGAAAAATCCTTATTGGAAAGTCTATCGAGATAGGTGGAGACTTGATCTCGACTTCCCGTTCCGTCCCTTTCTACTCGATTTTCGCTTTCTTTCTGCGATACCCGTCTTTAAGAGAGACACTTAAAGTTACTTCAGACCTCGTTGAGTTATCTGATAATGTGTCTAACCAGTCAAGCGTCAGTCATTATTTAGAAGAAAATAGGATTAAGGCATTCGACAGTCTGGCGAAAATACTCAAACTTAAGTTTACTTACTCAGACCTCCAGATGATTTCAAACGGTTATTTCATGAACGGTAAAAGTCTCGAGCATGTACTTAAAGACACTCCAAACGCTCTGTCTGATGAGGTCATGCGTGAACTCAAGAAACAGTCTAAATGAGAAACTCCGTAAACACCGGACTCCGCAACATCCCCGCGCGAGTCCAATTTCGCATTTTCACGCGAGCTCTAATGCGCGGCTCCACGTAAACGAAGTCGCTGTCCTCGCCCGTAATCAGCGCCTTACTGACGCCGTAAAATGCACGCTTATGCGTAGGCGATGCGCCGAACTCGATTATGCCAGCCGGCCGCATTTTACCGCGATTGTCCGGCACAGACGCGAGCCAGCAGAACTCAGCCTTCTTATATCCGCTAAGATAAACGTCAGCGTACGTCCAGTTAATGACCTTTTGCCACTGTGAAGAACGTTTTCCCGTTTCATATACGCTGTCCATCCGCTTGGCGACTACGCCCTCCATAGCCCGCGCCTGCATCTGCGTAAATAGCGCTTCGCCGGCGCCTTCAACGTACGGAGTCACGCCGAAGTGTGCGTTAGGTAACGTTAGGCCCGCAAGAATGGCCTTACGCTCCATTAGCGGCCGATTGCGCAGGTCCTCGCCCTTATAGCGCAGGATATCGAATATGACGTACGTAACCGGTAGCTCAGCGGTAAGCCGGCGGATGGTATCGGAGCGCCGCGCTTGGAACCGCGACATGACGGATTCAAAGTCAACCGCGCTGTTCTGCGGATCTACGCACGCAATCTCGCCGTCGAGCGTTATGTCGTGCGGAAAGAGTGCGCCGCTAATCTCCGGATACTGGCGCGTGCATTCGTTGTTATGACGCGTGTATAGGCGGACGTTACCGCCTGTTTGATCGTATATTAAACGGTGGCCGTCGATCTTCGGCTCGTAGATATAGCGCGAATCCGAGAACGGGGCGGCCGCAGTTTCAAGTAACATTGGGGAAATAAACACGTAATCACCTCAACGTTAATTATAACGCGCGGCTGGCGTTGATTGGCGCGGTAAGTTATGGAACGCGGAAAAGACCGGAGTGCGTCCGGCCTGCTCGTTATTCAAATATAACTAAGAATATCTTTTATGTTCTTGTACCCAGACCGTTCAGTTAACAGGTATTAAGTTATCAAATAATACTCCTAATGATCGCCCTACTATCGCCCCGGTATAATCGATAGGAACTGTCAAAAAACCCCTGAACAAGGTTATCATACTCAAGCATACACCATTTAACTATATCTCTTAAAGGCTTTAGATTATTGTACGCCAGTGAATAAACCTCATTTGAATATGAAGTTTCTTCCGCATGTCCTATTTGATTTCTTGTCCAAGTATAAATTGTCTCCGGATCTCTTTTATCAGGATTTAGCGAGCTTCTCCACTCTGTACTCAATCCCCTAGCGCGCTCCCATTGATAGATTAAAGTGTCATTTGTTAGTTGGCTTTTGCGATCGGACTTATCTCTAACAATACTGTCTAGGATACCGTACATATGGATAAATTTCAAAGCTTCATTATCTACTAAATTTGCATACCTATAGAGTAAAAGGTGCTTTTCTGAGACTCCTTCAAATTCTTTCACTTTATGAGATTCCAGTAATCTTCTCACTCCTACCGTCGCTGTTAAATCTGATGGGGTAATAACCTCTCCTCCTAACCAAGCATATAGAAAGTTTAGCGGGCCAAATATCACATTGTCGTAAGCTAGACATATTTGGGCTAAAATCTTAGACGCCACCCTATTCGCTTCAACACGCGCACTGTCGAGGTTGGATATATTGTTAAAGTAACATCTTACATAAACTATTTCCCTTTCTTTATTTTCATAGCTAATATCTACTTTAACAACGGGAGAATCATAAACGTTCTCAGTATAGATCTCGTTAATTTTTATAAAGCTAGATTCAACATAATAATGTATAAAATCACAAGCCATAACTGCCTCCTAAGTATTGAAGTATTTACTGACTTGTAAATTGGTGATATTGATGTAAATCGAGTTCTAAAGACATGAAAAGATCAAAATTAGCGAAAGTAGAACGCCAGTTACACGGACCTTACTCCCCGTTTCCTGGCGCCTCACTGTTGCGCCTGAATATAAATGAGCGTACAATTGCGTTAAGTAAGTACAGCGGAGTGATAACCGTTATCTTGGCGGATGGCCGGTTATTTTAGCTTCGCTTTTTTCTGTCGATTACAAGTACCAGGGAAGCAAACGATATCATTAGCGTTAGAGCATCATTCAGACTTAACATCTTCCTCACCTCCTTTGCATTTATGTAAAAACTCTTTGTTAGTTAAATCAATTCAGCTACCCTATGCTTGATCCGGGCGCACATTCCGTCGGAACTTTGACAAACCGCGTTAACCCTCGGGATACGTCGCAATGAGGCGCCCGGATCAAGTGTGGAGGAGATTGCGGAATGGGCGGCGTTCGATGGCAGAAAGAAATAGCTCGTGATTATTTATGTTCATAGATTCACCTCCTGCTTTATACGCTCAAGGTGCCTTAATCCCTCTTAACATTGAGGCCCTCCGGACTTCATAAAAATCAGACACCTCAGCGGATAATAAATCTAACTGCTCAACACTAAGAATATCCCCGTTGTGCCTTTTCATCCAAGTGCGGGACCACTCCTGATAGGTGAGAGCATTCAGTTGTTGAATAAATTGTTCATGCTTTTCCGTTACCTCTTGAAAACTGACTTGATAGCTCTCCGAGAGTCGTATTATTTTCCTAGTAATATCCTCCAACGATTTTGATGCGTACCCAGCGGCCACCAGTAATGCTTCTTCTGACATGTCTAGTCCTTTCGCTATGAGCACTACACTTTCTCTTTGAGGTTCGCTTGTACCTCTCTCAATCTTGCTAAGCTGGGAAACGCTAACGCCTGTTCTATCTGCAAGATCTTTCAGCGTTAGTCCTTGCTTTTTTCTGTTTTTACGCACTATTTCTGAAAATTCCATGTTTATCCACCCCCTCAAAATTATCTTATCATGATAATAATTGAAGGGTCAACAGGAATATTATTATCTTGTTATGATAATTTTATAATGAGCTTCTACGGATTAAACTGCGCAGCTTCTTGCGCTAAATCCGTTTCCTGTACGATACCCCAAATCGGCAGGTACACGATTTCGACGCGTGTATCCTCGCCGTACTCCTCGGTGAGCGAACACAATGCGGAATCTTGTGTCTTTCCGTTCCTCCTTTTGTGGAATATGTTACCGTATCGGTTCGTATTTGAAAAACCTGATATTCTTCGTTATTCCACGATATTAGCCCATAATTGACGATTTTTATTTTTACAAGGGCGTGGGTGCGCGAGTTTGCGGCTCTCGTACATTATCGCCTATTCTCCCAAGATTGCGCCTATTTACACATTTTATAAAAACGCCGCAATCTCCTCCGCCGACATCCCGCCAGTTACCACGCGCTGCTCCTGCGCTGCCTTTGCCCGTTCCTTCCGGGCAATCTCCTCCTGTAGCTGCGGAATGATTCCGTTAATTTGATACGCCATGCAGAAGCCGGCGGTCAGCAGCGGATACTCGCGCCTCGGTTTATACCCCGCGAACGCAACCTCACAGGCTGCGCGCAGTAACTCAGGACCGTGCATGTCGATCGCCTCTCACAGTTCACGGTTGCCACGCTGCAGACCGTCAAGTCTGTGCTTAAATTTGTGTTTCCGTAGCTTCACTCGTGGTCATTCCGTTGACACCTCCGATTATAGATTTAACACGAACGATGTGCGAACGCCAAAATAGGCGATTTCGTACATTTAGCGGTATAAATTCGCTGGTAATTATTCCGAGGAATAAGGTACTTATACATAAATAGAATGATACAAACGATAATAGAGTGATAAATATTACAGCTTGTTCATATCAAAAATTACCATGCGAACATTTTGCCCATCCTCCCGAATTCATCCTTATTCTCGGGCGCTCTTATGTTTTCATCTCCAAAAACTCCCTTCGTCCGATACCTCGATTATATTGCCAACTCTCTCAAATAGTCTAAGTGAAAAAACAACTCATCTACCCTTTCCGCCATATACATTATCTGCGAATATCTCTCATTATCTCGTAGTCACTCCGTTTATCTTTACTTTTCCAACCTGCTTCCGGACCCTGATATTTAATGAAACCGCCGATTTTCCACGCTGGGCGCGGTTCTTCTCTATTAGTATTTTTCGGGCCGGTACAACAGAAACTTTGTAAAAGCCCGTGAGTGTGTCTAACTTGTGTCATAAAAGACATTACCCTCTTCACTTACGTTGCCTCCTCGTTCCCTTTGTTTCTCCGCAGGTACAATGCATATGCCGCTTGCTCCCGTCCACCTTGCGAGATTAGCGCTCCCACACGTATACACTCCGAGATAAATTCGTCACCTACGTCATCAAACGGAAGCCCGAGCATATTAAGCCTCCAGTGTACGAGAACCATAAACGAAGAAAAAGCCGGTCGGCCCTACGTGGGCTTTCCGGCTTGTCAGAGTTAATACGGATTCAGAACGATATTCATTGGCGAATAGGCTTCATGCTGTTCCTTTAGCGACCGGTCTGACGGTGTTGTATATCGCATGGTCGAGCGCGGGTCCGTATGCCCCAGGATAGCGGCGAGGTGTCGCATTGAACCGCCATTCTCCATGAACATCGTGGCTGACGTGTGGCGAAATAGGTGTAAGAATACGTTCGCGTCGATGCCGGCTTTCCTCGAATGCTTCTTGATACGGTCTCTTAGCCTATCGTCGCGTAATCTTCGGCCTTGTTTTGTTAAGAATATGTATTCCGATTCAAACTCACCGTTCATATTAATAAGTATTTTTAGTAGCCGCAAGGTACTATTCGATACTGGAACGGACCGTCCTTTACGGGTCTTTACTATGTCTGCGTCAAAGTGGAGCATGCCGAGTTTGAAGTCGATGCTTTCTTCTTTAAGTGACAGTATTTCGCCAACTCTCGCAAAACTATCAATCAGAACATTTATTGCTACAAAATCTCTGAAATCCGGATATTCTGTTAAATCTATGGATTCAAGCAACTGCTGAAGTTCTTCTACTGTGAGTATCCGTATTTTATTCTCAGGCTCCTTCACTTTCCCGACACGCGCAGCCGGATTACTCGGTATAACGCCTTCCTCATGAAGAAAACGAAACATTGCTTTGATCGCTTTCATCTTTGTATTGACGGTGACCGGGCTCAATCCTAATGTCATGTTTTCCTGACTTTTATGGGGATGACCGCTCCATTTTAATTGGCCGTAAAGCATCCACCCCATATAAGAGCGTAGTAACTCCGGGGTTACTGACGAGAATACCTTCTCTATATCGCGTTTGTCTAGATAACCGCAGAAATACCGATAATACTCCTCGTATGATTCCACTGTTCGAGGTGATCTACCTTCGGAAATCTTAGCATTGATGAATATTTCAAACAAATAATCGAGTTGCTTATCTGCCGCCTTAACACTCCTTACCAATCTGTATTTTTCAATATCCGAGCTATTGACCATTCGGGACAACCTTTCTATGCATGTATTAGGCCACTCTCCAGTATAGCGTATTTTGGCAGGTTGAGTTATATTGGCAATATTATGTACTATCGAGTAATCACTAATGTTTACGGCTACCGTATTGCGAAAAATAGCGCCCGATCCGCTTAGGACCGAGCGCGTTCGCATTTCTTTACATTCGTTCCAATGGCGAGAACTTCGCGTGCTGTGTTGATATGTCTGTACTGAACAGATTTACGTACATTCTAACGATCTCCAATGAGGTATGGCCTAAGATTTTCTGCAGACTGAACGAATCGCCTCCGTTCATAATATACATCTTCGCAAACGTATGGCGGAACGTATGTGGCGACACTCTCACCCCTTTAATCCGCGCAGCCTGTCCGTAAAGTTGGATCGCCTGCTGGATACCCCGCACTTGGAACGGATTATTATCGATGTTCACAAACAGTCGCGGAGTTGTTAGATAACCACGCATTTCCGTATACTCACGCAGGTGTTTATCTAACGTACGACTAAACGGTACTAAGCGCTCCTTACGACCCTTCCCATAAACCTTCAACATACGATCACGCCAGTCAATGGAGGTAACTTCCAAACCTTCAAGTTCACTGACGCGAATGCCCGTGTCCAAGAGCGTCAGCATAATCACATAATCTCGATAGCCCGTAAATGTTACGCGATTAGGCGCATCGAGCAGCGCCTTTATTTGCGCGTTGCTGAATGTTTCGATTATACGCTTTTCCGATTTAACGGTGCCTACGCCTTTAAACGGATTACTATCGACGTAGCCTTCTGTATACAACCAATTAAAGAACGCGCGCCAGCCTCGGATTAACTTATTAATCGTTGCGTCCGAGGGTGTTTCCGCACGTCCCCGTTTAATCTTCGAGCTCCGTTTCGTGTCCAGCGCGGTAAGGACGTGATCCCGCGTGACGTCAATCGGTCTCTCTACGTTTTGCGCGGTTAATTGAGTGCGCAATTCCTTCGTTGTATCGCGGTAATAGCTTAGAGTTGTATCTGAGAGGTTTCGTATGCGGCAGTAGCGCAGGAATGCGGTTTGTGCGGCTTCAAAGTCCGTAGACTCTAGCGGTAATTCTGTTGCGGATGAATTGCGGCCGGCAGCCGCGAGGTTAACGCGCCGGCTCCGTTCTGCTGCCATATAAATAAACGCCTCCATTCGTTCTATCCGTCAGTAATAACGAATAAAGCGAATGCAGGCGTACAGGTTTCCGTTTAATATGATTCGTAGGACTAGCGTAAGTTTTACCGTTAGGGATACGTACCGACACCGCAATGCTATGCGAATCGGATGCGTAAGTATGCGCACAAATTTTTAAGTCCTGTGCGTCTGCCTGTTCCGCCACCCCGGCATGATAACAGCGTTGTTAACGCGACAATAAATATATTATCATGGTTTCTGTGGATACGCAATCATAATTTTTATTTAGTGTATACTTATCAAAAAGGCCCGCTCAGCCGGAGCCGATACGGACCTCTTGTATTGCAGGACTAGCGGCGTTCGCGTTCGCTGCTTCTGTTTCTCATGCCAGCCAGACCGAGCAAACCTACCAATCCTAGCCAGCCCCAATTGGAGCCGTTGTCGTTGTCTGTTGCATTAGTGGTCGTGCTTGTAGCCCGGTATCTGCCTGTTTGCGTGGTGTTAGACAGGGGAGAGACCGTGCTGTTATCTCCGGTGCGTACCTTGTCTCTCATGATCGTATCATTGTTGCGCAGGGTGCCGGTCGTATTATTTAACATAGTGTTACCCTGTTCGTTCATCATCCGGGTGCCGGTACCCATACGGTCATTCGTAGATGAACCGTTATATATCGGTGCCGTTCCGCCCATACCGGCTGTACCGGAAGCGTTGGATGCATATCCTACTCCCAGCAGGCTCATGGATAAAATCGTGCCGCAGGCAAGACTTGTAATCAGCTTGTTCAAAATGTGATACCCCCTTGTGTGGTTTGTCGCTGATAATTTTCCCCTGCGGCGTGTAATCTATGCAAAGAATTTTATACAGTTACCACATTCACTGTCTTGCTCGCAGGATCATAAGTCACCTTGGCGCCAAGAGCTTCAGCCAATACCCGCACAGGAACATAGGTGGTCCCCTTATCCAGCACTCCAACCATAAGCTTAACTCCGTTCAGATTGACCGTAATTTCCACATCTTTATTCACTTCACCCTCACCTCCGGTAATCCGGCTTAAAGCTTCCTTCTCCTGCTGAGCGGTCGGACGCTGGCCTCTCTTAAGCTGTGCAACAGTCAGTCCAAAAGCCATCTGCAAATGGGAATAATCCTTAAAAGAAGTCCAGTCCCCGCCCCATTCGAATCCCAACTTTTTCGCTTCCTGTACGACCTCCTGCCAGTCTGCCAGCTTGTCTCCATCCCCATTCAGGTTCATGTCCCAAGAGATGTTCTGCCCACCCGGAAGCAGCAGCGCGAAGTCCATGGCTAAGCCATAATTATGATAGCTGCTGCCACCTCTGGCATTGGTTACAATATTCCCCTTTCGGGTTCTCCCCTGCTCATACAGTGCATTCTGTTCGGCTATGGTGCGCATGCCCTGTGTAATGACAATGGGGATGCCTTTGGCATAACAACGCTGAATCAAGACATTTGCAGCCATCAACAAGACGGGATGAAGACCGCCGAGCCGGGCTGCCGATTTATTAATCACCTCATCTAAAGTCAGCATCTAATCCCCTCCTGGTACAGTAAATGCCCTTTATTCTGCTGTTGCTTGTACGCTGTTCCCTTAAATCTATAAAAAAGAAGACCCCGATTCATCACGGAGCCTGAGTATCTATCCTATAGGGTTGTACGTGTAACCACCTTCCGCACATTTTTTTCGGGATGATTCCTATCCGAACAGGCTATTCTATAAGCGAAAGGTGGGATGACAAAATGGACATTCACAGTGACAGCTACAAAATTGCGGAATTGAGTAGACAGGACCAGGCGCTGCAGATCATCCGCCAAGCCGAAACGGCAATTGCCCAGATCAATGGCAACAAGCCGGTGACCCTGATCGCTTATGAGAGGACCGAAGCCCAATTCCATACCTAAAGAACAAGGTTCACTCCACAAAGTTGTCCTCACTGCCTATTCAGACGATATACGCCTCCACAATATTATCGACATCAATCCACTTCCATTCCTCCGCCCACTGCAGCTTGATCTCGCGCGAGTGGGTGTGGATGGAGGTCACAAATCCGTTCAGCAGCTTCTTCTCAAAAGCATCAAACACCACTAGCGTTACCCGGACATGACTCCGTAGTGACAGTGCCAGCGTATACTCAATCTCCTCCAGCTTCTGTTTATCCAGAAACGGCTTCCCGCGGTGCAGAGTTTCCAATTCTTCATTCCGAATCCGGCTTGTATGATCCGGTAGCATCATTCGGCTGCTCATCCCCAGGCCATTCCCTTCCAGCTTTTTTCCCATTATGTCCCTCCTCCCAGAATTATTCTTGATTCCATTCACCGATTGCGTTCCACTATAACCGAACGTATGTTTGTATTATATGCCTTTATCTGCTTCTTAAGCAATCAGAAAAAAATGTAAATAGCAAGTAAAAAAGCGCCCACAGTTTTTCTGTGCAGCGCCTCTATAATACCTGAGTGTGTCCTTTTTACTTAACGTCAGATACCGATGTTCCAGAACCGGACTTTGCATTCGTGTCTGTAGAGTCTGTATTAGCTTGCTTACCTGCTGCATCAGTGCCGCTGTCTGTCCCGGACAACGTTCCCTCTGCCGCACTTTCCGGCTCAATCAGCCCCGCGGCTGCTCTGGCTTCATTCAGCTTGGAGATCCCGTACAGCATCGCAACGTCCGCCTGCTGGTTCATATCGTTGAACTCATCGGCTGTAACGTCCGGGGAGGCGGCATCTTTTGCGGCCTTCTCTTTGATCGAGTACGCGCTCTGGAACGCAATTACCGACTCTTTCAGGAGCTTTTGAATATCTTCGGGCAGGCTTTTGGAAATCTTCACATCTTTGACTTCATCGGCGATATCAGTAGCAGTATCCTGAAATTGATCTATCGCCTTTTCCATTTCTTTGTCTGATGCTTTTCCACTTGAAAACGAGGTTAGGGTTGTGTTGAACTCTTCCAATGAGGATTTGCCCAGTTCATCAAATTTTGACATTTCATTATAAAAGCTTTGCACCTTCTCCTGTACCTCTTCATGGGAAGCAGGTGCCGAAGTACTATTGCTGCAGGCGCTCAGAATCACCACTACCATTAATAACACTGCCAGTAAGGCTTGTCTCATATTTATATCCCTCCAATTAACAGAATAATAGCGAGTTTTGTAAAGTGCAACTGAAAATTATGTAAAATTAGGATGAATGGAACATTTGACAGAAATGAAGCGTATTCATTGATTCAGTGAGTAATATTTAATAAAAAGAATCACAAGCAGTGTCTGGAAATCTTTGTTTGTACTATAATGATTTCATTATGACTGACAGAAAGGAAGATTGACCATGCCTTATTGCACAAGCTGTGGAGCAGAATACGAGCAAGGCGCCAAATTTTGCGGAGAATGTGGAGCAAGTACGGAGGGAGACTCGGCTGCACATATACGCCGACCGTCAGCTGGAAGTGTACCCGGATCGGGCTCAGGGCCTGAAGTCGAGCTGTGGCAGGGTAAACCAGCCGGTATTGCTGACCGCCTCAAAGGCATTGTGCGGCTGAACACAACCACATATACGATCACCAGCCAGCGTATTATGGTCAAAACCGGACTGATTGGCAAGGACGTTGAAGAAATCGAGCTGCTGCGAGTGAATGACTTCTCTGTGGACCAGTCGATCATGCAGCGTATTCTCGGCATCGGGATGCTTACGATATTTTCGGACGATGCTTCATCACCGCAGCTGCTATTCCGCAGAATCCGCCAACCCCAAACCGTTAAGGATGTACTCCGCAAAGCGGTACGCGATGAAAAAATCGCCAACAATATCAGCTACCGCGAACAAATCTAACCCGCTGGTCTGCCTCGTAGGGAGGATAGAACGCCTCAGCCGGATTAACGCCTTAAACCTGGCTGGGGCTGTCCCCACATCTGAACCGTTCGCGCATTGCTCTGTTTTTCATACGATTATGTATGTTTCTTTCCCCGGTTATCTGGAATACCTCATCGGAAGAAGCTCGGCTGCATTCACCTTGATCACTCTTCCCTCAACAGGCACAATTACCTTGCAATCCTTGCCGTAATCGGCGATCAGCTCTCTGCACATGCCGCAGGGCGAGACGACTTTGATCTCCTCCTCAGGGTTGTCAGGATCGGGATGTCTTACCGCGACTATCAGATCAAACTCCTTGTATCCCTCCGATATAGCCTTACCTATCACCATCGCTTCTGCGCAGACCGTAACTCTGGATAGACTGGCTTCCACATGAACGGCGGTGAAGATTTCTCCCGTCTTGGTCCGCAGAGCCGCTCCCACATGGTGACGTTCCCACTCATAACGTTTCGTGATGATCTCCTGTGCGGAGGCAATCAAATTCTGATCCTCTGAAGTAATCTCATATTCCATTAACCTTACCCCCTTTTTACTATTTTCAGTATACTAAAGGAGGCTATATTTAAGATATACTGGTTAAGTCTGCGTATGCTTTAAGCGCAGGCTTACAAACTTATAGGGGGCAGCACAGTGAAGTCCAAGAAATTCATCCCGAGTCTCATCATCATCCTGGTGCTTTTGGCCGCCGCATACTGGTATGAGGAGAATGGTCCGCTGCCTGGCAGTCAGAACTCCACAGAAGATACTGATGTTGTCCAGCTGGACTTTCCAAGTGACCGTTATCCGGAGACTGCTCAGCACATTCAAGATGCTATCCGAAGTGGAGAGTCGTCCATTTGCACTATCGACCGGCAGGAAGCTGAAGAGAACCGTAAAGAGTCACTGAAGGGGATTCCGACCAAAAAAGGCTATGACCGCGATGAATGGCCGATGGCCATGTGCGAGGAAGGCGGAAGCGGAGCTGACATCGAATACATAACGCCAAAAGATAACCGCGGGGCTGGCAGCTGGGTGGGCAATCAATTGGAGGAGCTGCCTGACGGAACGCGAGTAGAATTCATGTTCAGATAGCGCACACATTGATCGTGGAAACCCGTATAGCCCTATCAGGCTTTTAGCCTGACAGGGCAACAATCACGGCTGGAGATTCTAGAACATCCAGGCTCTGGTGATAATTACCAGAAGAATGAACAGTACCAGAATTGCACCTGTTGAAGTAAAGGGGCTGACAACCGGTACTACTGGGGGTCCCTGATTTACTCCACCGATATTATTTCCACAACCGCAACCATAATCTGCTCCCATTGTTAATTCCTCCTCTGAAATAATGACTACAGCACAGAATATGTTACAGGCCATTGTACTGCATGGGCCAATAGGCAAAGAAATTCCGATTCATCTAATTATGTAAGCCCAACCTTCCAAGCTGAAAACACTTGATATTACTATCTGATTGCTATATGCTTAGACACATAAGAACACAGGTTCGCGTAGTTTTAAGCCCTCTGGGCTTTTCTTTTGGCCATAAATACGAACATACGATCTTGTATCTGAGGTGAATCAAATGCATTCCTATTATCAAATGACTGCTCTGGAGAAATGGACGGAGGATTTATATGAACGGCTGGATATCTGTAAGCCGGCACAAATTTCGATTGCGTATATTGCCGAACGCCTGAATATTTGGGTTCATTATTTGGATGTGAGGAGCAAAGGGATTGAAGCCTCAGCCGGTATGTACAGTATGTTCATCGATAACCGGCTTTCTGGAGAACTGCAGCGCCTGGAATTTCTGCAGGAGCTTTGTCACCTGCTCCGTCATTCCGGCAGCCATACGCTGATGCCTGAGCAATATAGTCAAGCGGAACAGGATGAATCGGAACGCTTTATTTTGTATGCAGCAATGCCTTACTCCATAATCTCGAAGATGACCCTGCCTGAGCTCCGCGAAGAAGCGGTTCAGGAGCTTGCCGCCACTTTTCAGGTTCCCAGCGAATTGGCTCTGCAGCGGATCGATCAAATTCAGCGGCGTGTGTTCCAGGGGCAGTTAATAGCTGTTATGGAGAGAAATGAGGACAGAAAATTAATCCACAGACATATTCGCTAAATGCATAGGAGATAATATGCAGACACGAATCTGCTGCAATAGGAGCTCAAGCCATCAGACTTAAGCGAAATTACCCTTAGGGGGGAACGGTATGGAAGCCATCGAAATAATCCACCTATTATTGAACCATCCAGATTACAACGTGGACGCGGTGCATCCCGAAATCCCGGATTTTGTTGGTATCGAAGCCATTGAAGTGAACCATGAGACTCAGACTTTTTCCATTCTGCTGCAGGAACCTCAGGAAGATTAAGCCCTTATGCCGCAAGACTGGCCAATCCACAAAAAGTGACCCCGCCGGCATCCGGCAGGGTCCAATATCTTAATTAGGGGATATGCTATTAGTATATTCCTTCTAGCTTAAATACATATGAAATAGAGCTATTCTATTATAGATAAGAAAAAACCCTAACAAACTTTCGTTAGGGTACTAACACAGTGCAATTAGAATGCACCAGCTTGAGCTATTCCATTAAACGTAACAGGTCCTGCTATAGTTATTGCTGGTCCTGGACCTGTATCTACCGCATACATGGTATAGCGCAGCTCGCCCGAAGCAGGGACGGTCGGATGGAAATCTGCTGCGGTGAAAGAAATCAGATTGTACCCTGTGATCAAATCCACAATGGCGGTGTAGATTACAGTACCTGTACCACTAACTCCTGTTCCGCCTCTTTCTACAGTGACAGTCACTTGATTTGTGGCCACACCGACTACTCCAATCGTTCCCCAAAGCTCTATACGCACGTCTGCCTCATTAGGAGTACCGATCACTGCGGCTACCTGAAGACCTATGTCACCAAGTAAGATTGGTGTTACTTCTGGAATTGATGTTGTACCGGTAGGTCCCGCCAAGGCCGTTGAAGTTCTGGAATCAAGGAATTGAATTGGCATTTCACTCTCTCCTTTATATAAAGATTTCTTCCGGAAGATAGTACATTCTATGAGCCGGATCATAGTATTGTTTGTACTATCGACTCAATGGTATGAGTACAAAATAAAGCAACCAATTCATTACCTTTTACAATTATCACTGGCCTACTACATTGATACTTTGGCAAATTTGTAGAAAAGCAGCTTGAATCTGTGGAATAAAAGTCTCCGTTATCAAATACGTTAGCAAGCTTAAAAATATGGCCCTTCCCCACTCAAGCATATTCGCTTCTACGAGCCTATAAATAGCAAAAACCCCTTGCTAGGCAAGGGGTTTTGAGAAGTGGGCCCTACAGGACTCGAACCTGTGACCAATCGGTTATGAGCCGACCGCTCTAACCAACTGAGCTAAGGGCCCGGATCTAGGATTCCGTATATACAATGGCTGTCTGAGAAAATAAAATTGGTTGCGGGGGCAGGATTTGAACCTGCGGCCTTCGGGTTATGAGCCCGACGAGCTACCGGGCTGCTCCACCCCGCGTCAGTAATTATATTCAAACAGCGACAATAGATAATATACATCATATCCGGGTCAATAGTCAAGCATGATTTTGACCAATGGGTTCAAGGCAGAAAACGAACACCATAGCGGCCCTTGCGTGAACGGTATATTTCCACAAAACGCGGGTCATGATAGCCGTATATCCAGCCGTCCTGCTCCAGCCTCTTGGCCAGACATCCGGCTTGAAATCTCGTCCTGAACAGCTTCGCGAAGTATATCCAGTTCATGATACCTTCTTCTCCTTCTCCGCAAAATTATGATTGCTCTGTTGCTAAAGATATCATGCCCTGTTTCCTAAAAATAAGCCGCCGGTTTCCGGCGGCGGCTGTGTAATTTTCTGGGTGCGTCTTATTTGGTTGTTGGGCTTTTCCCAGGCCAGCCATTCTCAACATCAAAATACTTCTCAGGCTCTTTCTGCAGAGCCTTCAGCATGAGATTGCCCTGTTTCTCCCAGGCTTGAAGAGCACTGGCAACGGTTCGTTTGCCTTGATACACCTCAGTGAATAAGATCCGCCCGACATCATTGATCTGGGTAATTCCAGGAATGCGCGCCTGTAGACTGTCCATGGCCGGATCACTCGCCGGCAGTGGCTTCTGGATGCAGAACGGAGTAAGATCCAGACCTTTTTCCGGAGGTACATTATAATCTTTTCGTGAAGTCAGCTCGTAGCGGTTATGGGCTTTGATTTTGGCAACTCCGTTGCTGTTGACAAATTGGATCAGATCCCAGGCATCCTCTTTGTTTTGTGCCAATGTATTGACCGCCATCAAGCTGTAAAGCGTGGTTCCCATAGCTACCCCGGGCTTTTCTGCAAAGGTAGGTACGGACACGATGCCCCACTCAACAGGCTGGAAATTTTTAATGAGTGAGGCGTTCCTGTTGGCTGCTGTTAGCTCATTGATATAACCGTATTCGCCAACTGTCATAGCCGCTTTGCCTGTCAGAAACAAGTCGCCACCCACAGGAGAAGATTCGGGGTTACTAATTTCCTGCAAGCCCGGAATGATCTGTTTTTTGATCAGAAGGTTGAAATCCGTCCATACCTTGGTCCAGTAAGGAGTGTTTACGGTCATTTGCCCCCCATTATGATCGTACATCGCCAGCTGCAGCGGAGAAAGGTAGTTCAGCATATCCCAGAATGGATCATTCGCATAGCGGTTCAAGGCTAATCCATAGACGCGGCCTTTGTCCTGTTTGGACACTTTCGTAACCTTGGCAGCGACAGAGAACAATTTCTCCCAAGTCATCCCGTTCTCTGGGTAGGCTCCCCCGGCAGCATCGAATATCTTTTTGTTATAAAACAGTGCACTTGAAGAAAAGGTAGGGGTCAATGCATACAGTTGCCCTTTGCCCAGCTCCCGTATTCCGTCCAGTACCGTGGGAGCTATATTACTGAGATCGTAATGGTCACGATCAATCAGAGGCTGCAGCGGGTCCACCAAATTGTGGTCAGCCAGTCTTTTTAGCAGCGTATTATCGACAATAACCACATCCACCGGCTTAGCACCGCCCATAATCGCCCGCATACTGTCCAGGTTATCCGGACCCGCCACAGGATCTGGGATACTGAAGCGGAGCTTCTCGGTATCAATGGCCGGGACGAACTCCAGCTTAACCTCAGGATGCTGCAACTCATAGAGATCGGTAAACTGCTGACGGAAATAATTGTCGTCCTCCCCGCTCCACAAGCTCCCGATACGCAGTACCCGCTGCCCTTCAGAGCCCTTGGAACCCTCGGCGGCGGCACGAATCCCTCCTGCAGATGTAAGCGGCAGCACAAGTGCCGCACAGATGCCAAGTGACAGCCAGCGTTTGGCTGCCGTACTGATTCCCTTACTATTCATGAATAAATCCCCTCCTGGTCGAATTCTTATCTCCCTTACGGAAATAAAACTTTCCTATAATTAGCATTATAAGGATTGGTGCGGTCCAGGAAGTTACAGGCAGTTTAAAGATGCACTACGATTTCTTCATAGGATGATGCCAAAAATCCCCACCGTCAGGTGGGGATTAGAATGAAAGCTCTTTATGAATTCAGATCTTACACGCCAAAAGACGCCGGATCTTTACGCCATGATTGCAGCAGTTCTACATCGGTCTCGGCGATGGTGCCCTGGGCCAGAGCCACATCAATTAGAGTGGTGTAGTTGGACAGAGCCTGCAGCGGTATGCCTGCTGCGGTGAATGCTTCAGTGGCACGGTCCAGCTCATAGCTGAAAATGGCCAGCACGACCAGTGGTATGCCTCCCGCTTCCTGTACAGCCTGAGCGGCCTTGATGGAGCTGCCTCCGGTGGAGATCAGATCCTCGATCACGATGACCTTTTGGCCTGGCGTGATCAGGCCTTCGATCTGATTCTGTTTGCCGTGGCCTTTGGCCTTGTCACGGATATAAGCCATTGGCAGGTTAAGCTTGTCTGCTACCCAGGCAGCATGAGGAATACCAGCGGTAGCCGTGCCTGCAATCACTTCGGCATCCGGGTATGAACTCGCGATGGTTTCCACGAATGCATCGGCGATGTAGCTCCGGACTTCGGGAAAGGACAATGTCAGACGATTATCACAGTAGATGGGTGATTTAATACCGGAGGTCCAGGTAAAAGGATCCTGTGGACGCAGCGCCACCGCACCGATCTTCAGCAGGTAACGGGCGATCTGTTCACTTTTATTCAATAATGGGCTCATGCTTGGCTCATCTCCTCGATAATATTAAGTGCGGCCTGACGCGGGTCCTCCGAAGCTGTAATCGGCCGGCCGACAACCAGAAAGTGGCTTCCCTGAAGGATTGCTTGTCCGGGTGTCATCACGCGGGACTGGTCGTCCAGGGAGGCCCCTGCAGGACGAATTCCCGGCGTCACTGTGCGGAACTCCGGTCCGCAGGCAGCGGCGATAACTGCTGCTTCCTGCGGTGAAGCCACCACGCCGTGCAAGCCTGCTTCGGCTGCCAGCTTGGCATATCGCACAACAGTATCGGTTACCGAGCCTGAGATACCGATCTCGGTGTTCATGATCTCCTGGCTGGTGCTTGTAAGCTGTGTTACGGCGATTATGAGCGGAATACGCAGCGATGGATGCAGGCTTGCCGCTTTCGCTGCGCCTTCCAGCGCAGCAGTCATCATGGCCTTCCCCCCGGCTGCATGCACATTGAACATATCTACCCCCAGCATGGTCAGGCTCTCTGCTCCACCACGAACCGTATTCGGGATGTCATGCATTTTGACATCCAGGAATACGGAATAGCCACGCGTTTTCAGCTCTCTGATAAAGTCTGGACCAGCCGCATAAAACAGCTGCATACCCACTTTCATATAACATGGAATATCTTCCAGCTTCTCAATCAAAAGTTTGGCCTGGGCCACATCCGGATAATCGAGGGCAACCATGAGGCGGCCTGCCATTTCCTCACGCTTCTCCATTTGTCCGATATTCTCATGCCCGTGCTGCGTAACCGTCTGCTCCACTTGCTGATTCTCTCCCTTGGTCATCGTTTATACGCTCCTTGCCATGCACTATTTTCAATTCATCTCAGCAGCAGCCTCTACTTTACTGGGATTTATCTCCGGGCGCAGCGGAACGGTCTGCGCTAACGCAAACCGTCCCTGTGACATCACCCCGAAAGGCTGCCTTATATATTTTCAATCTTATTGTCCGACAAAAGCAGGCATTGACTGGGAAGAGAAGTTGATCGTCTGGAGCATTCTCAGCAGCGCCGTTACTGTATCGAGCGATGTCATACACACAACACCGTTCTCTACGGCTTCCCGGCGGATACGGAAGCCGTCGCGCTCTGGTGTCTTGCCCTTGGTCAGGGTATTGAAGACGAAGTTGGCTTGACCCCCGCGGATCAGATCGAGGATGGTCGGCTCTCCTTCATCCAGCTTGTTGACGTTCATCACGTTCAGGCCCGCTTGTTCAAGCGCAAGAGCTGTACCGCCAGTAGCAATGATTTTGTAGCCCATGGCATGGAAGCCCTTCATCAGCTCAACGGCTTCCGCCTTGTCTTTGTCCGCTACCGTAACAATGATGGCTCCGGTTGCCGGAATCTTCATGCCCGCTCCAATCAGTCCCTTATAGAGGGCTTTGGCGTAGAGCTTGTCGCGGCCCATAACTTCACCGGTCGATTTCATTTCCGGCCCGAGCGTAGGCTCTACTCTGCGCAGCTTGGCAAAAGAGAACACCGGCACTTTTACCGAAACATAGTCGCTCTCCGGCCACAGACCCTCTGTATAACCGTCCTCTTTCAGCTTGCCGCCGAGGATAATTTTGGTGGCGAGGTGAGCCATAGGAATCCCAGTCACCTTGCTCAGGAATGGAACCGTACGCGAGGAGCGCGGGTTAACCTCGATGACATACACTTCATTTTGATAGATAACGAACTGGATGTTGACCAGCCCGATGGTCTTCAGCTCTTTAGCAATTTTGATGGTGATTTCAGCAATCTTCTGCTTCAGGCCTTCGTCCAGGTACTGCGGCGGATAGACGGCGATGGAGTCACCGGAGTGAACGCCTGCGCGCTCTACATGCTCCATAATACCCGGAATAACTACGGTCTCACCGTCGCAGATGGCATCAACTTCAACCTCTTTACCAAGCATATAGCGGTCGATTAGCACCGGATGTTCCGGATTGACCTTCACCGCTTCAACCATGTAGCTCAGCAGCTCTGTATCATTGTAGACAATCTCCATCGCACGGCCGCCCAGCACGTAGGAAGGACGAACCAGAACCGGATACCCGAGCGATTGTGCGGTTTCTACAGCTTCATCAATGTTGATGACCGTCTTGCCCTTCGGCTGAGCGATATCCAGACGGGCCAGCAGTGCTTCGAATTTCTTGCGGTTCTCAGCTTCATCGATGCTCTCCAGGCTGGTGCCCAGAATATTCACACCCGCAGCAGCCAGCGGAGCGGCCAGGTTGATAGCTGTCTGTCCACCGAACTGGACAATGACGCCGATAGGATTTTCCTGAGCGATAACATTCATAACATCCTCGAAGAACAGCGGCTCAAAATACAGCCGGTCCGAGGTATTGAAATCCGTAGACACTGTCTCTGGATTGTTGTTGATAATTACTGCTTCATAGCCGGCTTTTTGAATCGCCCATACTGCATGTACGGTAGAGTAATCGAATTCGATACCCTGGCCTATCCGGATAGGACCGGAACCCAGTACAATGACCTTTTGCTTGTCGGAATGAATGACCTCATTCTCTGTTTCGTAAGTCGAGTAGTAATATGGCGTTGAGGCTTCAAATTCAGCGGCGCAGGTATCAACCATTTTGAATACCGGAACCAGTCCTTGCTGAATACGCATCACGCGGACTTCGGATTCTTTGGTCTGCTCAAGACCTGAACGACCTTCCGCCCGGATCTCGGCAATCGCCCGGTCAGTGAAGCCTTTACGCTTAGCTTGATACAGTGTTTCCGGCGACAGCGTTTCTTCGCTGCGGATCTCATCTTCAAAGTTCACTAGACCCTCGATCTTGGAGAGGAACCACCAGTCTACGCTCGTGATATCCTGAATCTCCTGCAAGCCATAACCGCGGCGGAAGGCCTCAGCGATCAGGAACAGACGCTCATCATCTGGCTTGGCGAGCCTTGTGCGAAGCACGCTGTCCTCCAGTTGCTCTGCACCCGGAAGGCGGAAACGGTGCACACCGATTTCAAGGGAACGAATAGCTTTGTGAATCGACTCTTCAAAGGTACGGCCGATCGCCATTACCTCGCCGGTTGCCTTCATCTGTGTACCCAGTTTGCGGTTCGCATAGATGAACTTGTCAAACGGCCAGCGTGGAATTTTGCTCACGATATAGTCAAGTGTCGGCTCGAAGCAGGCATAGGTCTGGCCAGTTACCGGATTTACAATTTCATCCAGCGTGTAGCCGAGGGCTATTTTGGCTGCCATCTTGGCAATCGGATAACCGGTCGCTTTCGAAGCCAGCGCCGAGGAACGGCTGACACGCGGGTTCACTTCAATCACATAATACTGGTAGCTCTGCGGATCCAGCGCGAACTGGACGTTACAGCCACCTTCGATGTTCAGGGCACGGATAATCTTCAGTGAAGCGCTGCGCAGCATCTGGTATTCCCGGTCGGACAAGGTCTGGCTTGGCGCTACGACGATACTGTCACCTGTATGCACACCAACCGGATCAAAGTTCTCCATGTTGCAGACCACGATGCAGTTATCGTTCGCATCGCGCATGACCTCATATTCTACTTCCTTCATCCCGGCGATGCTCTTCTCCACCAGGCATTGGCCGATCGGGCTGTAACGGATACCAGCCTTCACGGTTTCACGCAGTTCTTCCTCGTTGTCACAAATCCCGCCGCCAGTTCCACCCAGTGTGTAAGCGGGGCGGACGATCAGCGGGTATCCGATACCGGCTGCGAAGTCCATAGCTTCTTCCACACTGGTAATAATGGAGCTTTCCGGTACCGGCTGCTCCAGCTCGCGCATCAGTTCACGGAACAAGTCGCGGTCTTCAGCCTTTTCGATGGATTCGAGCTGTGTACCCAGCAGCTTCACGTTCTCCTTCTCCAGGACGCCAGCGCGTGCCAGTTCCACAGCCATATTCAGACCGGTCTGACCGCCAAGCGTAGGCAGCAGTCCGTCCGGACGCTCCTGGCGGATAATTGCGGTAACGAATTCAAGGGTGATCGGCTCGATATAGACCTTGTCAGCCATATTGGTATCTGTCATGATCGTGGCCGGGTTGCTGTTGATCAGTACAACCTCAACGCCTTCTTCTTTGAGGGCCTGACAGGCCTGAGTTCCGGCATAGTCGAACTCAGCGGCCTGGCCGATGACGATCGGACCGGAGCCGATCACGAGAATTTTTTTGAGCTTATCGTTCTTTGGCATGTTATAGTGCTCCTTTCACGGCTTCAAGCTGCGGTGTAATGTTCGATGCCGTGATTCTGGCATTGGCTGCAAGCTGCGCCTGGCGCGAGCTTGACGGAGTCTGAGCTTTGTGATCGGCAATCATCTGGAGGAAACGGTCGAACAAATAGCTGCTGTCGTGCGGTCCCGGTGCCGCTTCCGGATGATATTGCACCGAAAATGCGGGGTAGCGGGTATGTCTGACTCCCTCGACGGTCTTATCATTATTGTTAATGTGAGTCACTTCAAGATCTGTATTCCGCACAGATTCCTCATTTACCGTGTAGCCATGATTCTGGGAGGTGATGAAGCACCGTCCGCTTTCGAGTTCTTTGACCGGATGATTACCGCCGCGGTGGCCGAATTTAAGCTTCTCAGTATCCGCGCCGCAAGCCAGTGCGAACAATTGATGTCCCAGGCAGATGCCGAAGATTGGATATTCACCGAGCAGTTCAGAGATCGTCTGGACTGCGTAAGGCACGTCTTTCGGGTCCCCAGGGCCGTTGGACAGCTGAATTCCGTCCGGATTCAATCTACGGATCTCATCGGCAGTCACATCATGTGGTACTACAACCACATCACAGCCGCGGTTGTTCAGCTCGCGCAGAATACCTGTCTTCGCACCGTAGTCGACAAGCACGATCCGCTCCTTGTTGCCGGGACTGCTGTAGGTCTTAGTGGTAGAGGTGCGGGCCACCTGGTTACGCAGTTCTTCAATAGTGGTGTCACCCATCATTTCCATCAGCTCTTCCACACGCTTGTTGGAAGTGGTAAGAATCGCCTTCATGGTGCCGTAGTGGCGGATAATGCGGGTGAGCATCCGGGTATCAATCTCACTGATTCCGGGAATGCCATATTCCTTCAGCAAGTCATCTACGCTATATTCAGCGCGCCAGTTGCTGGGAACTTCCTCATGGCGGCGCACGACAAAGCCGTGCACGAATGGACGCACAGATTCAAAATCATCGCGTGTGATGCCATAGTTTCCGATCAGCGGATAAGTCATGGTCACGATCTGGCCGCAGTAGGAAGGGTCTGACAGCACCTCCTGATAACCTGTAATCCCTGTGTTAAAAACAACCTCGCCCGTCTTTTCACCTTCCGCACCAAATGCGGTACCTGTGAACAGCGTTCCGTCCTGAAGCAGCAATCTCGCCTGCATTTCCTTCCACTCCTTCTTGTTTCTGTAGTCTGGTTCTTATGTCTTGCTGGATTTCCGGAGCAAGCGCGCGAAAATACCGCCGTATGTTATACCCTGACCCCATACAGCCGGCAGCTTCGCTCTACCAGTCCGTCCGTTATTCTTCAGTCCATACGGCTTTGCCGTTCACCCATGTCTTAACCGGCCAGCCTTTAAGCTTCCAACCGGCAAAAGGAGTATTGCGTCCTTTGCTGGCAAACGAAGCGGGATTCACTTCTTTTTCGTCCGTTAGATCAATCAGTGTCAAATCTGCCGGTAATCCAACCGTCAGACTGCCTGTATTCAGCCGGAATACCCGGGCCGGATCAGCCGTCATACGTTGTACAAGCAGTGACAGATCCCATTTGCCTGTGGCTACAAATGCCGTATACAGCAGCGGAAACGCTGTCTCAAAACCAACGATGCCGAAAGGCGCAAGCTGCATGCCTTTAGCCTTTTCTTCTTCGCTGTGCGGTGCATGGTCGGTGACGATGATATCCAGCGTACCGTCCAGCAGACCTGCGATACAAGCTTCCACATCACGGCGTGAGCGCAGCGGCGGGTTCATTTTCCAATTGGCGTCCATGCCCGGAATATCCTCTTCCGAGAGCAGCAGATGATGCGGACATACCTCTGCAGTTACCTTAATGCCAATCTCCTTGGCCTGCCGGATAAGGCGGACAGATTGCTCTGTACTGACATGGCAGACATGGTAGTGTACCCCTGTTGCTTCAGCGAGCAGAATATCACGTCCGACATGAATGGCCTCCGATTCATTCGGAATTCCTTTCAAACCGTGCTTATCGGCAAAAGTTCCCTCAGCGACCGCGCAGCCCTCCACCAGCGAATTGTCTTCGCAGTGGGCAATAACCGGCATATCCAGTCCAGCCGCGATTTTCATTGCATCCTTCATCATCTGAGCGCTCTGTACGCCTACACCGTCATCCGTGAACCCAATCGCCCCAGCCTCTTTCAAGGCGGCAAAATCAGTCAGCTCGCGCCCGAGCTCATTTTTCGTAATTGCTGCATAAGGCAGCACCTTCACCAGTCCAGCTTCATCCGCTTTATCCTTCACGAACTTCACAACTTCAGGACTATCTGTTACAGGACGGGTATTCGGCATGCAGGCAATAGTGGTAAAACCGCCCTTGGCAGCTGAACGTGCTCCTGTCTCAATAGTCTCCTTATGTTCAAAACCAGGTTCCCGCAGATGCACATGCATATCGATCAATCCCGGAATCAGCAGCTTGCCTTCCGCCTCAATGATCTCACCGGCTTCGTCTAAGACCTCGTTGTCGTTCTTGATGGCTGTGATGAGTCCATCCTGGACTACGATATGTTTGCGCTCTAGCACGCCTTTCTCATTCAGTACACTGGCGTTCTTGATGATCACGGTTATGATTCTCCTTCTACCCGCAGGCGATCGGCCCCGAGCTCTGTAGTTATTATATAATAAAAATTCATCTTTGTGTATATTTATTAATAAGATTGTGTCAGGTTTTTTAGAGGATGGCTCTTTCCATAACCGCCATACGTACAGGTACGCCATTCGCCATCTGAGGAAAAATCCGCGACTTGTCACTCTCCACAACAGCATCGTCAATTTCGACATTCCGGTTCACCGGTGCAGGGTGCATGATGATGGTACTCTTGTCCAGCTTCGCGGCACGCTCTTCCGTAAGTCCGAACTGTCTCCGGTATTCTTCCGGCGATAGCAGGATACCTGAAGCATGGCGTTCCAGCTGAACACGCAGCATCATGACCACATCCGCCTTGAGTGCTTCTTCCATGGTTACATAAGGCGCATACTCCGCAAGCTCAGGAGCCTTCATGTTATCCGGTGCGCAGAACTGCACCTTAGCTCCCATCTTCGTCAATCCCCAGAGGTTCGAGCGGGCCACACGGCTATGCATAATATCCCCGATAATCGATACTTTAAGGCCCTTCAGCTCGCCAAAATTTTTGTTCATCGTATACAGATCCAGCAGCGCCTGTGTGGGATGCTCGTTATTGCCGTCCCCCGCATTGATCAGCGGGATGGATACCTTCTCTGCCAGTTGCTGCAGCACCCCTGCAGGCTTCATACGCACAACTCCGGCGTCAATCCCCATGGACTCAAGAGTGCGTACAGTGTCGTAGATCGATTCGCCTTTTTCCACACTGGAAGCCGCAGCCGTGAAGTTAAGCACCTGGACACCCAGCCGTTTCTCAGCCATTTCGAAGGAAAACCGGGTACGTGTACTGTTCTCAAAAAACATGTTGGCCACAAAATGCGATCTCAGCACAGGTGTCAGCTTCTCGGTTTGATTATCCCAGTACGCCGTTCTGTTCAAAAGCTGCATAATTTCTGTCCGGTCCAGCTCCTTAATTCCCAGCAGACTGCGTTCCTTCACCTTGGTTGCGGTCATCATTGTTATCGTTCCTCCCGGTTGGAAATAATG
Source organism: Paenibacillus sp. LS-5 (assembly GCF_056121505.1). Taxonomy (NCBI): domain Bacteria; kingdom Bacillati; phylum Bacillota; class Bacilli; order Caryophanales; family Paenibacillaceae; genus Paenibacillus; species Paenibacillus sp. LS-5. The sequence continues at coordinate 225,983 of NZ_JBWAVA010000002.1, read as the reverse complement.
TAAACCTCATCCTTGCCATCAAATTCGGTCAGCGCTACTTCAATCTGCTCATGCTTGGAGGTTGGTACATTTTTGCCGATATAATCCGGCCGGATGGGAAGCTCGCGGTGTCCACGGTCTGCAAGAACTGCCAGCTGGATCATCCGTGGCCGTCCGCAATCCATCAATGCATCCATCGCAGCCCGGATCGTCCGGCCGGTATAGAGCACATCATCGAACAAAATTACTTTCTTGTCGTGGATGCCGCTGGAGCCGGCCGGGAGGGTCAGATTACTGTTCACCACCGTGCGGTCCATGGCTTCGCGGTTGTCACCGCCGCCTTCACGGTCATCGCGGTAATGCGTAATATCCAGCTCTCCATAAGGAATCTCGATCCCCTCAATCTCCTTGATGCGTTCCGCGATTCGCTGCGCTAGGTACACTCCGCGTGTCCGGATTCCCACCAGCAGGCAATTCTCAATCCCTTTGTTCTTCTCCAAAATCTCATGGGCAATGCGTGACAGCGCCCGGCGGATTGCCGTTTCGTCCATAATCACATTTTTCTCAGTAACCATCATCCCTGCCATCCTCCTGCTTGATCGCCTGTTCAAGTTCCCGGATAACAAAAAACTCCTTGCCCGAAACAGGCAAGGAGTGAAATCCGCAGATTCAAAAAGATGGCGTGTCCGCGCGTATATAAAGACCCTCCGTACACATACGGATTCCTCTTTACATGTCGCGAACCTCGATTCACGTTACCTTGCCAGCCTCACGGGACTGAATTAAAGGCGCATATTCAACTAAAGGAATTATGACAGATGTTACGGCGGGTGTCAAATGGGAGAAATTTATATTAAGGTGGCAGCCGTAACTACGGTGAATATTTGGACTTTCGGCCGCTGTTAGGTTTGGATTTCCTGATTTGATTCCGCTGTCTGCGTTAGAAATCCAAACCTAAAGGCGGACGCTCTCGCTCCTACAGTTCCAAACTTCCCCTTCGCTACTCCCACTTTAAAATAAAGTTTATAAGTAGTGGTAAAAAAATCGCCAGCTTCTTATTTAACGAAGCTGACGGTGATTAACAGCAGAAGCAGAACAGGAGTGCTGTCTACGATTGGCATAATCTAAGCATTTCCATGGCTCGGGGCAATATCCGTGTTTAAAGATGCTGAGAGCGATCGTATTTGTGATAAGGCCTAGTAGCTGGGATAGTCAATGGGTGAAAATGCTGCATATAAAACATAATATACTGATAAAAGTTGAGCTCAGATCAAAATTGTTGTATGAAATGCAGCATTACCAGCTGTTCAAACACAAATACGTTGAGAATGTTGCATTACGTGCAGGATATGCACATAATCGTCACTCTCAGCGCAACAAAGTTGTATTCTATGCAGGAATTTCTACCAAAGTTAACAGGGTCACACATCGAGAAAATAGATGAACAGAGCCTGTTTCAGTGAAGACTTAGTTGATCCACAAAGTACAGTTTCCCCGGGAACATATTAAGTCTGAACTGACGCAAAAAAGCCGCCGCAGATTTCTCTGCAGCGGCTTACCGAAATCCATTCAATTAAAACTCAAATTCAACGTCGCTAAGGCGTCTTTGAATTTCGGAGATGACGCGTTTCTCTTCTTCTTCGCCTTTGGCGATGAAGGTTACGGAGAACCGTACGAACGGGCCAGCATCATCCCAAGGCACAGTAGAAATCAGCTTCTCGCGGATGAGGAACTGCGAGAAGTCCTCGCCGGATTCAAAACGGCGACCGTCCTTGATCCCTTTTGGAGCCGCCACATAAAGGAAGAAAGATCCTTTTGGTTTCTCTGCGGAGAAGCCAAGGCTATTCAGGGCGTCTACCAGCATGTTGTGGCGGCGCGAATACTTCGCGGCAATCGCTTCGGTAATCTCAGGGTGAGCGAGACCGTAGGCTGCTGCCTTTTGAATAGCAATGAATTGACCGGAGTCATTATTATCCTTCACATCACTGAAGGCTTTGACTACCAGAGGATTCCCGGCAACGAATCCGATTCTCCATCCGGTCATGTTGTACGACTTGGACAGGGAGTGAAGTTCAACGCCGACATCCTTAGCGCCTGGTACAGACAAGAAGCTGAGCGGCTTCACGCCGTCATAGGTCAATGCAGCGTATGGAGCATCATGGATTACAACTACATCATATTTCTTGGCCCAAGCTACAACTTCGCTGAAGAACTCAGGGGTCGCACTAGCACCCGTAGGGTTATTAGGATAGTTCAGGTAGAGCAGCTTTGCCTTGCGGGCAACATCATCAGGAATGGAGTTCAGGTCCGGCAGGAAGTTGTTCTCCTTCTTGAGCTCCACCGTGAATACTTGTCCACCCAGATACTTGGTATGGGTACCCAGTACCGGATAGCCCGGAACCGTCATGATTGTAATATCACCCGGATTAATGAAGCAGGACGGCAGCATGGCCAGCGCCGGCTTCGAACCAATGGAGTGTACCACTTCGGTTACAGGATCAATACCGTCTACACTGAAAACTTCCTTAAGATAAGCTGCGGCTGCGGCTTTGAACTCAGGAATTCCGTTATCTGCATATCCGCGGTTTTCTTCTTTGGCTGCTTCGACAGCAAGCTTGGCAATAATGCCTTCGTCTGCCATTTCGTCCGGCTCACCAACACCCATATCAATTAGCTCAATATTCGGAAAATCCTGTTTCGCCGATGCCTTGGCGCGTTTGATTTTCTCGAATTTGTATATAGCTGTATCTTTACCGTAGTTCGCTCCGCCGATGCGGTCCGCAAAATTAGTCTGAATGAAGGTATTCTGATATTGTTCAATACTCATATTCTTAATCTCATCTCCTGGCTGGTTATTAAAATAAGTACAGTGAAACCGTTCCTGCTTGATTCCATGTTCTAAATATGCCGCAAAGCCGATATCAAAACCATGGATTTATAGTCAGTTGATTTGTACTTATCTGCTCCGTAATGCAAAAAGCAGTTCTTCCATATCCGCCGGAATTGGCGCACTATATTCCATATATTCACCGGAAGAAGGATGCACAAATCCCAGGATAGCGGCATGAAGAGCTTGTCCGTTCATGGTAGTCCCTTTGCTGCGTCCATAGATCGGATCTCCGACCAGCGGATGACCGATAAACTTCATATGCACGCGAATCTGATGGGTCCGCCCGGTCTCCAGCTGAAGCTCCAGCAGCGTATAATCCCCCAAACGCTCCAATACTGTAAAATGGGTCACAGAACGTTTGCTGTTCTTCTCGGTTACGGTATAGAGCTTACGGTCATGCGGATCACGGCCAATCGGAGCATCCACCGTACCCTGGTCATGGGACAAATTCCCGTGCACTACAGCTATGTAGCGGCGGGTTACAGTATGTTCCTTAAGCTGGGCTGCTAGCGAAGCGTGAGCGGCGTCATTTTTGGCGACCATAATGAGTCCGGAGGTATCCTTGTCAATACGGTGCACAATGCCCGGACGAATCTCTCCGTTAATACCCGACAGGTCTTTGCAATGGTACATCAGCGCATTGACCAGAGTCCCTGACGGATGACCCACTGCAGGATGGACAACCATTCCGCGCGGTTTGTTCACAACGATAACATCACTGTCTTCATACGCCACTTCAAGCGGAATATCTTCAGCAATGAGGTCTGTGACCTCCGCTTCCGGTACGGTGACGCCAACCACATCACCCTCATTCAGCTTGTAATTGGCTTTGACCGGAGAACCGTTAACCGTTACATGTCCGCCGCTGATCCATAGCTGCACCTGTGAGCGGGAAACTTCTTCTTCCCAGGACTCTGTTATATATTTATCAATCCGTTCCCGGGCATTCTCGCCGGCAACAGTCCATTCAGTGACGTCCTTATCTTCCTCGAAGGCGCCGGTTGCCGCCTGCTCATTGACGTCTTTATTCAAATCATTCATTCCCTTCCTTAACTTCCTTGGATTCCTTCACTTCGGTGATTTCATCTCCGCTCTTCATATCCCGCAGTGTATCCAGAATAATCAGCGCCACACCTACAACAATGCAAGAGTCGGCTACGTTAAAGATTGGAAAGGTGTAGCTGCCGAAATTGAACATCAGGAAGTCAACAACCTCTCCGTTCAGCAGCCGGTCCAAAAAATTGCCTACAGCTCCGCCAAGCACCAGTGCAAGTGCGGTGGGCAGCAGCTTGCGGGTCGCTCTGGCTTTGTTCAAATACCAGACGATTCCGGCCACCACAATGACGGTAATCAGAAAAAAGAACCATTGCTGTCCCTGAAGAATACCAAAAGCCGCTCCTTGATTGCGGTGGGAGGTAATGATGAAAAAATCCTTGATTACCGGAATCTGCTCCGCGAGCTCCAGCCGGGTAGCAATTAAATACTTGGTACCCTGGTCCACCAAAAATACGATTAGCGCTATCAGATAGTACACCACAGAAGTTGTCACTCCGTTCTTATTTTCCCCGCTGAAAGCGGTACGAATACTGTATAAAGACTTGTATATTGTAGCACAGGCCTCAAGAAGCCGTCTATTGCCAGGACAGGGCTCGGCACTCCAAACCGGGGAGGATTTGCCATCGTTAAAATAGCATCTCTCCGGTCAACCTATTCAAGAAGCATCCGGCTTGATTGAGAACGGACGATGCTAAGGAAGCGATACGAAAGGAGCTAACACCCATGAGCCATCTGCCGGCGGAGCAGCTCTCGAAGCTGCGGGCTGCGGTCATTCAGCAGCGGGAAGATATTGAACATAGATTAAAAAATAATGCGCACTACGGGCTACAGGACTCCATGCGTGACATGACGGGAGACCTTACGGAGATCGACAACCATCCGGGCGACGCCGCCACGGAGCTGTACCACCGTTCTATGGATATTTCGCTTCTGGAGCGTGATGAGCATGAACTCGATGACATCGATGCTGCCCTGGCTGCCATGGACGAAGGAACCTATGGAATCTGTGCCGTCTGCGGCGAAGACATTCCTCTGGAACGTTTGAATGCCGTACCGCTTACCCGCTTTTGCAAAGAGCATAATCCCCGCCAAAGCGCACCTTTCACTAGACCTGCGGAAGAGGAATTTCTATCCCCCCCGTTTGGGCGCACCAGTCTGGATGAACGTGAGCAGAACGGGTTCGACGGTGAAGATGCCTGGCAGATTGTGGAGAGCTGGGGCAGCTCCAATTCACCCGCCATGGCCGAGGGAAATGACATTTCCTCTTATAACGATATGGAGATTGAAGCAGATGAAACCGAGGGCTTCGTGGAGCCTTGGGAGAATTTCATCGCCACTGATATTGCCGGGAATCATATGACTGTCATTAAGGGATCAAGCTACCGTCATTATATGGACAGTGAAGAAGGAAGCTATCTGCTTGATCCACAAGGCAAAAAAGAAAGAGAGTAGCCCCGTGCTGCTCTTTTTTCCTTTTCCAGGCATATTCTTTCTTAGAAAGTCTTCAGTTCGAGCTGATGCTGAACAATCCGTACGATATCTGCAATATAATCACCGATAATCGGCAGATTGAGCGCTCCAAGAACCTGAAGCACATAAATAATGGTCGCGGCAAAAAAAGTAAAACCAAGCGCGATCCCCAGTCCCCGCGCCGTTCCTGAGAGGATATTCAGCCAAATCAGACGCCAGGGTGAATTCAGGAGCTGCGTATACTCTGCAATGCGCGCCTTCTCCATCTGCTGGACCAATCCCGAAGTCAGCCGGTATACGGCATTCAGCTTTTCTTCCTGCGGAAGGTCATGAGGGTCCCGCTTCCATTCTGGAATATCCTTAATGTCTTTCGTATTACTACCGGTTCCTGATGTTCTGATGGAGATTCTTCCGGTCTTCCCGAACCGGTGCTTGTCCTCTTGCCGTCCCTCCATAGCATTGGCTCCTCCCTAGCGTCACTAAAGGGTCAACACACGAAACGAGCCCGGTCAAAAGAGAGAAGACTCTCCTTAAGTACCGGGCTCGTCATTGTGCTGCTAACCCCTAGAACCTTTTCCTTTGCCGCTAGTATATGCCATTTAAGGACAGGTAATGCAAGGCTTTAGATTTCGAGGTGAATTCCGATCGATTTGCCGCCGGCATCTACAGTCTCAAAGGTATATTCCCCATCAAAATCAACCGTAGTTACAAGCACATTCTCACGCAGTACATGTTCAAAAGCCGTGACTGCAGCCTTGAGCTCGTCGTCTACCTTGAGTGTCAGCGCGATCCGTTTTTCGATCGGCAGATCGAGGCGTTTGCGGTAATCCTGCACTGCACGCACGATCTCGCGTACCCAGCCTTCCTGCACCAGTTCAGGCGTGATCTCTGTATTCAGCGCTACAGTGAGCCCGTACCCGGATGCCGAAGCAAAGCCTGGTTTGGCCTGTTTCTCCACAAGCAGCTCTTCAGCGGTAATCTGAAGTTCTTCCCCTTCCGGAGAGACAATGGCGATAACGCCATCCTGAACCGTTTTACGAGTAGCCTCGCTGTCGAGTGCTTTCAGGAAGCCCTGGAGGAAGCCGACGTTTTTACCGTATTTTTTCCCGGCCACCTTAAGGTTAAGCTTCAAGGTAAAATCTACAAATCCGCTGTCGCTGTGCTCCACCACAATCTCTTTTACGTTGATCTCTTCCTTGATGATCTCTTCATAATCCGCCACATGGAAGCTGCGGTCGATGGATACAATCAGTTCGGACAACGGCTGACGCGTCTTGATGCCCGACTCGTTACGAACGTTACGGGCCAGCTCAACGATTTGTCTTGCGTTCTCCATGTCCTGTTCCAGTTCCAGATCAATTAGACTCTTATCTGCCACAGGATAGTCAACCAAATGTACGCTTTCGCCCCCGCCCAGGTTCGTAAAGATATCCTCGGACAGCATCGGTGTAAATGGCGCCATCAGTGTAGCTGTGGTCAGCAGAACATGCGTCAGTGTGCGGTAAGCGTCAAGCTTCTCTTCACCCAAACCGCTACCCCAGAAACGGTCACGGGAACGACGGATATACCAGTTGCTCAGCTCATCCACAAAATTCTCAACCGCCTTGGACGTATTGACGAAATCGTTAACGGCCAAGCCCTTATCTACAACCAGAATCAAGCTGTTCAAACGGGAAAGAATCCAGCGGTCCAGCTTATGCTCCGATACTTTGAACGGGTGATCCGCCGGATCGTAACCGTCGATGCCGGCATACAGCGTAAGGAATGCATGGGTATTGACCAGCGTATCCACAACTTTGGATTTGGTCTCTCCCACCAAGCCGCGCGAGAAGCGTTTGTTGTTCCATGGCGCGCTGTCGGAGAGAATTGCCCAGCGGAATGCATCTGTACCGTATTCGTTCATGATCTCCCAAGGGTCGATGACATTGCCTTTGGATTTGGACATTTTTTGACCATTCTCATCGAAGATGTGGCCGTGGGCAATGACTGCTTTGTAAGGTGCTTTGCCCGTAAACAACGTCGACACGGCGAGCAAGCTGTAGAACCATCCGCGTGTCTGGTCAATCCCTTCGCAGATCATATCCGCCGGATACTGATCCTCGAATCTGTCTTCATTCTCAAACGGATAGTGGCTCTGGGCGAACGGCATCGAGCCGCTATCGAACCATACGTCAATCACCTCGGAGGTACGCACCATGACTCCGCCTTCGCTGAACGGACTGCGCAGCTTAATATTATCCACGTAAGGCTTGTGCAGTTCAATATCCTCTGCCACTTCGCCTATAGCCATCGATCTCAGCTCAGCAATGCTGTGCGGTGCGAACTCTTTACCCGTATCCTGGCAGACCCAGATATTCAGTGGAGTTCCCCAATAGCGGTTACGGCTGATGTTCCAGTCGACCAGTTCTTCCAGGAATTTACCGAAGCGGCCATCACGCACATGATCCGGGTACCAATCCACAGAATTATTATTTGCGATGAGCTGGTCCTTGATGGCAGTGGTCTGGATGAACCAGCTGTCTGTCGCATAGTAGAGCAGAGGAGTATCGCAGCGCCAGCAGAACGGGTAGCTGTGCTCGTATTTCTCCTTGTTGTACAGCAGTCCTTTTTCGGAGAGCACCTTCACAATATCAAGATCACAATCCTTCACAAACCGTCCGGCAAAATCAGATACCACATCCGTATATTTCCCGGAGGTATCCACCACATTTACGAAGCTGATGCCATTCTCGCGGCAGCTCTTATAGTCATCTTCCCCATGTGCCGGCGCCATGTGTACGATCCCGGTACCGCTGGAATCCGTAACAAAAGATGCCCCTACAATTACATTGTGTTTCTCCGCCTTGATGTAATTGAACGGAGGTGTGTAGCTCTGTCCGATGAAATCCGTGCCCTTATGGGTAGACAGGATAGTGTAATCACCCTTCAGTACTTCTTCAACCAGATTCTTCGCTAGCACATATACGCCATCTTCCTGCTGGGCACGTACATATTCCATATCCGGGTTCATCGCCAGCGCCATGTGTGCCGGAAGGGTCCAAGGTGTAGTCGTCCAGGCCAATACATAATCCCCGCTGCCCTCCAGCTTGAACTTAGCTGTTGCACTGAGGTCTTTGACCGTCTTATAGCCTTGCGCCACTTCATGCGAGCTGAGTGTAGTCTGGCAACTTGGGCAATATGGGCTTACACGGTGACCACGGTACAACAGACCTTTCTCATGGACCGTAGCGAGGATGTTCCATACACTTTCAATGTAGGTATTGTCCAAAGTGACATAAGGATTATCAAGATCGGTCCAGTAGCCGATGGCTTCCGTGAACTCGCGCCATTGCTTCTCATATCCGAAGACACTATCCTTACACTCTTTGATAAACTTCTCCACACCATATTCTTCAATCTCCTGCTTCCCGGAGATTCCCAGCTTCTTCTGTACACCGAGTTCTACCGGAAGGCCGTGAGTATCCCAGCCTGCCTTACGCACCACCCGGAAACCCTTCATCGTCTGATAACGACCGACAAAGTCCTTGATGACCCGGCCCAGCACGTGCCCGATATGCGGCACACCGTTAGCCGTCGGCGGACCTTCATAGAACACATAATTCGGACGGCCTTCGCGGTTCTCCATTGATCTGCGGAACGTATTTTCGTCGCTCCATTTCTTCAAAATACGGACGTCTCTGGCCCGCGCTTTTTCTTTGACATCTACTTTTTGCATCATAGGTCAATCCTTTCGTAATATATTTCGATCCCTCCCAAACCCTCCCTTAGCCAAGGGAGGGCCCCAAGGGTTTCCCCCTATGGACACCTGGAATGTTGTCTACATCCGAGGGAGTGGCAGGTTTTGATCTATTGTGGCTGTAGTGCCCGCTTGTCGCAGCAAGCGGCACGCTCTACCTCAGGCGTACCGGTCCGCGAACCCGTTCGGGCAGCGCTAGGCCGGGAGCCCTTTGTTTACTCTTTGCTCTAGCTCTTTGCTCTAGCTCTTTGTTCATGCATTTTGCTCTTATCGCATGTAAGGCCCTGCAGGCGTCCCCGCCAGGGGAGCCTAAGAAGGGCCGTTCCCCCGCCGAACAAATCCTTCCCCTTCCGCGGACGTCCATCTAATCCACGATAATCCCTTATTGCGGGTGTCCAGAGGGCGGCCAGCCCTTGGGGTCCCCCTTAGAAGGGGGATTTAGGGGGATGTCCGCCCCTAAACATAAATAAAGCGTCGCCCCGCCCCAAAAGGGGCGAGACGACGCTCGCGATACCACCCTAATTCTGCACCTCATGCACATCCTAAGGGGGAGTGTATTCAGTACAATCTCAGTTCTGCGTAATGATAGCCACGCAGGTCCGGGATAACGTCCGGCAGACGGCTTAAGCTTACGCACGTAGGGAACGCTTCAGCTTAGCTTCTAGGGGAAGATCTTCCGAGCAAGGCATGAACATCGGCTCGCAGCAATCGCCGACTCTCTGGAGAACGTTACCTTATCGTACTTGTCCCGTCATCGAATAGATATGAAAAGATTACAGATATGTTCTAGTTATAGACGTTTTAATTGTAAATGTCAATCTTGCAGACCTCTGTTCTCCGGAGCAGACGTTCCTGCTACATGAAGTATGTGACATGAACAGTCTGTTATTCAGAGTGTGTTCTCACTCACTTCACGACTCTCCAGAGCATTCCAATCATCCGTAGACAGCAATTCCAGCTGCGCTTCGAGCAGTGTGCGGAAACGGGTACGGTAGATCGACGCCTGCTTGCGCAATTCTTCCGTCTCGATCGCAACCTTGCGGGATTTGGAGAGGGCTTCGTTGATAATACGGTCGGCGTTTTTCTCTGCTTCCTTGATAATCAGCTGTGATTCCTTCTTGGAGTTATTCTTCACATCATCTGCAGCTTCCTGAGCAACAAGGATGGTCTTGGATAAACTCTCTTCGATATTCACAAAATGATCGAGCCGCTCCTGAATGGACAACAGCTGATTGTGCAGCTCCTTGTTCTCGCGGATGACGCTCTCATAATCCTTGATCACCTGATCCAGAAATTCGTTGACCTCGTCCTCATCATAACCGCGGATTCTCCGGGAGAATTCCTTGTTATGTATATCGAGCGGTGTTAATGGCATGCTGTGCACCTCCTAGAAATTTCGGACCTCATGTGCCCCTGAACCTTACTTTGTCCCAGACAAAGCAGAAAAACTGTATTTGAAGAAGAAACGGCTTAGTCCTCCAAAAAGAGGGTATCCGCTTTAACAGGAACTATAAATTAGGGATCAGGATATTACTATATGTCCTTTTGTAGCTCAAGTATACACGGATTGCCTGTTTCATCCGATGCATAATTAGGGTTTTCCTCTTTTACAAGTATCGGCGTAGAGCTCAGAAAATGTTTGTCTCCCTATAGAGATATTCAATTTCGACAAGGCCTGCCGGATTCCTGCATGAAATTCAGACAAATTTGCCAACCTGCACCCGGTAACGGCCCTTTTTGGTCAGACTCCCGATCTCCAGAACCTTGAAGCGTCCAAAACCCTGAATGGAAACCATATCTCCATCCTTGAGCCCGCAGGAAGGGTCTTCTTCTACCTTCCAGTTCACGCGGACGCGTCCGGCTTTGATGGGTGCCAGAATTTTGCTCCGGCTAAGACGGGTCACATCTGCAGCAATACCATCAAGCCGCAGCGAAGCTACCGTAAGCTCCATCTTCTCAAGCTTTACACTGCTGCTGCGAAGACTGGACAACGGTAAAATCTCCGTACTGACACTGATCCGGTGCACACCGGTCAGATTCATTGCTAAGTAATCAGCAATATCCTCAGCAACAACTACATGGCAACCATCCGGGAGCACATGGATATCGCCGATTTTACCTCTTTTGATTCCTAGGCCTAGGATCGCTCCCATATAATCGCCATGCTCTAATTCGAGGAATTTCTGTTCTCCAGAGGAAATGGCGAGCACCCTTAGCCCCATATCTTCTTCCTCAAGGTCTCTGTAATCAGGAGCTACCAATGCACGCTTCCGCTCAGCTTCTTCAGTTCCGCCCTCCCACCTTACGGTTACATCGGGATGACGATTCACTAGCGTCTGGAGAATAAAACCTTGACGGGGATCGAGAAATTCAGTCAGCTTGGTTTCATGATAATCTCCGGCAGAGGTAACCCATTCCCAGGCCTTGTCCACAAATTGCCGTTCATCGGGGTGGAAATGTCCATAAATTTCGTTCTTCATTGCAGCCGCCTAAAATACATATGCCACAATGTACTGCAATCCGTTTTTGGCAAATTCCAGCACGAACAATGCAATAATCGGGGAGATGTCGATTGTGCCGAACAACGCCGGGATGAACCGCCGGAATGGTGACAGATATGGCTCCACCAGCTTACCAAGCAGTTCACCGATGAAGCTGTCACGCACATTCGGCAACCAGGACATGAGGACATAGATAAGAATCATTACAAAGTAGATGTTGTATAGGATTTCAATAATTAGATTGATCTGGGACAAAGCCCGTTCACCTCATTCTGTTGTAGTCTTGATCCTCACCCAGAATCTCCGAAATGGTGCCTTGAATTTCAACAGTATCCGGGGTACACATGAATATATTGCCCCCAATTTTGGAGATTCCTCCTCCAAGGGCATAGACGGTTCCGCTGAGAAAATCAATGATACGCATCGCCTGGTCATTTCTGACACGCTGCAGATTAATTACCACCGTACGGTGGGCCCGGAGATGGTCGGCAATTTCCTGAGCTTCCTCATAAGAACGGGGCTCATACAATACGACTTTCACATTCTTTTGAGAATGAATACTGACGACGTTCGCCCGCTGATTTTTGCGGGTTTCTACAGGGGCGGGCTCATAGTCATCTTCCTCGCGGGATATTTGCTCCCGCTCCACAATTTCCTCTTCCTCCTGCAAGCCCAAAAAACTCATAAAACGGTTCATCACGCCCATCAATCTCCCTCCTTATGACCTACTAATACCGTCCCCAGACGCACCAGGGTGGCTCCTTCCTCTATCGCCACTTCAAAATCATTCGACATTCCCATCGACAGTTCTTGTATAGGCTCAGGTGTCAAAGCGAGCAGATTCAGCTCATCACGAAGGTCCCTTAGTCCGCGAAATACAGGACGGGTCTGCTCCGGCTCCGCTTCATAAGGTGCCATAGTCATCAGTCCGATAACCTTAACGCGGTGCAGACTGGCGATATCACGTAGAAACTCCGCCACTTCCCCAGGCGCAAGACCGAACTTCGTATCTTCTCCTGAGATATTCACCTGCAGAAAAACGTTGACGGTAAGTCCTGCCGCTTCAGCCTTTTTGTGCAGTTCACGCGCCAGTGACAAGCGGTCAAGCGAGTGTATATATTGAAATTTACCGATAACATCCTTAACCTTATTCGTCTGCAAATGTCCGATGAAATGCCAGGTGCCCTTATGTCCCAGCGCATTCCATTTCGCTTCGGCATCCTGCCAGCGGCTCTCGGCGATATCCTCTAGGCCTGCATCCAGCACAGCGGACACTGTTTCCAGAGACACATATTTCGTCACTGCGATAACCTTGACGTCCGCCGCATCCCGGCCACTTGCCGCACAGGCACGTGCTACACGTTCCTCTACCCCGGCTATTCTATCCTGCAGTGTCAAGTTCAGCTCTCCTTTATTCCGATCCAGCTCGTCATTCTTCCTGTAACCCCATTTTCCTTCCGATAGGAAAAGAAAAGATCCTGATTACAGCTTGTACACCATGATGTACATTCGATATGAGTCGGCAATATTCCTGCTTTCATCATAATGCGTCGATTCATTTCTTTCAAGTTCAGCATACTTTTGCGGCTATCCACTTCCGAAGTTTTGTAGAGATCCTGCGGAGTGTAGGAAGGGTTCACTGGCTTCAGTCCCCCCTCAAGCCGGTGGATATGATCCATTACATAATCATCCACTTCATAGCAGCAGTCGCCAATCGAGGGACCAATTCCGGCAAGAATATCCTCGGGTTGGCTGCCGTATACTTCCTCCATACGGGCCACCATTGCGGCAGCGATCTCCGCCACGGTCCCTTTCCAGCCAGCATGTGCAAGTCCTGCCACGCGCAGGCGGGGATCATAGAAATAAAGGGGAACACAATCGGCATAAAAAGAGGTTAACAGCACACCTGGTACATTGGTAAGCAAACCATCCGTTGCTTGAAAAGCCGATGTTCTGTCCAAGCTTCCCCGGCCGCGGTCTTCCTCTCTGATCACTGCTATATCTTTTCCATGAGTCTGCTCTCCACAGGTCCAATCCTCTAGTGTAAACCCGACGCTCCCGGCAAGCAGCATGCGGTTCTTGAGCACATCTTCCGGCTCGTCCCCAACATGAAAGGCACAATTGAAGCTGTCATAAGGCGCCTTGCCTATGCCACCCTGTCTGCCAGTGAAGCCTGCTGTTAATTCAGCATACTCCGCACACCAGGGTTCCAGATGAAGCAGCATAGGCCTGCCGCCCTTTTGAATAAACGGTTCCATCTCTTCACCTCCGCCTAAGTGTACCACAAGATGCTCGCTCAGAGTGGGGGCAAACTGCCGGTTAGCCTGCTGTGGTACCTCTCCTACTTCATACATCCCCAAAATAACCATCTAGAAACAGTATTGCCGTCCTTTTGATAGACTACGCTAAATAAGACGCACCCATTCAATAAGTGCGCCGGTCGCTGCGGTCCCCCCGTTCCAGATACATAGTCTCCCGCTCTTCCTGATTTTGCGGCATCCGGATTTCCTCCATCTTGACGAGCACGACATCAGCGCCGATCTTCACGATATTCCGCCAGGGAATGATCAGATCCGTGCCTCCCCCAAAGAGGCCCATAAAACGTGTATACCCTGGGATAATGATCGCATCAATCACGCCGCGGCGGAGGTCCAACTCGAGATCACTGATCTGCCCGAGCCGCTTCCCGTCGACAATATTAATCACATCTTTCGCCTGAAAATCGGAGATTTTCATTTTTTTGCTGCTGCCTATCGAATCTTCGTTCACCTCGTCACCCCTGTACATTCAGATGTATAGTCCAATATATGCCCAGCAGGCTTGGCAACATGCTTAGGATTCCTTAAGACGTGACTCCAGGTACACACAATAAAAAGGGATGCTCCGGAAGCGGAATTTTCCGCATCCAGAACACCCTAGGTACAAGCCTGCTATGTGTGTCTATGACTTAACATGCTTCTGCATCTGCTGAATGGCCGACTTTTCAAGCCGGGACACCTGGGCCTGGGAGATGCCGATTTCGTCCGCAACCTCCATTTGGGTTTTCCCTTCAAAAAACCGCATCGACAGAATCCGTTTCTCCCGCTGCCCTAGCCGCTGCATAGCTTCACGAAGTGCAATTTCCTCGATCCACGACACATCCTTATTCTTGTCATCACTGATCTGGTCCATTACATAAATGGGATCTCCACCGTCATGGTATATAGGTTCGAACAAAGAGACCGGGTCCTGAATGGCATCAAGAGCAAAAACCACATCTTCTTTGGGAACGCCAAGCGCCTCAGAAATTTCAAAAATCGTCGGTTCCCTTGAATTCTGATTGGTCAGACTGTCACGCACCTGCAAAGCTTTGTAAGCAATGTCCCTCAAGGAGCGCGATACCCGGATCGGGTTGTTGTCGCGCAAATACCGGCGGATTTCACCAATGATCATCGGTACTGCATAGGTGGAAAACTTTACATTTTGCGATAGGTCAAAGTTATCGATGGCTTTCATTAGCCCAATGCAACCTACCTGGAACAGATCATCAACGAACTCCCCCCGGTTATTGAACCTTTGAATCACACTAAGCACAAGTCTAAGGTTACCGTTTACCAATTTCTCTCTGGCGGATCGCTCGCCCTGCTGCTGCAGCGAAGTGAACAACTCCCGCATTTCCACATTCGTTAGAACGGGTAGTTTGGCGGTGTCCACACCGCAAATCTCGACTTTATTTCGGGTCATGATGATTTACCTCCCAAGGAGAAACATTACTGTACATTATCTCCCCGGTCCGGCATTTTATTCCTTGGCATCTTCGGCTTACACCATCTTGTTGAACTCTTTACGCAGCCGCTTGATAATTCTTTTTTCGAGTCGTGAAATGTAGGATTGGGAGATTCCCAGCAGATCGGCAACGTCCTTTTGCGTTTTTTCTTCCCCGCCGCGCAGCCCGAAACGCAGCTCCATGATCAGTCTTTCTCGCTCACTGAGCTTCTCCAGCGCCTTCTGCAGCAGCTTGCGGTCGACCTGTTCTTCAATATTGCGGTAGATGGTGTCATTCTCTGTACCCAGCACATCCGAGAGCAGCAGTTCATTACCGTCCCAGTCGATATTCAGCGGTTCATCAAAAGAAACCTCGCTCCGGGTTTTGCTGTTGCGCCGCAAATACATCAGAATCTCATTTTCAATGCAGCGCGAGGCATAGGTAGCCAGCTTGATTTTCTTCTCCGGATCAAAAGTGTTGACGGCCTTGATCAAGCCAATCGCCCCAATGGATACAAGATCTTCAATGTTGATGCCGGTGTTCTCAAATTTGCGGGCAATGTAGACTACCAGCCGTAGATTGCGTTCAATCAGCATGGCGCGTACAGCCGCGTCACCGCTTGAAAGCCGCTGCAGCAGAAACTCCTCTTCCTCTCTAGTAAGAGGTGGGGGCAATGCCTCGCTTCCACCGATATAATAGATTTCTTGGCTCTTCAGCCCCAGCAGAAAAAGCATGCGGTAATATTGAAGCTGCAGCGTAATCTTCCATTTGACCATTCTTGTTCCTCCTTCAAGAAGTACACAGTTGCCCTGAGATCGTTCTTTGTTCCCTTGCCCCTACGCGACATCTATTCAAACGGCGGAGGTACTGCATACACACTCTGTTCTAACTCAAGAAGGCACCGCCGCCTCTGCAAGGGACTCTCTTTGGGTCAAGTCAGGATGTATGACCGCCCGGTACGCACCGTCTCCCGACAGTATTCCGCCATCAAGCCCGATGAGGACCCTTTTGTTGAAAAAAGTCTCCTCCCCAAGCTTTATCGTCACCAGATCCGGCTTCAGCGCAAGCATAAACGATGCTCCGCGGTTGATTCCCCTATAGGGCACAAGCCGCAATCTGTCTTGCCAGGCAAAAGACTGCCCGTCCGCTTCCAGAAGAAGCTTGTCGGCACTAATCTGGGTCAGTCTTCCTTTCCATGAGGCCGGCAAATGGCCATCCCATAGTGAAGCTTCCATCACCATCACCGGAACCCGGGTCAATGGGTCGTTCAGACGATTGCCGGTGTCCAGCAGCCCTCGGCATGACACACTCACTCCCTCGATCTCTACACAGACTTCACCCATATACGTCTCCAGCTGTTCCCTCCGGATTCTGGAGGTGTGGATCATCTTGTAGAGAAGCAACACCAGAGGCAGCATTGCAAGCACGAACCACAACCCGATTTTCAGCCGGTAAGCTTGGCCCCCCGAGGAGGTGAAAAGAATCCCGTTCCAGATGTCGCCCGAGCTCTGCAGCAAATAGTGAACGCCGACAATACCGCCAGCAGCTGCAAAATTAATGATATAGAAAGCCCCTAGTGCACGAAGGTAGCTTTGCAGACTTGTGAAGCCAAAAGCGATCCACAACATGACTACCGACAATCCAAACTTGATGAAAAAGGTGTACAGGAACGAGAGCTCCGGTACAAACATCATCACCACATAGAGGGCGCCAACCAGCGCCGAAATAATGAGCCGCCACCAAGAGACTTTTTGCTTGACCAGCCAGCCTGTAAGCCATAAAAGTATGCCGTCGATCAGCAAATTGGCTGTGAAAATCAAGTCAATATAAACAACCAGTGGATTCACCTGCCTGTAATCGGGATATCTATCCGAAAGACCAAGGCTCCGGCTCTCAATTTGGACGATATGATTAGTATAGAAAGACTCGCATCCAAAGTCTGTCTAAACTTGGGGGGCATTCCTGAGGTTTTTTTGTCGGTTTATAGCATCCTGCCCGGCGGCTGGGTCTCGTTTTTACCAATTCACCTCCTAAACACAAAAAAGCCAGCCTATGCAGGGCTGACTCCGTTTTAAATCATTGGTTAGCATTAGATAGATTGTAGTTCTTCTTCTGTCAGCCCCGTAGCATCCCGAATAGATGAGCGGTCAAGTCCCATAGCCAGCAGTTTCTTAGCGACCTCGAGCTTTCCTTCCTTTAAGCCTTCTCTCTTGCCTTCCTTTATGCCTTCCTTTATGCCTTCCTTTATGCCTTCCTTTATGCCTTCCTTGATCCCTTCCTTTATACCTTCCTTGATCCCTTCTTGTTTGCCTTCTAGCATTCCTTTAGCAAAGCCTTCTCTCTGAGCACCGTCTCTTTGCGAGGCTTCGTCATGCAGAAACTTTTGGCGGTCTTCATATTTACGCCGGGCTTCAGAATCCTGACTCAAAAATTCCAACGTTTCCATCGCCTTTATCAAAGCCGGTTCATTCATCCGCAATACCTCCCAATTCGAATTGTCGCTCCCTTTCAAAAAAAGCAGCCAATTGATCAAGCCGCTCTCACCCGGAACAGCCTGCTGGTTCAGCTTAGGCAATTCCAGAAAATGAATCTCTATGTCATCTGTCAGTCGTGATCCGCTGAAATCCTCCCGCAGATGAAAGACACTATGAGTGTGTTCATTAGGCAATACCTTATAATTCAAAATATTAATCGTTACACACTTTTTGAGCTCAGCGTACCTGCCGCCAGTCTGCAGCTGTCCAGAATAGCGTTTGCTCCAGTAATATAAGGTCCGCTTCTCCATGTCATATCTGTTGAACAACTGCATTTCGATATTGATTAGCTTTCCGTCCTCTGTCTTTGCCCAGATATCAAAGATCGACTGCTTATCCAGCGGATCATCTTTATCTGTATAAGGGTTCAGAAGCACCACTTCATTCAAGGGACCGCCTCCAGCATCCATAAGAATACGGTTTAAAAAAGCCAGCAGCACATCCTTGTTACTCTCGCTTGCAAAAATTCTTTTGAATACAAAATCCACGCGGGGGTCCAGCAGCTCCATCATTTCCACTCCCGTTATTCATATTATATCAGCTCAAAAAGCAAAAAACACCGTATCCGGACATAGCATTCAGCTATGCGGATACGGTGCTTCCGTAAATGTGTATGTGTCTTGCAGACTAATCGTTGTTGCCGCGTGTACGGTTGCGCAGGAACGTCGGGATGTCGAGCTGGTCAGAGGTTGTCTGATTGCCAAAAGGACGCAGGTTGGCGTTCTTGTCAGCGGCAGGCTCACTACTCGCAGCCGGACGGCGGTTAGGCGCTACAGGGGATGGCTTATGCTCAAAGCCGGTGGCAATCACCGTAACTTTAATTTCATCCTTCATACTCTCCTCTATAATGGCTCCGAAGATCATATTCACTTCAGGATCGGAAGCGGAGGTAACGATCTCAGCTGCTTCATTAACTTCATACAAAGAGAGGTTAGAACCACCTGTAATGTTCATGATGACGCCCCGGGCACCTTCTATGGACGTTTCCAGCAATGGGCTCATGATCGCCTTACGGGCGGCCTCAGACGCACGGTTCTCGCCTGTAGCAATTCCGATGCCCATCAGGGCCGAACCGCGTTCTGTCATAATGGTCTTCACATCTGCAAAGTCAAGGTTGATCAGACCCGGTACAGCAATCAGATCTGAGATACCCTGAACCGCTTGACGGAGCACGTTATCCGCTTCGCGGAACGCTTCCAGCATCGGTGTTTTCTTGTCAACAATTTCAAGCAAACGGTCATTCGGAATGACGATAAGCGTATCTACCTTTTCCTTCAACGCTTCAATTCCAAGCTCTGCCTGGTTTGAACGTTTTCTGCCTTCAAAAGTAAACGGACGCGTCACAACGCCAACCGTCAGCGCTCCGCATTCTCTGGCAATTTCAGCAATCACAGGTGCTGCACCAGTACCGGTACCCCCACCCATGCCTGCAGTTACAAATACCATATCCGCACCTTTTAGTGTATTGGAAATCAGATCGCGGGATTCTTCGGCCGCTTTCTTGCCAACCTCCGGATTGGCACCAGCACCCAGTCCACGGGTAAGCTTGTCCCCGATTTGCAGTTTATGCTCCGATTTGGCCATATGCAGCGCTTGGGCATCTGTATTAACTGTGATGAATTCTACACCCTGAACGCCATTTTCAATCATCCGGTTGACAGCATTGCTTCCGCCGCCGCCGACGCCGATGACTTTTATTTGCGCCAAGCTCTCCATTTCAAAATCAAATTCCAACATATTGTTCCATCTCCCCCTAGAATAGTGCTTGGATGGCCGGTCCAAGTATATCTGGACTTACACTTATATGAACTCGCTGAACATATTCTTAAGACGTTCCACCAAACCGGGCTTCTTCGCGGTATCTTGGCTTGGAACGGCGTTCTGCTTGTTTCGGTTGACCGTCTTCTTGTTGCTGCTTCCTCCGCCGCTGTTGCGACCGCGGTAACTGCGGACAACATTGTGCAGAATGCCTACACCACCGGTGAAGCCGGGATCCCGGACACCGATATAATCAGGCACAGCAATGCGTACAGAGGCAGATAGTTCTGTTTGCGCTGCCTTCAGTACACCTGGCATGGATACAGTTCCACCCGTTAGTATATAACCTCCGGGGAGCTCCGTGTAACCAAGCCGTTTCACTTCCTGGCGAATCAGATGAAAAATCTCTTGCACCCTCGGCTCGATTATTGCAGCCAAATCTTCCTGGTTGAACTCTTTTTCAACATTGCTTCCAATACGTAAAACCTTGAACACTACATCTGAGGCAGCATCGTCCACCCAGGCGCAGCCATATTTCAGCTTCACCTTTTCTGCCTGGTCGGTAAGCGTCCGAAGTCCGTAGGCAATATCATTGGTTACAAATTCTCCGCCGATCGGAATCGTGGATGTTGCACAAAGGGAACCTTCTTCATATACGGCTATCGTCGTTGAACCTGCGCCAATGTCTACCAGTACAGCGCCCATTGATTTCTCATCTTTGGAAAGCGCTAATCCACCGGCTCCAAGAGACATCAGCACAAGATCTTTAACTTTCAGCCCTGATTTCTCTACACAGCGAAGCAGATTATGTATTGGCGTTTTGGCTCCGGTAATGATCGTCGCCTCCACCTCGAGACGCACACCGATCATTCCGCGCGGGTCCTGGATACCTTCAAGACCGTCTACGATATATTGTTTGGCGACAACATCAATCACTTCGCGTTCAGGAGGCAGTGCGATGACTTCGGCAGCTTTGATTACCCGGTCAATGTCATCTTCACCAATCTCACGGTCCTCATTCTGAACGGCTACAACACCGTGACTGGATTGCAGCCCGATATGATTGCCGGATATGCCGACGTAGACCTCGGAAATCTGTATGCCTACCATTTGTTCTGCATGGTCTACCGCACTCTTGATCGACTGGACAGTCTGGTCAATATCGACTATCGCACCTTTGCGTATTCCTTCTGAATCAGCAGATCCAACGCCAATAATATTAAAGGTTCCATTGGTAACTTCCCCAATGATTGCCCGAACTTTGGATGTACCGATGTCCAAACTAACAATGATGTCATTGTTGCTCAAGCTCTATGGCACCTCCTGTTATGATCAAAATAGATGGTGAAGTCTGTAAAACATTTTGCTCCCGGTCCTGGGAAACTTCTCTGTACATATTCAACATACCTAACCCTTTCCCTCTTTTTTCTACATTTTTTTTGAATGGAATAATATAACAGGCATTCCGCATAAACATAGATGCTTCATGAAATTCGTAATACTAGAAGACTATAAAGTTAAAATTAGTGTAATCAAGAAATGTCATCCATATTTAAGGCTCTGTCCAAAAAATCCGGAGAAAAAAGAGGGATCCAGCTTATTGCCCGTAAATCCGATTGTAGCATTTTTCCCGCTCTATTAGTAGGGACTATTTACTCTTGTGTGTCTTCTTTATCCTGATTTGTATCTGCCGGGGTTTGAAAAGGAACATACGAATCGGCTTCCAGCATCTTAATCAGTCCTGGTTCCTCAGTCTCTATGACCTGGTTCAAATATTCCACCTTATCCTTAAGCAGGGAAATCGCAGTTATAACTTCAAAATGCGACCGTGTGTAAAGCTTAATCCGGTCCGGAAAAGACAGCGTCGGTGAAGGGACGATCTCGGAAATATCACCTGTCAGTTCATTGGGAATGCTGTTGAGCACCTGACACAGCTTGGCCTTATAAGGGTCCTTAGCGTCCCAGCCCGTAAGTATCGGCTTCTCCACCGCAATTCCGGATTCACTTACAGCTACGGCCGCTCCGCTGGACAGAATGGCTTGAAGGATGCCAGCCTGGTCCAATTCATAAGCAACTGCAGGGTACTCCTTAATGCTT
Organism: Paenibacillus sp. LS-5; assembly: GCF_056121505.1. Classification (NCBI taxonomy): domain Bacteria; kingdom Bacillati; phylum Bacillota; class Bacilli; order Caryophanales; family Paenibacillaceae; genus Paenibacillus; species Paenibacillus sp. LS-5. The sequence continues at coordinate 204,217 of NZ_JBWAVA010000002.1, read as the reverse complement.
ATGGTGACTATACCCGGGAATTTTTTGTCTACCACTGCTTCCTGGATGGTCTTAAGCTCCTTCAGCGAATCTGCTACAGATGACTTGGAGACGGCAAAGAACTGTCCTCCAACCGAAATTCCGCTGTGAGACACCAGCTCTTCCCGGGTCGTATATTTGTTGCCCTCAAAATGAATTTCTGTAATACGGCTGAGCGACGAACGAAAAAAAATCACGGCCAGCAGCGCGATGAACAGCAGCAGCAGGATCAATGTGACTTTCCGGCTCATTTTTTTGCTTGGCTTGTCCTCTTTAAGCAGAGGTAAACGGGTTTTAGGCATTCTCATATCTCCGTAATAAGGCCCTGTCTCCTTCCAACACCTGAGGCTGAAGGAGACAGGGAGCTTTAATTGGCCAAATCTAGCGGACCCGGCACAGGTACTTTGCGGCTGATGTGTGCTCCAAGCTTCTGAAAGAGCTTCTCAATGCCATCATATCCGCGGTCAATATGGTGCGCCTGCTCAACCACAGTGGTTCCTTGAGCTGCGAGTCCGGCGATCACCAGGGCAGCTCCTGCCCTCAGGTCGGTAGCCTCCACCGTAGCTCCGTATAATCTCTGTACCCCGCGTATAAATGCACGGTTAAGATCAATAGAGATATCGGCACCCATTCGGCCCATTTCCTCTACATGCTTGAAGCGGCCCTCAAACACAGTTTCTTTGATCACACTGAATCCGTCGGCCAGCGACAGCAGCACCATGACTTGAGACTGCAGGTCTGTGGGAAAGGAGGGGTAGGGAGACGTTACGATTCTCTCAACTGCGCGTGGGCGTCCCATACAGCTGATATTAATTATATCATTGCACACTGTAATTTGAACACCAGCCCGTCTGAGCACGTGAATAAGCGAGGTTAGATGCCCGGCGTTGGTATGGGTCAACGTCACATTGCCGCGTGTCGCAGCTGCAGCGATCATCACTGTTCCGGCAACAATCCTATCCGGGATCACCTCGTAGCTGCAGGGCTGCAGTTTTTTCACCCCTTGAATCGTAATCGTATCCGTACCTGCACCGATGATCTGAGCCCCCATTTGGTTCAGATAATTCTGTAAATCCTGAATTTCAGGTTCTCTGGCCGCGCCTGATATCGTTGTTGTGCCCTCTGCCATGGCAGCTGCCATCATAATATTCTCTGTAGCCCCTACACTCGGATAATCCAGATGAATATCGCTGCCCCTCAGCTTAACAGCCCTACAGGAAATCCGCCCGTTGACTTCCTCAATCTCCGCACCAAGCTGTTTGAGCCCCTGGAGGTGAAGATCAATCTTGCGTTCGCCGATCGCACACCCTCCCGGCTGGTAAATCGTCACCTCGCCAAATCTGCATAACAACGGCCCCATCAGAAAAATTGAGGATCTCATCTGCCGCATCAGATCTTCTGGAACATGGGAAGTATCCACAGACGAAGTATCCATCGTTACGGTCTCGTCCTCGTGTGTGCAACTGCACCCCAGCCGTTCCAGAATGTGCAGCATGGTCTCAATGTCCAGCAGCTTCGGCACATTATGCAGTGAGTGAACTCCTTCGGCCAGCAGGCTAGCCGCCAGAATCGGCAGTGCCGCATTTTTTGCTCCATGGATACGTATGGTGCCTGACAGGGGGTTCCCACCCTCAATCACCAATTTGTCCAATGTATCACCTCCGAGATTACCGCTCACCCACCACAAGCACTTCCTGTACACAAATCAATAACGGTCAGGAAAAGCTGCCCGCGTCCGCATTTCATGGACCGGAAGTGCTCTGGGTGATTGTCACGATTATAGGATTATCCTATGTTCGTGCACTCGGGTGTGTGACAATACAGACCAATTACAGGAAGCAGCTTCCAGCCATGTTACATTAAGCTCTTCCCTAAGGCTTCCGCATTGCGGCTAGCCTGCGCAACTCGCTTACGACCACTGCAGCAGAATCCCTTTTACCCAAACGCCTTGAGGCTTCTGACATTTGCCTGCGCACGGACTCCACACTGATGATTTTCTGCACAGCCTCCATCAGAGCCTGGCCGTTCAAATCCTTCTCAAGCAGCACGACTGCTGCACCTTCGCGTTCCAATTGTCTTGCATTCGCTTCCTGATGATTATTCGTCACGTTAGGGGACGGGATCAGAACGGAGGGAATACCAAGTGCTGTAATTTCAGCCAGAAATGAAGCGCCTGCCCGGTTCACGATAAGGGAAGTACAAGCTAGCACCTCGGGCATATTATGGATGTAAGGGAGCAGATGCAGCCAATTCGGCACGCCCCCCAGCTTTTCACGAAGAGCTTTGCGGGTTTCCTCGAAATAGGACTCACCCGTTACATAAACATAATGAACACCATTACCCTTACCCACAAAAGGGGCCATCTCAATCATAGCCTGATTGATGGCTCGTGCCCCGCCGCTGCCCCCCACCATTAGAACAACCGTGCTGCCTTCGGGTATACCGAGTGAAGCAAAGCCGCGCTGCGGGTTCGCCGTCGTTACAGTTGTCGCCCGGGGATTCCCGGTAAAGATTACATTTTTCCCTCCCGGAAACGCCGACTCTGTGCCTTCAAAGCTAACGGCAACCGTATCCGCGTAACGGCTGAGAAAACGGTTGGTCAGCCCGGGAATCGCATTCTGTTCATGAATAAGGGTTGGAATCCCAAGCTTAGAGGCAGCATAGACAACCGGACCGCATACATAACCGCCTGTACCGATCACGACATCCGGCTTAAATTCTCTGAGCATTGCCTTGGAGGCTTTGACCCCTTTTAGAAAACGCATTATAGTCTTCACATTGTCCATAGAAAGCTTGCGCCGGAAACCAGTGATATCAATCGATTTGAACGGAAGATTCTCTTGGGGAACCAGCTTGCTCTCAAGCCCCCGTTTCCCGCCAATATACAGGAAAGCCGAACCTTCTTCTTCCGCTTCAAGTTGTCTGGCAACAGCGACAGCAGGATAGATATGTCCCCCTGTGCCGCCGCCGCTTAATACGATACGCATATCTTTCACCTCGCATAACGGGATAGGTTGAGTAAAATGCCGAGTGCTGTGAGCATCAGGGTCAGCGATGAGCCGCCATAACTGATCAGCGGAAGGGTGATACCTGTAACCGGCATAAGGCCGATGACAACGCCGATATTGATGATGACCTGGACGGCTACCATACAGACTATGCCTACTGCCAGATAGCTACCGAATCTGTCCGGCAGGCTCATTGCCACCTTCATCCCTCGCCAGATCAGGATCAGGAACAGAATCAGTACAATTAGCCCACCGATAAACCCAAGCTCCTCAGCCAAAATGGAAAAAATAAAATCAGTCTGCGGCTCCGGCACATAACTGTACTTTTGCCGGCTCATGCCCAGTCCCAGACCGCCAAGTCCGCCTGGACCAATCGCATAGAGCGATTGGATAATCTGATAACCCTTCCCCAGCGGATCGGACCAAGGATCCAGGAATGCTGTTATCCGCTGCAGGCGGTAAGGAGCAGCAGCTACGAGGCCAGCAAACCCCACTACTCCCAAGGCACCAAGAGAGAGCAGATGTTTCATTCGGGCCCCGGCAGTAAAAATCATCATAAGGGCAGCGCCGAACATGACGGTGCCTGTCCCCAGATCCGGCTGGAGCATAATCAGGGCAAATGCAGAACCGATCAGTGCGAGCGGGGGCAGCAGTCCTTTTGTGAACACAGAGATGTCATACTCATCCTTTCCCAGCCAGTTGGCCAGAAAGAGGATCATCCCCATTTTCATAAATTCGGAAGGCTGAATCCCGAAAGAGCTGATGCCAAGCCAGCTACGGGCCCCGCCGCGCACAACACCGATGCCGGGAATCAGCACCATGACCAGCAGAATAAAGCAGATGATCAGCGCTGGCCTGGCCAATCTCTTCAGGACCAGATAATCGGTGTTCGCGGTAACGAACATTGCGCCAAGCCCAAGCCCCGCAAACAACAGCTGCCTTTTGACAAAATAAAACGAATCGCCATAATTGCGGAAGCCCAATACTGAACCTGCGCTGTAAACCATCACCATACCGATTGCCAGCAGGGACAGAATCGCCATCAGTATCCAGATATCGGGCGCATGACGGGATTTGTTCATCAGGAGCACACCTCTTGCATCCGTAGTAGGGGCTTATCCACCCCCCTACTTAAAGGTTATGCACCGCCTCTTTAAAAATACGCCCGCGCTCCTCATAGGATGTAAACATATCCCAACTGGCGCAGGCGGGAGACAGGAGAACAATATCTCCCGCTTCCGCCAGAGCGGAAGCCTCCCGCACGGCTTGTTGCAGCACGGCGGCGGCGCTCTCCCCATTATCGACGGAGATGATGCGCTTTACTCCTGCCATACCTGCAACGGCCGCCAGCTTGTCCTTAGTCTGTCCCAGTGCCACAAGCGCTTTGACGCCGCCGAGGACAGGCATTAGCTCCATATAGTCGGACCCCCGGTCCAAGCCGCCGGCAATCAGAACCACGGGCTTCCGGAAGGAGGCCAGCGCCATGGAGGTAGCTTTGGAGTTGGTGGCTTTGGAGTTGTTGTAATAGGCAGCCCCCGCTTTATCCGCTACATATTCCAGCCGGTGCTCTACACCTCTGAAATTTGCCAGTACTTCAGCTAGCCCGCCAGGGTCTGCACCAGCAGCGATGGCAATCCCGCAGGCTGCCAGTGCATTCTCCACATTGAAGCGGCCCGGCAGGCCGATGGTATCAACAGCGGCAATCTCTGTCTCACTCTCCGAATGATCCCGATAGATAATCACCCGCTTAAGGTCATCATCAGTACCATGGACATAAGATGGACGGACAAAGACACCCTGAACCAGCTCTTCGGTCATTGAAAAAGGCAAAATCCCTGCCTGGATATAAGGCACCAGTTCCCTGCACACAGGATCATCCCAGTTCAGCACCGCAGTATCACTTGGCCCTTGTCTCTCAAACAGCTTAGCTTTGGAGGCTATATAGTCCTCCATACCGCCATGATAGTCCAGATGGGTCTCAGCCACATTCAGCAGACAGCCTATCTTGGGACGGAACTCCCGGGTCCCTTTTAGCTGAAAGCTGCTAAGCTCCACTACCATCCAGTTATCATCATGAGCCTCTTGTGCGGCCTGGCAGAGCGGCGTACCGATATTCCCGGCCACAATAGGCTTCATTCCCGCAGCATCCAGCATACGCCCTACCCAGGTGGTCGTAGTCGTCTTACCATTGGAACCGGTAATCCCAATCATAGGCGCTGCACAAAGGTGATAGGCTACCTCTACTTCGGTCACGATCTCGATTCCCAGCTCCATTGCTTTTTGAACCGGGGGCACGGAATAGGGAATTCCCGGATTCTTCACTACCAGGCTTACCCCTGAATGAATTAATCCTTCGGGATGCCCTCCGCATATAACAGAAATTCCCAAAGATTCCAGTTCGGAAGCTTCGGGACTTTGATCTCTTTCCTTTTTGTCATTGACCGTTACAATGGCGCCATGCTCATGCAGCACCTTGGCCACCTGGACACCGCTTTTGGCAAGGCCCAGGACGACCACTTTTTCACCACGGTACTCATCCGGATGCTTCATTCTTTACAACCCCTTGCTCAAGATTAGTCCTACTGCCGCCAGCACCAGGCTCACCGCCCAGAAGGAGACGACTACCCGCCATTCCGACCAGCCGCCAAGCTCAAAATGATGATGGATCGGGCTCATGCGGAAGATGCGTTTGCCGCGGGTTTTGAATGAGGCCACCTGCAGCACGACAGACAGCATTTCAATAACAAACACGCCGCCGATTACAATAAAAAGAAGCTCGCTTTTGGTAACAATGGCAATCGCACCAATGGCTCCACCAATGCCGAAGGATCCGAAATCACCCATAAATACCTTCGCCGGATGCGCATTGAAGACCAGAAAACCAAGTACCGCTCCGATCATCGCCGCCGCACAGACACCTGCCGCAATCGAGGTAGCCTGCATAGCCACCACGGCAAAAGCAGCAAGGGCAATCGCACTGACACCTGACAGCAGCCCATCTACTCCATCGGTAAAATTCACCGCATTCGTTACAGCCATCATCATAATGATAATGAACGGATAGTAAAACCAGTTCCCCCAGTCAAAGCTGACCGAAGTTCCCGGGATACTGATTCCGGTATTGTGCCCCGCGTTAATCAGCAGCCCGCACATTACGGCACCGACCAACAGCTGGCCCAGCAGCTTCTGGCGAGGAGTCAGTCCCAGGGAACGCTTGAACGCAATTTTGATATAGTCGTCCAGGAAGCCGATCAGCCCATAGCCAAGCGTAGCTACCAAGAGGACATAAAAGTCTGAATCTACCACCGAAAATTTCAAAAAAGACAGCGTGAACGCCACCATGATGATAATTCCGCCCATCGTAGGCGTTCCGGCTTTTTTCAAGTGAGTCTGGGGTCCGTCATCCCGAACCTGCTGTCCGAATTTCAACCTCCGCAGCAGCGGAATGATGAGCGGAGCGGCAATGACCGCAAGGATAAAGGATACAGCAATTGTCAGCAGAAGTAATTGATAATCCATGGGTACATCCCCTCCTATTCGTTAATATCTGTCTGAGAATATTCATTCAAGCTGTGCAACACTTCCTCCAGCCGCATTCCCCTGGAAGCTTTGAAGAGCAGAACATCCTTAGGGTCAATTAGACTGATCAAGGCAGCGGTAAGCTCCTTTTTATCCGTAAAAGCAAATACCCGTTCAGGCCCAAAGCGCGCCTCAGCCTTGCGGGCGATATGCGCAGAAAGAGGACCATAGGTAAAGACCAGATCTGTCAGAGATGGATCCAGGTAAGCGCCGATCTCCTGATGGAACAATGCCTCATCCGGCCCAAGTTCCAGCATGTCCCCCAGTACAGCGATTTTTTTGCCGCTGCATTTCATGCTTTGCAGCACATCAATGGCTGCTCTCATCGAGGTAGGACTGGCATTATAGGCATCGTTCAACATGGTAATGCCTGAAGCTGTCTGCATCATTTCAATCCGCATCCCTGTCAGTTTAAGCTTGCTGAGGCCTTCTGCAAGATTGTCCTCGGACACCCTGAAGTGGCTGGCAACCGCCAGCGCAGCCAAAGCATTCACGACATTATGACGGCCCGGCAGCGGCAGCGTGAAGGCACGCTGCGCATGTAGACGGGAAGTAAAAGTCATTCCACCGATATGTGTCATCATTCCCGAAGGATAATCGTCGTTGTCAGTGTTTAAGCCAAAGCGGAAGCTTCGCATCCCCTCTGGTGCAGGAAATCCTGGCTCCGCCATAACTTCGGAGAGCAGCGGTTCATCGCCGTTATAAACCAGGAGACCTCCAGGTTTCAGCCCTTCGGCAATTTCCAGCTTGGCACGGGCAATTTCCTTGCGGGACCCCAGTTGCAGCAAATGGGACTCCCCTACATTGGTAATGACCGCCACATCAGGCGGTGCGAGTGAAGCAAGAAGTGCAATCTCTCCCCTCGAGCTCATCCCCATCTCCAGCACAGCAATCTGGATATCCTCACTCATGGAGAGAATCGTCAGCGGCAGACCAATATGGTTGTTGAAGTTCCCAGCAGTCTTGTGGACTTTGTATTCTCTTTCCAGCAGAGCTGTAATCATATCCTTCGTGGTTGTCTTCCCGTTGCTGCCGGTGACGGCAACCACCTGCGGAGCGACTTGGCCTAAATAAGCAGAAGACAGCTTTTGCAGTGCAGAGAGAGTATCCTCCACCAGGATCACTCCGTCCCCCGCAGGAGCGGCTCCCCGATCCTTCTGCCACAAGGTTGCGGCGGCACCCGCAGCCAAAGAGGCAGCACTATAGTCATGCCCGTCAAAATGTTCCCCAACCAGCGGAACGAACAGGCAGGCAGGCGTAATTTTGCGGGAGTCGGTAACGACTCCCGCAATTCTCTTATCCATATCGTTAGCAGAGGACAGTTCTCCCCCGCACATGTCAGCGATGTTTTGCAGCGTTCTTGTAATCAATAGCTTCGGCCCCTTATAACTTCTTTGGCGACGACGCGGTCATCGAAATCATGAACCACTCCGCCGATCAGTTGGTAGGTCTCGTGACCTTTCCCCGCAATCAATACTACATCGCTGGGGCTTGCCATTTCAATAGCTTTTCTGATCGCTTCCCTGCGGTCCACAATCATTTCATAATGGTCCTGCGCGACTCCGTCCTCCATCAATCCTGCTTCAATATCCCGAAGAATAAGCAGAGGATCCTCCGTGCGGGGATTATCCGAGGTTACAAAAACATGATCACTGTATTTTGCAGCAATTTTGCCCATCAGCGGGCGCTTGGTCGTGTCTCTGTCTCCTCCGCACCCGAAGACGGTAAGGACCTTACCTGTAGCAAATTCACATACGGCCCGCAGCACATTTTCCAATCCATCCGGGGTATGGGCATAGTCTACGATTACCGCAAAATCCTGGCCTTCATCTACGGACTCCACGCGTCCAGCCACACCGGCCACAGATTCGAGACTGGCCTTGATGTCCGCAAGCGGAACATTCTCCAGAAGCGCAGCTGTAATTGCAGCCAGAGCATTATATACATTGAATTTACCTACCATACGCAGCGAGATGTCAGTCTCTCCCTTAAACGTATCTACATGGAAGAATGTTCCTTTAGAAGTGATGGAAATTTGCGAGGCCCGGACATTCGCTGCAGTGTCAATGCCATATGTAATCACCTCTGCGGCAGTCTGTGCAGCAAAGTAAGCACTTGCCTCGTCGTCCGCATTCAGCACAGCATATTTACGTTCTTCCTTCCATGGCGAAATCACATTCCCCATCCGGGAAAAGAATAGCCCTTTAGCCGCTCTGTACTCTTCCATCGTATGATGATAATCCAGATGATCCTGAGTCAAATTGGTAAATATGGCCGTCCGGAAATCTGTTCCCTTTACACGTCCCTGCTCCAATGCATGCGAGGAGACTTCCATCACACAGCACTGTACGCCTTTCTGAACCATATCATTTAGCGTACGCTGCAGCTCAAGGGATTCCTGTGTTGTGCCGGATGCCGGATAGGTCTGTCCGTCATAGCGCAGCTGAATGGTTCCGATCAGTCCTGTCTTGATGTTCTGGTCCTGCATAATACGCTCTATCAGGTAGGTTGTCGTTGTTTTTCCGTTCGTGCCGGTCACACCGATCATTCTCATCCGGCTGCTAGGCGAGCCGAAAAAGGCATTTGTCAACACAGCCATGGCAAACCGGCAGTCATCCACAACAATCTGAGGCAGATCAATCTCAAGCTTCCGCTCACAGACAAGGGCAGAAGCCCCGTTCGCAGCAGCCTGGGGGGCGAACTCATGCCCATCCACCGTAAAACCAGGCAGGCAGATGAACAAGTCGCCAGGCTTAACGCGGCGGGAATCTGCTTGGAGTCCCGTAATTTCTGTCTCTCCATCTCCATATACCCGCGAAGCCGCGAGACAAGATGATAATTCATATACTTTCATAGCCATCCCTCACTCTGCATTTTTCGGAATAGAAGAATTCATCCAACATTATTTCCCATCCTCAGTCCCCATATAAATCCGGATTGTCGAACCCTGCTCGACTCTTGCTCCGGCTTTGGGCGCCTGATTAATTACGGTATTGCCTGTTCCGGAACGGGCGAGTGTGAAGTTCATGTTCAGATCCTCATAAATATCCTGGACTGTAGCCCCCGTAAGATCAGGAACGGTTACAATCGGAGTCTCACCATATTTATAGGTTTTGGGAAGCTGATCTTTACGTTCCGGAACCTTCAAGTAATGCAAGGAGTCCTCCAGGATATTCTGCACGATAGGTGCTGCCACCACTCCCCCGAACTGAATACCCTTCGGATTATCCACTGCCGTATACACTACGATCTGCGGATCATCCGCAGGCGCAAAGCCGATAAACGATACAATATGCTCTGTAGGCGAATACCGGCCGTTAATGACCTTTTGTGCCGTCCCTGTCTTGCCTCCCACACGGTAGCCGTCAATAAAAGCCGGCCGGCCTGTGCCTTTGGCAACTACGCTCTCAAGGGCAGCGCGCACCTTCTTCGAGGTTTCCTCCGAGATGACCTGACGTACCATATCCGGCTGCACATCTGATACAGTCTCTCCGGTATCCGGATTGATCCAGGCCTTGGCAACATGCGGTGTGTAGAGCTTGCCGCCGTTAATGGCCGCCGAGACAGCAGCGATCTGCTGAATCGGCGTGACGGATACCCCTTGGCCAAAAGCGGTAGTCGCCAGCTCTACGGGTCCGACTTGTGCAGGCTTAAAGAGAATTCCGCTTGCTTCACCGTTCAGATCAATACCGGTCTTGGAGCCAAATCCAAACTCACGGATATATTTGAACAAGGTGTCTTTGCCGAGCCGTTGTCCCAGCGCCACAAATCCGGGATTGCAGGAGTTCTCCACCACCTCAAGAAAGGTCTGGCTGCCATGCCCGCCCTTCTTCCAGCAGCGCAGTTTGGCCCCGCTTACTTCGATATAGCCAGGATCAAAAAAACGGTCATTCTGCAAATCCACTTTACCTTCCTGGAGCGCAGCGGCCAAGGTAATGATTTTGAAGGTGGAACCCGGTTCATAAGTCATCCAGATTGGAAGATTCCGGTTATAGATCCCGGCATCATATTCCTTGTAGGCTCCGGGTTCATATCCGGGTCTGCTGGCCATAGCCAGAATTTCACCATTCTTCGGGTTCATGGCTATAGCCCAACTGCCCTGTGCCTGATATTTCACCATGGCCTGGTCCAGCTCGCGCTCCATAATCGACTGGATCTGCTTGTCTATCGTCAGCTGAAGATTAAGGCCGTCCCGGGGTGCAGAATATTTTTCTGAAGAACCCGGCATCAGCCGGCCTCCGGCATCCGACAAATAGGAGATATCGCCTGCGCTGCCCTGAAGCAGCTTGTCGTATATACTCTCCACCCCGGTAATGCCTTGATTATCGATACCGGTGAAGCCAAGAATATGTGCCGCTAAATCTCCGTAAGGATAAAACCGCTTGTTGTCCTCAGCCACAACGATGCCCGGCAGCTGCAAATCACGGATGCTCGCGGCCAGCTCCATCGTAATTTTGCGGCCGCCGGGCTGTAGCTTCACCGATGACTGACTTTTGGACAATAAAGTCACAAGCTTCATCTCACTCATACCGAGCAGTGGAGCCAGCGTCTGTGCTGTCTTTTGCTTTTCTTTCACCTGCACGGGCACTGCATACACAGTCGGCGAGCTGATATTATATGCCAGCGGTATCCCTTCCCGGTCCAATATTTCACCACGTTTAGCGGTAAAAGGAATATTGCGGCGCCACTGGCTTTCCGCTCTGGCACTCAGCTTCTCTCCTTCAGATAGCTGTACATATGCCAGACGCACAGCCAGAGCGCCAAACAACACGGCCAGTCCCAGCAGCGTCCACAGCATTCTCCGGCGCGTTACGACTTTTGAAACCTTCATTCCGTCCCCCCGCTTTCGCTGTTCTAGACATGAGCTCTTATCTTCATGACTATTCAGGACAAACAGGGGTTAGAACAAGCCTATGCGATGGCCTTATTCTTCAGGTGGTTCTTCCTCGTCAGGAGGGGGAGGAATATCCTCTCCATATTCATTGATCGGTTTCAGCGACAGCGTAACCTGTGTCTTACCGTTCTTGATCCCTTCCGTTTGCGCAGACACATAACCCTCGCCATCCACTGCAATGCCTACCTTCAACAGGCTAAGGATTTCCAACGCATCACGAAGCGACTGTCCGCGCAAATCCGGTATAACGGGCTTCTCTCCCTGCTGGCTCAGCAGATAGATGCGCTGACCCGAAGCGAGTGTCGTCCCTTTCTCAGGATATTGGCTGACCACTGTAGCTCCTTCTCCCACAGCTTCAAAGTCAAAGCCCTGATCAATCAGCAGCTTTCGGGCTGCCTGTACCGTTTTGCCGGTGAGATCCGGAGTGGATCGCAACGGGGCAACAGCAGTCTTAACGGTTTTGGAAGTACTGTCTGCAGAATCCTCACTCACCTTGGGCACTCCCATATAAGGCAGCGCCTGCGACACAATTTCCTGGAACACTGGGGCAGCAACCGCCCCGCCGCCATTCCCGCCATCTTCACCCTGCGGCTCATCAATAATCACAATCACCGCAATCTTGGGATCATTCACTGGTGCATATCCGATAAAGGAAGACAATACCTTGTTTCGGTCATAATCCGTACCGTTTACTTTGATTGCCGTACCCGTCTTACCTGCTACACGATAGCCCTCAATGTAGGCATGCCGTCCGGTTCCCTTCACCTGATCCGCAACAACCTGTTCCAGGTAGCCGCCAGTTTCACGTGCACTCTCCTTCGATATCACCTGGCGTACCACTTCAGGCTGGGTAATGGTCTTCTTGCCGGTATTCGGGTCGGTGATTTCCTTGACCACATGCGGAACCATCAGTTTGCCGCCATTAGCGATTGCGGACACTGCAGTCAGTTGCTGAATCGGTGTAACCAGTACCTTACCGTGCCCATAAGCCAAAGTTGCATTCTCGACTGATTTATTCGGATCAGGATTGACGATACCGATGGTTTCACCCGGCAGGTCGATTCCGGTTTTTTCATTGAATCCAAAATCATTAATGTATTGCAGCAATCTCTCCTGGCCAAGCATTTCATACCCCAGCTTAACAAAAGCTACGTTACTTGAACGCTTCACGCCCTCCAGGAACGAGATTTCACCCCAGCCCACTCTGTTGATGTCGTGCAGCGGCTTGCTATACCCCTTAATCCGAATTTGGCCCGATTGAAAAGTGGCTTCAGGATTAAACAATTTTTCTTGCACCACTCCGGCCAGTGTAACAATTTTAAAGGTTGAACCTGGCTCATACCTGGATTTGATCGCGTGATTATAGAAGCCAGCAGCATCCTGATTAGGGTCCCAGTACTCATTAGGATTAAAGGTAGGCATATTCGCCATGCCCAGAATCTCCATTGTGTTTGGATCAGCAGCTATAACACTGATGCTTTTAGGCTTGTATTGGGCATATGCCTTCTGCATAGCTTGCTCAATATAGAATTGAATTGTGCTGTCTATAGTCAGCCTGAAATTGCTCCCGTTAACCACAGGCTGATAAGTATCCTTGGAATCCGGAAGCTTGACGCCTTTGCCATCACTTTGATAGAGAAGTTTGCCGTCCGTACCCTTCAGCTGCTTGTCAAAATACTTCTCCAGCCCCATGATCGCCTTGCCGTCTCTGTCGGTATAGCCCAAGATGTGCGCGGCTAGTGTATCTTTGGGATAATATCGTTTCTGCTCCGTAACGTATCCGACACCGGTTTCCCGGATATCATGTTTTTTGCCCAGTTCCTCGTAAAAGGCCACTACCTTATCCTTGAGCTCCTTGTCAATCTTCCAGCCTTCATTACGGATCTCACGGTTTTTGAGATAGTTGCCCTTCTCATCCTTGGCCTCGATCAATGGCTTGAGCTCGTCTACGGGTTTGCCCAGCAGCTCATGCAGCCCATCTATCACTTCCTGGCCAATCCCCTGCTCTGCAATGACCTCAGGATTGACGACAATAGTGTAAGCAGGAACATCACTGGCGAGGATATTGCCGTTGCGGTCTTCAATCTCACCGCGCACCGCTCTGATGGTTGCAGAGTGAGCCCACTGTTTGGCTGCCTTATCCTGCCAATACTCACCGTCCATAACCTGAAGCCAAAACACCCGACCTACTAAAACAAGAAAAAAGAGGGTAATACACCCTCCTATAAACAGCGTGCGAAGTTTTATTCTTTTTACCATAAGCCAACCTCACCAACTCTATTATTGCGATTGCTGCCAATCGCTGATTAATGGTCTCCGTCAGTGGCCGTGCTGCTCAGTGGTATATAGATGGTCGAATCATCAGATGGCTTGACGTATCCAAGCTCAGCAGCCCTCTTGGCCACTGTCTGTTCAAGACTCTGCTTCTCCATCTGAAACGTTGCGATATCTTTTTTGGTTGAAGCAATTTTGGCATCCAGTTTCTGCGCCTGCAGATTCAAATCGTAAATATGGACATATCGCCAAATCAGGGTGACAGCAACCAGAACGAACACACCTAGTGTCAGCATGTAGAGAAGTTTCTCCTGCAGTGGAAGTACCATGCGTCGCGTGACTACTTTTGTTTTCTCACGGTAAAGCCTGTCTGCCTCTTCTTTTCTTTTGGGTTGAACTGCTAAGTTGCCGCGGGTATAGGCCATCTCTGACTCTCCTTTATCGTTATTTACAATTTCTCTGCGATCCGCAGCTTCGCTGAACGTGCACGTGTGTTCTGCTCAAGCTCTTCTTCTGAAGGAACAAGCGGTTTGCGGTTAATTAGCTTCAAGGTGCCTTCTGCACCGCATACGCAATATGGGAAGTCTGGCGGACATGTGCATCTGCTTAAGTAGCTGCTGAAAATCTGTTTGCAAATCCGGTCCTCCAGGGAGTGAAAGGTGATCACGGATACTCTTCCTCCGGGTGCCAGGCAGCGTACCGCTGCGTGAAGCCCTTCTTCAAAAGCACCAAGTTCATCGTTCACCGCAATCCGGAGTCCCTGAAAGCTGCGTTTGGCGGGATGCCCACCCGTGCGGCGTGCGGCCGCCGGGATACCTTCCTTAATCAACTCCGCCAATTCTCCCGTGCTCTCCACAGGATGTTCTTCTCTCCGCTCCACAATCTTGCGGGCAATCCGCCGTGAGAATTTCTCTTCTCCATACTGGAAAAGCACACGGGCAATCTCCTGTTCAGGCCAGGTATTCACAATGTCGGCTGCAGTCAGCTCAGCGGACTGATCCATCCGCATGTCCAGCGGAGCATCGTGATTATAGCTGAATCCCCGTTCCCCTTCATCAAACTGGGGCGAGGACACACCAAGATCGTATAGAATTCCATCTACCTGGGGAACGCCATCCTTTTGCGGAACAAAAGGGAGTTCCTTAAGCACTTGTTCAAGATCGCGGAAGTTGGTTTTCACCAAAACCACCCTGTCTCCATATTCAGCGAGACGCTCCCTTGCATTCTGAAGCGCCCAGTCATCCTGATCCAGACAGATCAGCCGGCCTTCGCCGCTGAGCTTACCGGCAATTAGAGCACTATGTCCCGCTCCGCCGAGTGTGCAATCCACGTAGATGCCATCCTTCTTGATGTGCAGCCCTTCTGTCGCTTCTTCCTTAAGCACCGTGATGTGGTGAAACAAGCTGCATCCCTCCAGGGCAGTATTCGAATAATATATGTGTTATAGATCGAAGTTGAAATCAACCAATTTCTCGGCAATCTCGTTGAACGTTTCCTCTGACTGTTCGAAGTACTGCTCCCATAGCTCTTTGTTCCAGATCTCCACCCGGTTCGAAACGCCCAGAATCACACAGTCCTTATCCAGCTTGGCATATTGCCGCAAATTCCCCGGCAGATTCACTCTGCCTTGCTTGTCCCATACACATTCGGTCGCTCCCGAGAAAAAAAAGCGGCTGAAGGCACGAGCATCCGATTTCATCAGTGAAAGGCTTTTGAGCTTTTGCTCCATGATGCCCCATTCTTCCATGGGATAAACAAATAGACAAGTGTCGAGGCCGCGGGTTGCTACGAAGGAGGTTCCGAGCATGTCACGAAACTTGGCCGGGATAATGATTCGGCCTTTGTCGTCAATGCTATGCTGATATTCCCCCATAAACATAATTATTCCCCACCTCTAACTTCTAATTCCCCACTTTGCCCCACTTTACACCACCTAAGCATAATAGATTCGCCATTAAAAATCAAAATCCTTTTTCACAAGGGAGGTAATTTTTTCTTTTTGTCAAGGGGGCAAGCAGAAACCGGCGGGCATATACAGCTTATATTTCAAAAAAAAGTGCCCGAACCATTTACATGGCCCGGACACCTTGTATTCCGTTCTATAGGTTATGCGTCGAGATTCCAGCTGTCGAGGTATTCGACCTGTGCCGGAGTCAGACTGTCAATGGAAATCCCCAGACTCTCCAGCTTATAACGGGCTACCTGCTCGTCCAGATCGTAAGGAACATTCTCTACTTTGACGCCAATGCTCTTGTAATTATCATTTACATATTTAAGTGAAAGTGCCTGCAGTGCAAAAGTGGTATCCATAATCTCGGCAGGATGTCCGTCAGCAGCTCCCAAGTTCACCAGGCGGCCTTCGGCAAGCAGATACAGTTTGCGACCGTCTTTCAACTGGTATTCTTCAATATTCTTGCGTACCGTTCGCTGGGATACGGAACGCTCGGACAGTTCAGGCTTATTCACTTCAACGTCAAAATGGCCCGCATTGCACATAATCGCCCCATCCTTCATTACATCGTAATGCTCCCCGCGGATCACATAGCGGTTACCGGTCACGGTAACAAAGAAATCGCCGCGTTTTGCTGCTTCCAGCATCGGCATTACGTGAAATCCATCCATATGGGCTTCTACAGCTTTAATCGCGTCCACTTCAGTAACGATCACGTTGGCACCTAGGCCTTTGGCCCGCATAGCCACACCTTTACCGCACCAGCCGTAACCCACTACTACAACTGTTTTACCGGCTACAATCAGGTTAGTAGTGCGGACAATTCCGTCCCAGGCTGACTGGCCCGTACCATAACGGTTGTCGAACAAATATTTACAATAGGCATCATTTACAGCGACCATAGGGAACTTGAGAATACCCTGCTTCTGCAGTGCTTTTAACCGGATGATCCCGGTAGTGGTCTCTTCTGCGCCGCCCCGGATATTCTCCATCAGGTCGGGACGCTCGGAATGCAGCAGTGTAGCAAAATCACCGCCGTCATCAATAATCAGATCCGGCTTGCTCTCCAAAGCTTTGATATTCAGAGCCTTGAACTCTTCAGGGGAAGGGTTGTATTTGGCGAATACCGTTATGCCGTCTTCAACCAGTGCTGCGCAGACATCATCTTGAGTGGACAATGGATTGGAACCGGTAATCGTTACCTCGGCACCGCCGGCTTGAACAACCTTAGCCAGATAAGCCGTTTTGGCTTCCAGATGAAGCGTAATCGACACCTTCAAACCCTTGAACGGCTGCTCGGCTTCGAACTGCTCCCGGATACGGTTCAATACAGGCATATGCTGGCGAACCCAGTCGATTTTGAGATGTCCTTCCGGAGCCAGCGACATATCTGCGACAATACTATTTTCTTTCGACATTGAACTCATTGTAAAACCTCCTGAAAGTTTTGCGGAAAAACCGCTTCTTTGAATTTACATATATATCAAGCGGTGATTCCCGCTGTAATCCGCAGGGATGTTCATCAGCTCATCCAGCCATTTCGGACCGTATCGGTTCAGATAGTATGTCACATTATATACTCTCTCCTGCAGCTTGCCCAGCGGCATCAGCGACAGTTCAATCCGTTCCCACTGGCGGAGCGCAGCTTCGTTCTGCTTCTCCATAGCATCCTGGGCTTTGGTCTGAAGGAACGTAATCTGATCCAGAATCTTGTCTTTATTGTTTGCACCGAGTTTCAGAAGTCCCGCCTGTATCGAGCCCAGCTGTTCAATCAGCGGTTCGTACATTGCAGTAAAAGCAGTCTTTGTCTCCTCGAACCGGCGCTCCAGCTCCAGCTCATCCTGGGCGGCGAGCCATTTCTTTCTTTTCTCCTCCAAGCCCTGAAGAACATCGCCAAAAACAAGCTGGTACTTATCCATATGCTTGTGAAGTGTCCCTTCCACAACCGTGAAGGACATACGCGGAATGATTAACGGCATCCGTTCCCCCACCACCTCAAACGCTGGCTGCGGAATAGCCCAATAAGCGATTTCCCCTTGTCCAAGCACCGTTGCCAGTACCGGCAGCACATAATCCTGCATGAGCGGTCTGGTGAGTACATTGTTGCTAAACCTTTCAGGATGTTTATCAAGCTGATCCAGTAACTCCTGTCGGGAAAAGGAGACCGCGCCCTTCCGGTCAGTGAAGCGACCTTCCTCTTTGTGAAGCAACAGGCGTGCACCTTGATGTATATAGAAAAGATTGGCCCCGCCAGCAGTTACAGCAGCCTGAAGCTCATATCCGCTATCCGCTATCCTTGCAGCAGATTTATGGTATGCGGTCTCCAGTTCATCGTTCTGTTCAATCATAGATTTGAACATCGGGACTTCCAGCTTCCTCAGCCCGGGGTCTGCGGAATCAAGCAGAATCAG
Source organism: Paenibacillus sp. LS-5 (assembly GCF_056121505.1). Lineage (NCBI taxonomy): Bacteria > Bacillati > Bacillota > Bacilli > Caryophanales > Paenibacillaceae > Paenibacillus > Paenibacillus sp. LS-5. Next base: position 186,082 of record NZ_JBWAVA010000002.1, on the reverse strand, counting down.
GCCGAATCTGCCGAACAACGAACCCATCAGCTTGGCAAAAGCATCACTCATGCTGCATCCTGCAGCTGAGGAATCGCGGATCACGTCCATAATCTGTGGCTTGAACTCACTTTCCTGCAGCAGGTTGTCCAATTGCCCGATCATTTGCAGCCAGCTTTCTTCCTCAACCTGGATCGCACTTACGGAAGACCGGAGTTCATCGGCCTTGTCCAGCTTAAGTCTAGTGATCTCCCCTGTACGGTTCAAGACATACGTATGATTGACCTCATCCCAGTCATGATCCTCACCTGCAATCCAAAACAACGGAACCACGGGTCGTCCGAGCTGCGCTGCCGCTTCTTTTGCCGCCTGAATTGTTGTAATTGCCTTATATATAACAAAAAGCGGACCCGTGAACAAACCGCTCTGCTGGCCGCCGGTAACGACCAAAGTCCCTTTTTGCTCCAGAAGTGCCAGGGAATCCATCACTGCAGAATGAGAATTAAATTTAAGATTATATTGTCTTAAACATTCAGCAATCCCGGAACGGTCAGCACGCAGTTCTTCAGTACTGTCCAGCCACTTTGCACGCTCGGCTCTGCTGGCCTCACTGCGGAAATCCCCGCCGTACAAATGACCTACTTTTTCATAATGATGTATATAGTCGCGGGCTAGTGCCGACCCGCCCGGAACGGGCTCAGGTACTACATTCATGTGCAATTGCCTCCTGTTCTACTATGCTGCTATATGTAATCAATGGGTCGGATAAACTCTTTATGATTGTATCCAAAGTTAAGGGCGCCGTCAAAGAAACCCGCTGTTCCTTTAATTAGCAGCCGGTTACTAACGAAACAATAGGCGAGAGCTGAATGCTCCCGCCTAAGGTATACTTCGTCAAATAATATATCGAGGTAATATTAATTGTATATTCCTATGCGAATTGCTTGGCTACAAAGTGGCCCTTCGAAACTTCAACCAATTCAAAATCACTGTCATTGGTTTTTTCCCCAGCCGCGTAGATTGGAGTACCCAGTTCATCATGCAGATGAATACGTTTCTTGTTCGCTTCCACATCCGGATCCGGTACTGGAATCGCGGACAGCAGCGACTTCGTATAAGGATGGATAGGATTGGCATACAGCTCTTCACTTTCTGCCAGCTCAACCATTTTGCCCAGATACATAACAGCCACACGGTCACTGATATGCTTAACCATGGACAGGTCATGCGCAATAAACAGATAGGTTAGTCCAAGACGGTCCTGCAGTTCCTTCAGCAGGTTGACCACTTGCGCCTGAATAGATACGTCCAGCGCGGAGATCGGCTCATCGCAGACGATGAATTTAGGATTAACCGCTAGTGAACGTGCGATTCCGATACGCTGACGTTGTCCACCGGAGAATTCATGCGGATAGCGGGTTGCATGGTCATGGTTGAGTCCAACCATATCGAGCAGCTCTTCAATCCGTTTTTTGCGTTCTGCACGGCTTCCAGCCATACCGTGGATATCCAGTGCTTCACCAATGATATCCGAAACCGTAAAACGCGGATTCAGCGATGCATACGGATCCTGGAAGATCATTTGCATATCACGGCGCATAGCTTTCATTTTGCCCGGAGACAATTTGTAGATATCCGTTCCGTTATATTTCACACTGCCAGCAGTGGGTTCGTAAAGACGAAGCACTGTCCGGCCGGCAGTTGTTTTACCACATCCGGATTCCCCTACCATTCCCAGGGTTTCGCCTTCGCGAATCGTGAAATTAATATTGTCAACAGCCTTAAGAACTCTTCCCTTACCTACATTAAAATACTTCTTAAGACCTTCAACTTCAATCAGGTTCTTACTCAAACGAACTGCACCTCCTTGGCCATCGAATGCAGATTCCAGCAACGCGCCATGTGCGTTTCACTGAATTCTGTTGCACCGGGATCGATTTGTTCGCAGACATGCATCGCTTCACTGCAGCGTGCCGTGAACGGACAGCCGACCGGCGGTTTGATCAGATCCGGGGGAGTACCGATGATCGGGATCAGCGGCTCGCCCTTCTTTTGGTCCAGACGCGGCATCGACCGCAGTAACCCCTTGGTATACGGATGCTGCGGATTTTTAAAGATTTCCCATCTGGTTCCGGTTTCCACTACTTCACCAGCATACATGACGATGACCCGGTCACACATTCCGGCAACAACGCCGAGGTCATGTGTAATCAGTATGATGGAGGTCCCGAGTTTTTGCTGCATATCTTGCATGACTTCCATGATCTGCGCCTGAATCGTTACATCAAGCGCCGTTGTCGGCTCATCTGCAATCAGCAGGGCCGGGCGGCAAGCCAGTGCAATGGCGATCATTACACGCTGGCGCATACCGCCGGAGAATTCGTGGGGATATTGGTTAAAGCGAGCCTCCGCATTTTTGATGCCTACGAGCTTCAGCATCTCAATACCTTGCTCTTTCGCTTCGGCCGCTGACATTTTCTGATGTTTGATCAAAACTTCGGTTATCTGTTTGCCCACCTTGATCGTTGGGTTCAAAGAAGTCATCGGGTCTTGAAAGATCATGCCAATATCTTTGCCGCGAATCGTTTCCATTTGCTTCATGCTTTTGTCCAGCAGATTCTGTCCCTGAAAAATAATCTCGCCTTTTTTCACTTTGGAAGGGGGCGTAGGAATAAGCCGCATAATCGATTGTGCGGTAACACTCTTGCCGCTGCCGGATTCACCAACAATGGCTACTGTTTCACCTTTGCCTACTTCAAAATTCATACCACGGACAGCTTGTACTTCTCCGCCTTTAACAAAAAAGGAAACATGCAGATCCTTGACTTGCAGAATGGGTTCCATCATATTCACCTCCTATTTCTTCAGCTTAGGATCCAGTGCATCACGTAGACCGTCACCAAAAATGTTAAAGGAAAGCATGGTCAAGCTGATCAGGATAGCCGGGAACAGGAAGCGCCACGGATAATACATCCAGCCTGTCAGTGAATCACTGATCATTGAACCCAGGGAAGCGATTGGAGCCTGTACACCCAGACCGAGGAAGCTTAAGAAAGCTTCAGCAAAAATGGCATTTGGTACGGACAAAGTAATCGTTACGATAATGGGTCCTACGGCATTTGGCAGCAAATGACGGAACAAGAGTCGTTTGGAGCCTGCACCCATGGAACGCGAAGCCAGAACAAACTCACGGTTTTTAAGCTGCATAATCTCCCCGCGTACAATCCAGGACATGGTGATCCAGCCTGTAATGGTCAACGCAACGATAATCGTAAACAAGCTTGGTTCCATTACCACGAGCAGCAAAATAACCACCAGCAAATAAGGAATGGAGTACAATACTTCAGAAACCTTATTCATAATGTTATCCACGCGGCCACCAAAGAAGCCCATGATTCCGCCATAAATAACACCGATCAGCAAATCAATTGCCGCTGCGGCCAAACCAACAATCAGTGAAATACGTGCTCCGTACCATGTACGGACAAAAATGTCACGGCCCAGATCATCAGTTCCAAACCAGTGGTCGGATGAAGGGGGCTTATTGGTGCTGAGCAAATCATTAGAGTAGTAGTTGTATTTTGAGAACAATGGCCCAATCAGTGCTGCCAAAATAATCAAGGCAAGAATACCAAGAGCAGTCATCGCCATTTTGTTCTGACGAAGACGTTCCCAGGAATCCCTCCAAGCTGAAAGACTTTCACGTTGAATGACTTCCGCCTGTTTCTCATCAATACCGATTTTTTGGAAGTCCTCTGGTTTCAGGTTCGCATCCAGCGAACTCATATTTTTGTCAGATACCAATCTTTAGCCCTCCTTTCCTCCAGTTAGTTTGATACGCGGATCTACAAATACATAAGCAATGTCTGTAATAAAGCGGGCTAACATGAGCAGTACACCATAAAAAATAGTAATCCCCATAATTACGGTATAATCACGGACACCGATCGCTTCCACAAACTGTTTCCCGATACCGCCCACACCAAAAATCTGCTCGATAACCACAGAACCGGTAACGATGTTGGCTGTCATAGGTCCCATGTATGTAACGACAGGCAGAATTCCGTTGCGGAGAACGTGACGGCTCAAAATAGCGAACCAGCTTAGTCCTTTAGCCTTAGCCGTCTTGATGTAGTCTGCATGCAGCACCTCAAGCATACTGGAACGGGTCAGACGCGCAATAAAGGCTATCGGCTGTGCCGAGAGCGCGGCTACCGGAAGGAAATAATACATGGGGCCCTTAAATCCTGAAACCGGAAACATATGAAACTTATAAGCGAACATATACTGCAGCAGGGATGCGACTACAAAGCTCGGGACCGCAATCCCGAGTACCGCCAGCACCATCGCAGCGCTATCAATGAACTTCCGGTGATACAATGCTGCCAGCATACCTAGTATTACGCCGACAATAACCGACACGATAATCGCAAAAATCCCTAGCTTCAGGGATGATGAAAAAGTCTGACCAATCAAATGAGTTACATCCTGATTCAGACGTTTCATGGAAACACCCAGGTCTCCTCGGGCAACTTCACCCAAATACTTAAAATACTGATGATAGAGCGGCTTGTCCAGACCATATTGCTCGTATAAACGCGCTTTAATTTCCGGCGGAACTTTTTTCTCGGCAGTAAACGGATCTCCCGGAATTGCTTTCATCAGAAAAAAAGTCGCTGAAATAAGTACAAACAGCGATACGATCATATAGAAAAATTTATTGGCTACATAACGAACCATCCCCATCAACACCTCCTTCGACTTTTTTATGGACATACAATAGAATTCTATTCAAAAAATGACCTTTTGTCCATTTTCTATTATTGCAAACTTGTGAAAACATTAACAAAAATCCGCAAATACAAAAAAAAGGGATATATATGGAATTCCACATATATATCCCGAAGTGTACTGCTAACTTCAGACGACTAACTATTTAATTAATTTTCTGAAGTTTGAATCTTAGTGTTCAAGCAGGTAAGAACGGGTGAAGTCAATTGCACCACTGAAGTCAAGAGATACGCCTTTGAGGTATTCTTTAGTCAGGGAGTTGTTTGTGTAGTAGTAGATAGGCATCAGGACCATATCATCCTGGATCAGCATTTTTTCAGCTGCAGCAAAGTCTTCTTGGCGTTTTGCCAGGTCGGAGCTTGCTTTTGCATCAGCAATCAGTTTGTCATATTCAGGGTTAGCGTAACCAGTATCATTGTTACCGCCGCCTGTTACCCACATATCCAGGAAAGTCATTGGATCATTGTAATCCGCAGTCCAGCCGGCACGAGCAACCTGGTAGTTCAGGTTTTGACGGTTGTCAATAAATACAGCCCATTCTTGGTTCACTGTGTTTACAGTAATACCCAGAGCTTGTTTCCACATATCAGCGATAGCCAGGGCAATTTTCTTGTGGCCTTCACTTGTGTTGTAAGACAGTTCTACTGGAGGCAGTGTAGTCAGACCTTCTTCTTTCAGACCTTCTGCAAGCAATGTTTTAGCTTGTTCAATATCTTCTTTGAAGTAATCATCTTTAACTGCGTTACGGTATTCACCGTCAGCGCCAGCGATACCTGGTGGCACATAACCGAAAGCTGGAAGCTGTCCGCCCAGAGTTACATTGTCGATAAGAGCTTGACGGTTAATCGACATTGCGAGTGCTTTACGGATCTTAGCGTTGCTGAAAGGTTTTTCAGTAGTGTTGAATTCATAGTAGTAAGTAGCAGCGATTCCCTTGGAGACAAACTCGTTAGGAAGCTCTTTTTTGACGATAGGAAGCTGTTCTTGCGGAATTTCACCATGAGGTGCGCCTGCACGGTCAAGTTCTCCGTTTTTGTAGCTCAGCAATTCAGTTGCACCACTGTTAACAATGGAGAAATCGATTTTGCTAAGTTTAATGGAAGCTGCATCCCAATATTTATCATTCTTAGTAACTTCGATAGATTGACCAGTAGTCCAGCCAGTCAGTGTGAAGGCACCATTGGTAACCATAGTGTCTTTGTTAGTTGCCCATTTAGGATTACCCTCAACGGATTTGTGTACTGGGTAATAAGTATAGAAGGACAGAAGGCCAAGGAAGTAAGGTGTTGGAGCTTTCAGCGTAACTTCAAGAGTTTTTGCATCAATAGCTTTTACGCCCACTTGATTGAAATCTGTAACTTTCTTTGTGTAATATTCTTCAGCGTTCTTCAGGTAGTACAATTGGTATGCATATGGTGCAGTAGGGTCTGTGTTAGGGTCGAGCACGATTTTCCATGCGCGAACGAAGTCTGCAGCTTCTACAGGGTCGCCATTGTTCCATTGAGCATCACGCAGGTGGAAGGTATATACCAGACCGTCAGCGGAAATGTCCCACTTCTCAGCAATACCCGGCTCAGCTTGACCAGTTTCGTCATTCATGCGGGTCAAACCTTCATACATAGTTTTCAACAGCGTATTTGCTTGGCTGTCTTGAGCTTGTGCTGGATCAAATGTAGGTGGTTCTGCAGTCAGGTTGACTCTAAGTGTCTGATCAGCGGCCAATTTCTCGTCACCAGTTGCGGTGCCTGTGTTCGTGCTGCCTTCATTGCCTGCTGCGTTTGTTGCCGCAGCGTTGTTGCCTTTGTTTGCATTGTTGTTTCCGCCGCAGCCAGCAAGCACTGTGCCGATAACAAGAACCATTGCAATCATGAGCAATAGACTTTTACTCTTCTTCATCTAGCAGTTCCCCCTAAATAGAATGTGGTATATGGTTTATGATTATACAACCAGTGGTCAAAAAAATCTAGAGCAATATTTTCTGAAAACACTTTTTTTTGAAAAGTTAAAAATTTTGTGACATTGACGCTTCACCGGAGCAATGGAACATTACATGGCTTGTGATATGTAACGGATAAGGCCTACGACCATAAATAGTACATACATGGTACCCATAAAAAAGAATGAAAGTCTCCAAACTGCCCGAAGTAACCGTTTTCCGTCGACATTTCCCTTTAGGCGGTTTTGGGCGCCTCCAAGCAGTCCAGCGGATATTAATACAATAAGTAGTATAAGGTATAACCCGAACCGTGAGTCAAAGATGTTATTGAATAAGGCAGATACTGAAAAAAATAAAAATACTGTAGTAATATCCATTGCCAGTAAAAAAGTATTTCTTCTTTCTTTTCTGAGGCCAATTCCTATGAAATATACGATCAAAAAAGGAACAACCGGAATAACGCTTAAAGAAATGAACGAATTCCGCAGCAATTCCAAACAGCCTCACCTCTCCTTCACATTCATGCCTTCTACCATCCGGCAAATCCAGCGGTGTAAAGGGACCGCAATACCAGCTCTATCCGCCATTGCCACAATACTCCCATTAATCCAGCGGATTTCTGTATCTCTGGACGCTAGAACATCAGCGAGCATAGATGAGATGTTGCCAGATGTTGCCCGGCAAACGTCAATTATGCCCTCCCATGCTTGAACATCAACCTTGATACCGCTGGCTTCATATACGGAGGTGGCTTCCAGGTACAGTTCTTTCATTAACTGTATTCGTTCCTCGGAGACAATCAGCTCCCCGTTCTGAATGCGCCAGATCGCTGTAAGCGGGTTAATCACAGCATTGAATAGCAGCTTCCGGTAAATCATGGTATCCACTTCTTTCGACACCAAAGTCCGGAATCCTGCTGCTGTAAGAGCATGAGTCAAACGTATTGCCGCTATATCGTCCTCCTTTAGGGTAACCTTTGGTTCATTTGAGATTTTGTTTCCTCGTTTCCCTATAAATGTTTCCCCAAGTCCTGTATGAATAACCTCTGTTAATGTTTTCCTCTTGGCTGCTTCGGTCGTCACTGCAGCCCAGACTGAAGCCTCCGGCAAAAGCTCCTGGAGAAGCTCCACATGTCCAATACCGTTCTGAAAGCAAATGACTTGGAGTCTCGTGTGCCGAAGAGGCGCCAGAATCTCTGGCAGCATATTGTGAAACGCATTCTGCTTAAGCATTATTGCTGTCCATTCACCAGGCTGCCGGAGGATCGTATCCCCGTAACCGCTAATGGGTCCAACCTGAAAGCTAGTGCCTTGGAGATGTTGGGATAGATTCCCGTTCTCGTAACTTACGGTGATTCCTGACCTCGACAATTCTTCCGCCTGTTCCTCGCTCCGGCACCATAGTCTGACCTCTGCGCCGGATAGAATCAGCTTGCCGGCCAGTAAAAGACCGAGTGAGCCTGCACCGATCACATCTATTTTCATGCTGTCACCTGCCATCTTGTACACAATTTCCCTCATTATATCCTTTCTTCCGAAAAAGAAAAACAAGCATAATCCATGCAAAAAACCCGCAAACGCTGGCGGTTAGCCTCTGCATGCGGGATTTAGAAAAATATTTATGTTTATTCAATCCGTTCCAAATTACCGTTGGCATCCATTTTGAATCTTGTCTTCATTTCTTCTTCTTCTTCATTAAGGAAAGCAAGTCTCCGCGCCCGGTCCATAATCTGAATTAATGCCTTGTAATCATCATTGACTACTCGGTAGTCACTTTGGGCCAGATTGACCTCTTTGGACAATCTTTCATTTTCTACCCTCAGCTCTGTTAATTCATCTTCTTTCTCGCGTAAATCCCTCTCAAGCATTTTCAGCTGGCGGCCTGCCTCCTGAAAGCTGCCCTTCCATTGCCTTAAGAAGCGGATTACGGCATCAATGGACAAAGAGTTCTCGCCTAGCCCCTCACTGCGGCTGTATTCCTCTTCCATGTCTCCAAGAATGAGACTTGCTACCTGTGCGCCCCTGGCGGAAGGCTGTTTCTTCAAATAATTCCGCTTCTGGCGTTGGCTCTTGGCAATACCAATTGCATCTTCATAGCTCTTGCGAACACAGCTGTTCCAGCGAAATCCGCATGCGGCCGAGGTTCTGCCGATTTTTTCGCCTACCTCTTCAAAAGCAGCAAGCTGTGTGCTGCCTTCACGGATATGACGCAGCGTTATTTCGGCCAATATCAAATCATCTTCCGCGCTCCAAGCATCCTGTCTAACGGCTGTCATAAAGCCAAACCCTCCTAACAACATCATGAAATAACCATCTTCATAACCGGCAGCTCCGCCGGATAGTGAATAGGATAAAAGCTGCTTACTCCATTTCTATGCCTCTATTAGAGTTCATAGAATCTATTTGATACTAAATTGTATTTCCATTTTGGCTAAACCTCATACTTGCTGTACTATAAAATATCCACTTTCAAAATATCTGGGCCGAGTCTATAACAAAAATCATAATTATCTCAAAAAAACAGCATTTTTTTAATGAATTCGTTTACACCGTTTGCTTCAGCCGTTATAATATAACTACAAATAAGAAATTGCCGGATACATACAGGAGGGAGATGTTCTCTTGGACCGCATGTTTCGAGTCTTGGGTTTTTTTACGCTTGTGATTGGACTTATGGCTTTTGCCGGGAATTTAACGGAGATGGCTCTACTCTTTTTTCTGCAAACCGCTTTTTTCGTGATCCTCGGATATATGAAGTTTACTGAGAAGACCTATATTCTGCTTTTTTGGGGATATATGATTCTTACATTTACGGGCTTCAGCTACTGGACGATCTTCGAAATGGGATTGCCGCTGTAAGTTCCACTAATTTATTAAATATAGTAACGGAGGCTGTTCCTTTTTTTATGGAGCGCTTCCGTTTTTTTGTGCATACGCAGTAGGTCTTGGACAGAAAAGAGGGTATGATATTTTAGCAGGGCTAATCATAATAATAGTACATACATATCCTGATATCTTAATAAGGTGGTGGAGTGGTGAAATCCCGCAACAATCGAAGCCGGTTTACTTGTGTACTCCTTATCCTTCTCTGCTTCACTGTGCTGCCGCTGATGCCCCCTCATTTTTTGAGTGCTGATCCTGGAACTGGACTGTCTGGCGTTTCTCCTCCTGTCATGCCTGACAACGAGGTCACCCGTAAGCTACTGGAACAGACGTTATCCTCGGCAGAAATTGAGCAGGAAATCTCGCGGATCACCGCTGAGCAGAAGACTCTTGAGGAAAAGGCATCACTTCTGGAAAAAAGGGCTGTTTCTCAGCAAAGCGCAATACAGAATCAGCGGGAACAAGCCGGCGCTATAATCCGATCTTATTATATGGGAGATAGAGATGGACTCCTGGCAGCGGTTCTTTCCGCTAAAAGTATTGGCAGATTACTGGCCTTATATGATTATTATGAGATTATTATAGGAAGAGACCGTGACATTTTGTCTCAATATGAAGCGGAGTATAAGAAGTTAAAAGCAACACTTACCGCAGCACAGCGCAGTTCAGAGGAGCTTCTAACGCTCAAAACAGCTTTGGAGCAGCAAAAAGAACGCATCGCGGCACTGCATGAAGATATTGACAAGGGCATTCAATCCAGCAGTGATCCGGCTAGTATGAGCGCCTTATTGGAGGAGTTCACCAAATATTGGGAAAATATCGGGGTTCACGAAGTCAAAACTTATTTCAAAGCCTTGTCTTCTGCTATGAAGCAGTTGCCTGAGTTCGTTCAAAGCCGGGACGGGATTTTGACCCGTAAAGGAATGACTTATAATCTGGCCTTAAAGGAAGCTGATCTGAATGAATTCCTCATCTCGCAGAATGAACTTTTCAAGGATTTTGCCTTTCAGTTCAATGACAATGAAGTAACAGCTTCCGGTAAAAGCGGCGGATTATCGCTCACGCTGACCGGCCATTACACCATTCAGGAGGAACCGGTTAACGGATTGATGTTCCATGTCGATCATGTCGTATTCAATGGCCTCGAGTTACCCGATACTACGCGAAAGGCCTTGGAGGAAGAATTCGACCTGGGGTTCTATCCGGCCAAAATCGTCTCTTTCCTCCGTGCAACTGAGGTGAGCAGCCAGGACGGTGTGCTGCATGTGAAGCTCTCGCTCTCATTCTGAGGACTGTGCCACCGCAGCAGCGTATCCTGCCGGATCTATCTCGCCTGTCAGTAGTTGTGTTACTGCCAGCGACAATGCTGTCCAATCGCCTGCTGATTCACTCTTCAGATTTGTTTCGTCTCCCAGCAGCAACCCGGGGTCAAACGGAAGCTTTACACGCTCTGGCAGTCCGGTACGGTATATCTCATCGAGTGCCGGAAGACGTCCTGTATTCTCCAGCCAATCCAGTTGCTCCATGCTGGAGGTCACATAGGACAGCCAATTAACTGCTTCCTCCGGATTACCGGATTGTGCTGGGAGTGCGAAGAAACGGCTGTAGATCGCTTCATACCCTGACCCGCTGCCTGTAGTTAGCGGCGCTTCCGCGGATAGTGAAGAATTCCCGTGCTTCTGCCACTCCGAGAGCGGGAGGGCTGCAACTGCAAGTTTGCCTTCTTGAAGCATACCCCAAATATCAGTGTTTGTACGGCTGGTGAGAAAAAAATAGCTGCCTGCGTAATGGGTCCATTCCAGCAGAGCAGGACTGACCGATCGAAGACTTCCGCCCATGCTTGCCAGAACTGCTGAATAGCCGTAGGGGTTACGAGTATCCATCGCTAGCAGATAGCGCTGTTTGTCGGGGTGCTCACGAATCACCTTAAGCAGCTCATTCCACTGCTCCAGACTTCCGGGCAACTCTGTAATCCCTAGTTCCCTGAGCCGTTGCGGTGAATACACAAGCACATAGGGGTCAATATCAAGAGGAACACCCCAGTCATAACCATTCCACTGCACTTGAGGAATCAGAGTGGTCAGTGGCGCACTTCCAGGTACACTCTGATATATATCTATTGGCAGCAAGTAACCTTGCGTCGCCAATTCTATGATTCTGCGGCCATCGGTCATAATAATATCAGGGCTCTGGCCAATCGTCAGATCCTGCTTCAGAATATCATCAGCCTTATCACTATCCACATTGCTCAGGATTACCCGGGTGCCGTTGGACAAGCTATAGTTATTGCTGATCCGCTGCAGTTCGTTAAATTCCTCACTGCTCATGGATACCTGGATGCTCAAAGTTTGAATAAGATCTTTATTTCCAGCTTCGGAATGCTCCAACGGATTGAGCGGCTGCTTCATCGGGTAGGTATCGTCACTGGTATCCAGCTCCATGCTGGGGGATAGGCTTGTCAGCGACAACAATAAAATAGCAAACAATAGCCAGTAGTTTCTCCTTCTCAGCACGTGTTTTCTCCTCCAGCCCTATGACTCTTCTCCCCCATTTTACCAGATGCTTCACTTCTTGTCTGCCGCGTTGAAAACGTTCTCTTCTATTATATAGGTGAGAACGGCAAGAGCCATTGATTCTCTTGACGAGCCTGAACGCTCCCCATGCGGATTATTCTTTCGATCGCTGTTGTCACCGGAATTATTGAATCTGATTTCGCGGTGCAAATCCGGGGACAAAGGCGAACACTCCGTTTCTCCAGAACAATTCCGCTCTCTCCGCTAACGGCTCTACTGACACAAAAATCCCCCGCCGTTCCTTTCGGGGGCAGAATGGCAAACAGCCGGGAATGACCTCCCGGCTGTTTGCTGTAAATTGCAGCCCTGCTGGAGCAGCGGGGCTGCTGAAGGGCACTGTCATTTGCACGTACACTAATATGCGCACAGGAAACAATGGATTTCACAAAGTGCAATATGGGCCTTGATTCTAGCATAAGTCCAAAACATCACAGCAAGTCGGCAGCCAACTGGGCCAGGTGTGAACGCTCGCCCTTTTCAAGGGTAATATGTCCGCTTATGCCTTGTTGCTTGAACTTCTCCACGATATAGCTGAGTCCGTTGCTTGCCGCATCCAGATACGGATGGTCAATCTGCTCCGGGTCGCCCATGAGGATGACTTTACTGCCCTCCCCGGCTCTGGATACGATCGTCTTCACCTCGTGGCGGGACAGATTCTGTGCCTCATCAATGATAATAAATTGAGACGGGATCGAACGTCCGCGAATATAGGTTAGAGCCTCCACTTGAATACTGCCTAGGCCCATCAATATTTTATCGATATCGCCGGACTTTTTCGTATCGAACAAAAATTCCAAATTATCATAAATCGGCTGCATCCACGGACGCAGCTTTTCGTCCTTCTCACCTGGCAGGTATCCGATATCCTTACCCATCGGCACCACCGGACGGGCGATCAGCAGTTTCTTATACTTATGCTCGTCTTCCACTTTAAATAATCCGGCAGCCAGAGCCAGCAAAGTTTTCCCTGTTCCAGCTTTACCAGTGATAGTAACCAGCGGGATATCGTCATTGAGGAGCAGCTCCAGCGCCATCCGCTGTTGCGCATTGCGGGCACTGATTCCCCATACCGCATCATTCCCTAGATATAGCGGCTCCAGACGGGAAGCATCGTTGTTGACTTTGAGCAGGGCCGACTTGCCGCTGCCAATCTCATCCTTAAGAATCACAAATTCATTCGGATACAAGGAATAGGACAAGGACAACTGTTTGACGGACAAGGAACGGTGGCTGTAATATTCATCAATTAGTGAAGGATGAACCATCAGCGATTGAGAGCCAGAATACAGCTCATTCAAATCACCCGTACGGTCAGATAAATAATCCTCCGGTGTAATACCAAGTACATCCGCTTTAATGCGGACGAGCACATCTTTACTCACGAGCACCACAGGTCTCGGTTCAGCTTTTTCATTCTCCTCATGGAGATAATTAAGTGCGACAGCCAATATCCGGTTGTCATTGGAGACTTCACCGAACATTTCTTGTACCTTTACGAAGCTGCGGTGGTTAAGTTCTACCTTCAGCGTGCCTCCATGCTCCAGTACCACGCCGCTGTGCAGGTGGCCGAGTTCACGAAGTCCGTCTAATAAGCGTGACACGGTGCGGGCGTTGCGGCCGATTTCATCGGCATTACGCTTCTTGGAGTCGATTTCTTCCAGGACTACTGCCGGAATGACAACTTCATGCTCCTTGAAAGCAAAAATCGAATTGGGGTCGTGCAAGAGCACGTTGGTGTCTAGTACAAATATCTTTTTCATGTTATCCCCTCCACAGCGCCTGGTTTGATTGGTCATACATAACTCTTTTCAGCAAGGGTAAGCTAAGGTAAAGACTTGATCTTTCGCTGAAAGGAGTACGCACATATGAGAAAATCAATGTGTCTGTTGCTGGTACTGCTGCTGCTGACAAGCTGCGGTATCGCTAATAAAGAGTCATCACCCTCTCCTCAGGATAAACAATCGGCAAATGATTTGAGCAGCCAGGGGAACCGAAAAGTACAGAAATTATCGGATACAGGAAGAACTATTTCTCCTGTACCTACCTCGCAGGCCGGGCAACCTTCTGGCACCAGAGGTGAAAGCGATATTGCCCTGAAGGACCATTATGAGCGACTCGCCAAAAGAGTTCCCGGTGTAAAAGGCGCTCACTGCGTTGTGATGAATAATGTCGCTGTGGTAGGCATTGATGTGGATGGAAATCTTACCCGCTCACGCGTCGGAAGCATTAAATATTCCGTGGCAGAAGCCATCCGTAAGGATCCGAGAAGCAAGGATCCAAGAAGCGTAAAAGCGTTCGTCACTGCTGATATGGATGTATCCAGCAGACTTGCAGAAATGGGCCGCCACATCAGTAAAGGGCATCCGGTATCCGGTTTTGCCGCCGAGATGGCAGATATCATCGGACGTATTATTCCGCAGCTTCCCGAAGATACCAAGACCAAAGGCAATCAATAGAAGCTGTCTTGCTTCGCGGATTTGGACAAAAAAAGCCTAGTGAGATCATCACTGGGCTTTTTGCATGGCGGCAAATACCTGTCCGTCCAGCTTATCAGCCGCACGTTCATCGTATACCTTCGCATATTTTGGGGCGGACTCCAGCTGTGCGCCATAGAATAACGCATTGCGGACCGCTTCAATTTCAATATCAAAACAACACATCTTGAATGGAACATCAGAGAGCGGATCCTGCCTCACGGATGCACGGCCGTTAATGGCATGAACAGTACCCTCACCAAAGACAGTAATAGTAACCAGCGGATTCACCTTCATGTTGTTCACAAGTCTGGAACGGTGGTCAACTGCAAGCCGCACAATGGAAGGGCTCACTGCATAGATCCAGGAAATGGAGGTGGACGTTGGTCCCCCGGATTCCGCATCCACAGTGTTCAGTAGAACAAAAGTTTCCGATTGCAGCATGGTAAGCAATGTTTCATTAAGCTGTGCAACGGCTTCAGACATAAGTACAGGCCCCCTATGCAGCTTGGATGCATTCAATTTATTATATTATAGCACATGCCCGAACTTGCATTCAATTTTGTGAGGCTGGTGTAATACCGGCAATACGGTCCTGCAGACTTTTCTTGGCGGCGTCCAGCTCTTCATCGTTAATATATACATAGGGACTGCGCCATGTTCCGGTCACGGGTTTGAATTCAATGTTCTCCTTGGAAATTTTCCAATAGGTTGAGATCAAATTTTTGATCTGTGCATTCTCGATATCCGTCTTCATGTTATCATCCACAGCATCGAGCACCTTACCTATCTTCAGAACACCGCCCAGGGATTGCATCTGTCCAACTAGTGAATGCAGAACTTCGTTCTGGCGCTTGTTGCGGTCAAAGTCATCTGACGCCTTGGTCTTCGGGCTGCAATTCGATTTACGGTAACGCACGTAATCGAGAGCATCATCGCCATTCAACTGTGCCGGCCCCTTAGTCAGATTAATGTCCGTACCATCCACGCTGTCCGTGTAGCACATGTTTTCACTGATATTTACATCCACACCGCCCAATTCATCGACGACATCACGGAAGCCCTGGAAGTCAAGTACAGTCACATAATCCACATCAACGTCAAGGTATTTACCCATCATGGTCTTCATCTCGTCTTCTGCAAGAATACCTGAAGTCTTCTCCTTACTTTTGAACCGGGCATAAAATTCATTAATCTTGGTCTTCTTATACCCGCTAAGCTCAACATATGTATCCCTTGGAAGCGATACTACAGTAGCAGACTCCGTTTTGGGATTAAGCGTCACAACCATAATGACATCAGTCAAATTGGAAGGATGTTTCGGACGATTGTCTGTTCCCAGCAGCAGCATTGTGATGGGTTTCTCTGAAGCGGAATGTCCCGCCTGGACCGGCTGGTCCACACCAAAGCTTCCTTGTTCAAACTTCCAATACAGATAACCGCCATATCCGAGTGCAGCCAGGATGACAACAATGAGAAGAATCAACAATAATCTTCCCATTCTTGCCAACGCTCCGCGTTTCTTGACATTCTTCTTTGGCACGGGTCTAGCCGCGCTGTTCGGCTGCGGTCTGCCGTTTCTCTGATTCCCGCTCGATCTAGGAGGCAAACTGCCTTTATTTGTACTCATAATAGAATAAGGTCCTTTTCATATCATCTGGTATTCGATTGCTCACTCTGTATTAGACGAATTCAAGCGGCAAAAGTTGCGGTTACTGGCGTTTGCCCGCTGCTGCAGCCGCTTTACGTCTCTGCCGGGCCTCTACCATGTAGCGGACCCGAACTAGCAGCATAAGCCCTACAGCCACAAGCAGACATTGTATAATTGGCAGCTTGTCGTGCTGGAAGATGAGTAGCATGCCCGAGCCCACAGCCATCATCAGATACAGCATAATTTCCTTGCCGATAGAAAGCTTCTGATTCACACGGAAAACACGGTTATACACATACGTCAGTAAAATAAAAATCACGATATAAGCGATCATTGGATGCTCAGCGAACCAGATCTGCAAAGCTCGTCACTCCCTCCGGGATAAGTTCGCTTACATTATAACATTCAACAGGCTTTTATACCGCAATAATCCTAAGAATTTGAGGGAATTCATAACAGCATTGCCCAAGTGGAAACGGCTTCGCCGTCCTTTTAAGGATGGTATCCGTTTCAGCGAGAAATATAAGGATAATTTATAGCGTGAAACATATAAATTCTTATATTTAAATCAAAAACCGCCGGAATATTCCGGCGGCTTATAAGAAGAACGGAGTGCTGTACTTTGGCAGAACAAACAACCATTCGTTCAGATCAAGTTAGGCTTGGCTGGCTTGCGCCGCTTTACGCTGTTTTTCCACACGTTCGCGTTCGCCCTTATTCAGGATCTTTTTACGCAAACGGACAGATTTAGGTGTGATTTCACAATATTCATCATCGTTCAGATACTCAAGTGCACCTTCCAGTGAGAACAGACGAGGGGTCTTCATCTTCACTGTTTCATCCTTCGTTGCCGAACGGACGTTGGTCAACTGCTTTTCTTTGCAGATGTTGACGATGATGTCGTTATCGCGGGTATGTTCACCTACGATCATGCCTTCATAAATTTCAGTACCTGGCTCCAGGAAGAGAATACCACGGTCTTCCACGCCCATCATGCCGTAAAGAGTAGTATTTCCAGTCTCACTGGATACAAGCACGCCCTGATGGCGTCCGCCAACCTGACCACCGATCAGTGGAGCGTAGCTGTCAAACGCATGGTTCATTACACCATAGCCGCGTGTCAGCGTCAGGAAATACGTATTGTAACCGATCAGACCGCGTGCAGGAATCAGGAATTCCAGACGAACCTGTCCGGTTCCGTGATTGATCATGTTGACCATTTCCGCTTTGCGAGTACCCAGACTCTCCATTACGGCTCCCATGCTTTCTTCCGGGATATCGATCATCAGACGCTCAAGCGGCTCCATTTTGGCACCGTCAATTTCCTTAACGATAACCTCAGGTTTGGATACCTGCATTTCATAGCCTTCACGGCGCATATTCTCGATCAGAATCCCCAGGTGAAGCTCACCGCGTCCAGAGACGATAAAGGCATCCGGGCTATCGGTTTCCAGTACGCGCAAGCTCACGTCGGTTTCCAGCTCTTTGAAGAGACGTTCACGCAGCTTACGGGAAGTCACCCATTTACCTTCTCTGCCTGCAAAAGGACTGTTGTTCACGAGGAACGTCATTTGCATAGTTGGTTCATCAATCTTCAGGACAGGCAGCGCTTCAGGGTTCGCCGGATCGGCAATAGTCTCACCGATGTTGATATCCTTAATGCCGGCAATAGCCACGATGTCGCCTGCGCCCGCTTCTTCTGTTTCGACACGCTTAAGACCCTGGAATCCGAACAATTTCTCGATACGGGCTGTTTTGCTCTTGCCGTCGCGCATGATGACAGTAACGGATTGCCCTTGTTTAATTATGCCACGGTTCACGCGTCCGATAGCGATACGTCCTAGATATTCATTGTAATCCATCAAGGTTACAAGGAACTGCAGAGGTTCTTCAACCTTTTCAGTTGGAGCCGGGATATGCTGGGTAATTGTTTCGTACAGTGCAAGCATGGTTTCATCCTGCTTCTCAGGGTCCATACTGGATGTACCGTTAATTGCGGAAGCATAAACAACCGGGAATTCCAATTGGTCGTCACTGGCTTCGAGCTCAATGAACAGATCCAGAACTTCATCAATAACTTCCTTCGGACGTGCAGCCGGACGGTCAATCTTGTTCACGACAACGATAGGTGTCAGGTGTTGTTCCAGTGCTTTGCGCAGAACGAATTTGGTCTGCGGCATGCAACCTTCATATGCATCAACAACCAACAGTACACCGTCAACCATCTTCATGATACGTTCTACTTCACCGCCAAAGTCGGCGTGTCCAGGGGTATCTACGATGTTGATCAGGAACTCTTTATAGGTGATTGCTGTATTTTTGGCTAGGATGGTAATTCCGCGTTCCCGCTCCAGATCGTTCGAGTCCATGGCCCGTTCTTGAAGGTGCTCGTGCGCGCTGAAAATCCCTGACTGCTGCAGAAGCTGATCGACGAGTGTTGTTTTACCATGGTCTACGTGGGCAATGATCGCAATATTGCGGATATCTTTTCTTGAATGCATGATTTGTATCCAAATCCTCTCATTTATCAAATTAAAAATGTTTAAATTTATAGCTTGTCGCGGCAATCTCACAAAAGAAGCGCCAGGCAGAAAGCCGACGCTTCAACATATCCTTAATATTATAGTGAAAGCACCATGAAAAGCAAGTCTTTTTATGAAAAAACGGTTTCCATCTCCGTTTAATTTTGCTAAAGTTGCATTCGGGCAATTTGCCCGTTCCTTCTTGGAACCTGTTTGGCCGGAAATCCGTCTTACCAGCCTCCGTTCCACTTTTTGTGTCCTCCCGGTTTGCCCCGTCCAAAGATTAGCCAGGCACCAGCCGCAACCAGTATAGCTCCCAGCAAATAAAGTGCTCCCGTACCCAACATACTGAAAATCAGCAGCATTAGGCTTAGCAGCCCCAAAATGACAGCTGTAGTTGTAAGTCCGCCGTTCCGTCCAGAGGAATAGAGTGAATACTCATACAGTCCGACAGCAATACCCAGCAGCAGCAGCGGCCACAGATGAGCCATCAGTCCCCAGCCCCACGTATTGCATAAGCCCAGCAGCAGTCCGTACACGGTCAGAATCCCAGCTGGCAGCAGCACTGATGCTGGAGCCCGGCGGCTGAAGAAAAGCACATGAAGGAACAGGCCGGGTACCAGAATTACGAGTGGCCATAAGGTTCGCCCGAGAAAACCGAACACTCCCAGCTTTCCGAACAATATCACAATGCCCGCGGCGAATATAAATATACCCAGTTTCGCATCGTTTTTGGAAGACATTATCCACCCATCCCTTCAAAAATTCATGTTTTTTTCTCTCAGAGCCGCCAATAAGATACCTAAGTATGTGACAGGATTCTCTTTATATTTTATCTGAAAAAATAACAAAACACCATCATTCTTCTTATTATGGGTTCCCACGGCAAAGAGACTGGGCCAAAGCTGTTGCACAGCTCTGACTCAGCCTCCAATGATTACGGGAGTTCTACTTAGCCGATAAGATTACGCGCCTGAGCAAGCCCGACATCACAACAGTGACTCCGAGCAATAACGGTAGCAGAGAGTGTAAAGATGGCAGCAGGAAGGAAATCACCGCACCAAATTTGGCATCCTGCAGCAGCATATCTCCTGCCGTATAGGCGAGGATATACGCCCCGATGTAGATCAGCACAGGGAACCGGTGTAACCAGCCCACGATAATTCCGCTGCCCCATACTACAATCGGAATGCTGAGAGCGATACCGATCACAATCAGCGCTAGATCCCCTTTAGCCACACCTGCAATGGCCAGTACATTGTCCAGACTCATAATAAAATCAGCAAGCAGGATAGTGCGGATGGATTTCCATACGGATGAGCTCTCCGCAACCCGGACGTCCTCTTCCTCCTCCAGCAGCAGCTTGAACGAGATCCAAAGCAGCAATATACCCCCGCCGGCCTCAATATAAGGGATCTTCAACAGCAGCACTGCAGCAAAAGTCAGTAGACATCGCAGCACAACAGCACCTGCAGCCCCCCACCAAACTGCCAGCTTGCGGTGCTGCTCAGGCAAATTTTTACTGGCCATTGCGATGACCATTGCATTATCTCCGCTCAGCACGAGATTGATCATCAGTATTTCACCAAGCAGCAATAAAGAATCCATTCACTTCAGCCTCCCCGAACTGCATGTATTTACATGTATGTCCAAGGCGGGCAAGCTATGCTTCATGGGCAGGCTTTTTTGTAAGTTACGAATGTCCGGCGTTTTTTTAGCGTATACAACACTATACTGTTCCGATGGTAAATGCCTATTACCTGCTTAAGCTGTAACAAACAAAACAATAGGAGTGACACGCTCTTGAACACATCCGCTTTGGATTTCATATTGCCGCTGTTGAATATTATTTTTCTGGATCTGATTCTGGCGGGTGATAATGCCATTGTCATTGGCCTGGCTGCACGGAATTTACAAGGCGCAACACAGAAAAAGGCGATATTGCTGGGTACAGCAGGAGCTGTGGCACTGCGGATTATCGCCACCGTTCTTGTAGTCTGGCTACTTAAGATTCCCTGGCTGTTGCTGTTCGGGGGCCTGCTGCTGATTCTAATTGCTTATAAACTGCTGACCGGAGATAACGAGGATCCAAAAATCCAGGCAGGAGGAACACTCTGGTCGGCGGTGCGGACTATCATAATCGCAGATGCTGCAATGGGTCTGGACAATGTAATCGCGATTGCCGGAGCGGCCAATCATAATATCGTGCTGGTAGTACTGGGGCTGCTCATCAGCGTTCCGATTGTAGTCTGGGGCAGTACTCTTTTCATTAAGCTGATGGGCCGGTATCCCTGGATTATTTATATCGGTTCTGCTGTCCTGGGCCTGACTGCCTCAAGCATGATCACCGAAGAGCAGCGGATCGGTCCTTTTGTAGAGAAGCATCCGCTGCTGAGAGTTCTTTTTATCCTATTGGTGATTGGGGGAATCCTTGCGGCCGGGCATTGGAAACGAGTCAGGGAGCACCCCCTTCCTTCAGACTAGAACCATTCCTCCTGAAGCACTGCTTCCGCAGGAACTACATCCGTTGGCTTCTCATCTCCGTAGGGGGTTATAGTAATTGTCTCTGTTCCCGCTACCGCCGCATCTAGAAGCGCACTGTAGCCTGGAAGGGTGGCTTCAATTTTGTCCACGATCCGCAGGTTGGGATTAGTCGTCGGCGATTTGGGGACAAACAGCGTGCAGCAATCCTCGTAGGGAAGGATGGAGAGTTCATAGGTGCCGATGGTTTTGGAGATGTCCACAATCTCACTCTTATCCATCATCACAAGAGGACGCAGCAGTGGTAGCTGGGTTGCCCGGCCGATTACATTCATGCTGGAAAGCGTCTGGCTGGCAACTTGGCCCAGACTTTCTCCCGTAACGAGGGCCAGTGCTCCCTCCTGCTCAGCCAGCCTAGATGCAATCTTCAGCATGGCCCGGCGCATCAAGGTAACAATCAGGTTATCCTGCCCGATACCTGTAAAAGAGGTCTGCACCTCCGTGAACGGAACAAGATGCAGCTTGATGACCCCTGCATATCTTGACAGCACCCGCGTCAGATCTACGACTTTTTGCCTGGCCAGCTCGCTGGTATAGGGAAAGCTGTAGAAATGGACACATTCGATTTCGAGGCCCCGGCGCATGGATGACCAGCCCGCGGCAGGACTGTCAATACCGCCGGACAGCAGCAGCATGGCTTTGCCGTTGGTGCCCAGAGGGAACCCTCCAACACCGGCAATATTTTCACAGAAAATAAAGGTATGGCCTTCCCGGATTTCAATCCTCAGCTCCATCTGGGGTGACTTCACATCCACAACCAGACCTGGATAGCCTTGAAGAAGCGGCGTCGAAATCAGCTTGTTCATTTCTATTGAGCCAAAGGGAAATCCTTTCCATACCCGGCGTGCATTCACCTTGAAGGTTGTGCCTGCTGCCGGAGCAGCAATCTGCAAGAAATTCCGGCTGACTGACAAAATATCATCAAACTCCGATAATGAAACTTTTACCGGGCTTATCGAAGCAATACCAAAAACATTGCGAAGCACAGCGATCAATTCCCCTGCGGGTTCCCCGTTCAATTGTACATAAATGCGCCCGAACTCCTTGCTTAAGCTCACCTTCGGAAAGGGCTTGACCAATTCCCGCACATGGCGAAGCACTGTTTTCTCAAACCGCGTGCGGTTTTTGCCTTTTAGGATAAATTCACCGAACCGTAGCATCAGCATGTCTGCATATTCACTACTTCTTATCATAGCGGTCCCGGATTCAGTTGCACATCCATTTTCTATCTCTTTCATGCTTTATTTCATGCCTCCTTCAACTTTCTTCAATGACTGTACTGCAGTCAGCAGCGCTTGTTCAAGCATGGCAACATCAGCTTCCGTATGACTGTCCCCCAGGCTGATCCGGATACCTCCAAGTGCCGCAGGCACGTCCTTGCCCATGGACAACAATATCCTGCTCGGTTCGGCAAGACGCGAAGAGCAGGCTGAACGGGTCGACACAGTCATCCCCAGCTCCTCCAGCTTGCGGGCAAGAACCTCTCCCTTCATGCCAGGGTAAGAGAAATGGACAATATGAGGGGCTCCGTCCTCTCTGCTGTTCAGAACTAGCTCTGGGATATCCGAGATAAAATGCAGCAGCCGGTTACGAAGCGGAATCAGCCGTTTGCTTAGTTCTTCCCGTCTCTCACCGCTCATTCGCAGAGCCTTGGCCGAGGCCACTATTCCAGCTACATTCTCAGTTCCGGCACGGGTTCCATTCTCATGCGAGCCTCCCGTCAGAAGAGGAAACAGTGTTACTCCTTCTCTGACGACCAGAATGCCTGTACCGCGCGGTCCGCGGATTTTATGCGGAGAAAGACTGTAGAGATCAGCCTGCCACTCCGATAGCTGAGTCTCAAGCTTACCATATCCCTGCACCCCGTCCACATGGAACAAGGTCCGGCGGTTTGCAGCCTTGATCCTCTGTCCAATCTCCCGCAGCGGCTGTACGGTTCCAATCTCATTATTGACATGCATCACACTGACAAGCACCGTATCCGGACGGACGGCAGCGGAAATATCCGCCGGATCCACGATCCCCGAGCTTTGCGGCGCGATAAAAGTAACCTCCCAGCCCAGAGCTTGCAGCTGCAGGCAACTCTCAAACACTGAAGGGTGCTCCAACTGTGTCGTAACGATATGTCTCCCTCTGCCCTGATACTGCAAAGCTGCGCCTTTTATAGCCAGATTGTTGCTCTCGGTAGCCCCGGAGGTGAACAGAATTTCACCCGGCTGTACAGAAAGTGAGGCTGCACATACTTCTCTCGCGCGTGTAATAAGCCGTTCAGCTTCCACCCCCGCCCGGTGCAGGGATGAAGGATTGGCATAATGAACTCTCATAATTTGTTCCACGGTCTGCACCACCTCATCATAAGGAGGTGCTGCAGCGGCATAATCCCAGTACAGCATATATCGAAGGTCTCCTTTGTATCTCGTTCTTAAGCAAAACATGCAAGAATCTCCCTCAGGCCTATAAAGGGCGAAAAAGGATCAAACGGCCCTCGCCACCTCTGTGGCTTAAGGGTAACCCGTTTGATCCTTTTTATTATACCGCGTATTTCTCGCGGGCGCGTTCTATTTTGGTGATGTAAGCCTGGGTTTCCTTCGGAAGCTGCGACAAATTGGCCATCAGCTCCATATCATTACTTACTCCCAGTTTGTTCACCCGTCCCGGACCGGCATTATAAGCGGCCAGCGCCATATTCTCCTGCCCGTTATACCGTTTCAATTGATAGGATAGGTAACGTACCCCTCCGTCGATGCTCTGAGCCGGGTCAAAGGGATCCGATACACCCAGGCCATTCGCCGTTCCATCCATTAGCTGCATCAGACCTTTGGCTCCGGCCGAAGATACAACATTAGGATTAAAAGAAGACTCTGTATCAATAACCGCTTTAATCAGATCTACGGGAACCCCGTATTTCGTGCTTGCCGTCTGAATAAGATCTTCATAATCCGTAGGTTTCGTCTGCGTTATTTCCCCGGAAATGGAATTATAGGCTTCATCCACCCCGCCAAACTGCTGCCATAACAGTCCGCTTAAGGAGGAGCTGTCCATTGATGGTAATACTCTGCTGGTATCCCCGCTGTTATTCTGGAGTGCGTTCTCCTGGAGTAGGGCAGCAAATTCTGCTGACGAGCTTCCCGAAACTTCCGATTTGTGGGCGGCCCTTGTATCTTTAACCTGGGAAGAGCTTCTTAAATCGATCCATTTTAGCTGGCCGGTTCCGCCGCTAGTTACGGCATTAATTACCATTCTGAGCATTCCTTCTTTCACAGTCGTTATATATGTTAAGGTTCTCATTTCAAATTTAAAATACGCCTTTATTTTACAATTTCCACGCTATAATTGCTATATGTAGACACGAAAAAACAGACTTAAGACCTGCATAGTTAGGTCTTAAAGCCTGTTTCGAATCGGGCTTATACTGGATTATACGGCTAACGGGCAAAAGGAATCATAATAAAATAGCTGAGTGTAGATACAATCCCTAGTCCCATGGCCCACGCCCCTGCAGTTTTTTGTCCCTTGGCATACGCATAATAACCAAGCACTGCTGCAATGGGTCCCAAAATAATGGACCAGACAAACAAGGAGACTATTCCAAACCCCAAGCCCACATACCCGGTGGTCCGGCTATCCGTGTTTGTCCCGTCTTCTTTTTTGGCTTCTGTCCCTTTGATCAGCCCTCTATGCACATGAGCCGGCAACGGGCTGATCTCAGCGGCATATTCCTCATTAAGGTTTCTGTCCCGGCGGGGGTAATCTATTCTCCTCGGACGCAGAATTATTTTTTTGCGGGAATCTTGGTCCAGATTGGAATCTTCACTGCGCTTATCCATAGCGGTGTCCTCCTAATCCTTCGGCTTGAACGTTAGGCAACAGGTAGCAGAAGAAGTAGCCGCATGATCGTGATGGCCCTGATTCGTCATTTCTTCGGCATATTCTTCCATATATCCGCTGCCCGAGTGTTTGTCGATTTCGATCACAATCTGATCTGCACGGCAAAGGTTCTGCTCTCCCCAATAATTACAGTTGCTCACACTGCATTTCACAAGTGGTTTGGCGGTTGTCATCATTATCACCTCGGTTACATTATGTCCGTAGAAATCTGCCGCTATCCAGCAAAGGGTTTCCAATTGAACTCATGCACCTACCTCAGTTAAAAATCAAAAAAAGACCGCATCAGCCATATCCATGGCCAGTGCGATCCAGTTGTAACGGTATTCCACTTTCGTTCAGGCTACACCTGATTCTGCATGCGTTTCTCGGTCAAATAGTCATTTTCATAATAACTTAGATCATCCCGCAGTTCTTCATAGACCTTGGTAATATCCATGATAATGTCGCGGGCCGGACGTACCGGCTTTTTGCGGAAACGGATGGCATCTTGTCCTGTATAGGCATAACGTCCATCTTCGGAATAGCTTTCATTTTTGGGATAAAAGAAATTGTTCACCCCAAAATGATATACGTTATATAACGCCTTTTGCGCAAAGGCTTCATCAAAGGTGGCACGCCGTAAGGCAACCCCAAGCTTCTCATAGGACATTTCCGAGAACACCAGCAAATGGCGGAGATCGGACAAAAAGCCTTGATAAAAGAGCAGCGTTTCCTCATCTTCCTCTGTAGCCAGTTGCGGCAGCGCATGCTGATTCAGGAATAATTCCATTTTTCCGATTACGGATTTAAGCTTTTCTCTCGTCGTTTCACACAAATTCTGCACATTGGCTGCTGACATGGCGATTGCTCCCCCTTATTAGTCCTGGCTCATGTAGTTGAAATAAATTAACAATCATAGCGAGGTTTTCCAAGTGTTTTACTTAGTAAGCACTTACTTTCTGATATTAACATAAATCTTTGGACGACGGTATCCTTTTCTGCAATGCATAAAACCTCTGTCCACTCCGAAACCTATACCTATTACAATGCCATGAAGGAGCGGAAAATATGTTACGTAAAAATGCAATACTAGCCGGTCTGGTCACCGCTGCTTTCACCATAGCAGTTCTAACATTCACCTTTCGTTCTGATGGAGAGCCCAAGCTGAGACAAGCCTCCGTACCCAACCCTGCACAGGAAAAGACGATTAAAAAAACAGCACTTACGCAGGATGTCATCGCTACCGACCGTTTGAACAGAGTAGATGTCAACAGACACCTGAGAACGATGCTCTCCGAGACCCATGGTAAAATGCCCGGGGATATTTCAGCATATGCCAAACGACTGCAGCAGGGACACGGCCATATTACTATGCTGATGTGGATTGATTTCCGCACGCAGCAGACCCAGACTTTCAAATCGTCTCTTCCCGAAGGAAGCGAACAGGAGAACAAACAGCTCCTGAGGTACCTGAACACGGCAAAAGCCGCTATCAAGGGACATCAAGCCTATGAATCCCCTTCTTTTATTATCGGCAATAAAAAGTATTATTTCACCGCCCAGCGTGACCAGGAAGGCCATTATGGGGTCATCGCCCTGATCCATCAAAGAATACTGGACCGGGTGGCTGAGCACCAGCTCAAGAATCTGCGGCTGATTCCGTATCCGAAGGAAGGCAAATACCGCGTTGAATCGGTCCATGCCGATACCCTGAAGGAACTCACAGTCAAAACCGGCCACGATAACGAGAATGCCAGTCACTATTACGAAAATGAAATTGTCGTCAGGTTTAAAAATGGCCACCCAACAGCAGGACAGCTGCAGACCATTGCCGCCGATATACGCTGCAAGGAGCCTCGGAAGCTGGGTTATGCCTACATTTTCCGCTCAGGGACAATGAACTACACCCAATTGAAAACCTATTTCTCCGGGAAGTGGCATCCGCAATATACAGAACCTCACTATATGTATTTAACCAATGATACCGTCAGCGAAAATACAGCCACAGTCATTACACCGAATGATTTGCTCTTTTCAACCTACCAGTGGAATCTGCCGGCGATTGAAACCGAACAGGGCTGGAATCTGACAAAAGGCAGCAAAAATATTATTGTCGCGGTAGTGGATACAGGGGTTCAGGCGAATCATCCGGACCTCAAAGGCCAACTTCTTGCCGGTTATAATGCCATAACGAATACTTCCCCTCCTGACGATGATGTAGGACATGGCACACATGTTGCGGGAATTATCGGAGCTTTGACGAACAATGAAGAAGGTGTGGCTGGCATCAGCTGGTACAACAAGATTCTCCCGGTAAAAGCGCTGGACAACTCGGGTGCAGGCACCACGTATTCCGTAGCTGAAGGAATCATCTGGGCAGCAGACAAAGGGGCCAAAGTGATCAACCTCAGTCTGGGCAATTATGCCGATTCGCAGTTTCTGCACGATGCGATTAAATATGCCTACGACCGCGATGTGGTTATTGTATCCGCCGCAGGAAATGACAACACCGAACGTCCAGGCTATCCTGCTGCCTATCCCGAAGTCCTTGCAGTTGCGGCAACAAATGCTACAGGTGAAAAAGCTTCCTTCTCCAATTACGGGGATTATATTGATGTCGCCGCTCCCGGCGAGAGCATCGCGAGCACATATCCCGACAACCAGTATGCGGCATTGTCCGGAACCTCAATGGCTAGCCCGCATGTAGCAGCACTTGCCGGACTGGTCCGTTCACTGAACCCGGCTCTAACCAATAAGGAAGTGATGACAATCATGACTTCAAGCGCCGTTGATCTGGGCGATCCCGGCCACGATAAGTATTACGGATGGGGTCAGGTGGATATCTATAAGACATTGCAGGCGGCAGGGGGAGGCGAGGTCCCGCTTCAGCTGTTCCCACAGCAAGTTGAACGGCAGCTCAATAGCCTCCGGCAGAGTCTCGGAAATAATTAACCCTGTGAACGGAGATGCTTGTCCAGCAAAATAAGGAACAGCTTCAGGCCACGTTCCATGTCGGCTTCCTTCATTTGCGAATAGCACAGGCGGATATGTCTTGAAGGCAGATCACCGGCATAACACACATCGCCAGGCAGAAAAGAAATACCTTCCTGCTCCGCCAGCTCATGGAGCTTTTCGATACCGGTCGCGGAAGGAAGCTGCAGCCAAAGGTTCAATCCGCCTTCGGGAAGAACCCATGTAACCCCAGAAGGGGCATACTGTTTCAGCAGCTTAGCTGCCTTCTCCATCCGTCCACGCAGAGCAGTCCGGAGCTTGCTGGCATAGCCGTCGTAGTTACGGGCAATGAACGGGAGTACTGCTCCCTGCGTAAGCAATGGACTCCCCAGATCACTGGCCGACTTGGCAGCGATGAGCCTGGACAGGATATTACCCTCAGCGGCTACACAGGCAATTCTGCAGCCTGGAGCAATGACTTTGCTGAAGCTTTTCATATATACCACATGCCCATCTTCGTCCATGGATTTGATCGAAGGAGGCGGTGGGGTATGAAAATACAGGTCGCTGAACGGATCGTCCTCCACTATGAGACAGCGGTAGCTGCGGGCAAGCTCCAGCAGCCGCTGTCTTCTTGTTAAGCTCATAGTGACACCGCTCGGATTCTGAAAAGTAGGATTCGTATAGATCAGTTTGGGCGGCCTGGTATCACAGAGCCGGGTCAGCACATCCACCCGCATCCCCTCATGGTCCATAGGCACGAAGATCATCTCCGCTCCCCTTCCGGCAAAAACATCTATTGCCCCTGTATAGCTAGGCGCTTCCAGATATACAGTGTCTCCCGGCCCCACAAAGGTTCGTGCCACAAGGTCAATCCCCTGCTGGGTTCCACTGGTAATCATCAGATCAGCGGAGCTTAGGTGAATGCCGCGTGGCTGCAAATGCCTGCGCATAATCTCCCGCAGCTCCGGATCCCCCTGGAAATTCCCATAGGAAGCCATCAACTCGGGCTGCTCCGTTACCAGTGCCGCCATGGTTGAGCCAATTGGCTCCAGCGGAAGCAGGTCACTATGAATCGCAGCCAGATGGAATGGGAATTCCACCCTGGAGTAATCAAAGTTGCGCCACAGCTGTGCACGCGGCAAATAATCATCATATTTATCCTGCCAGCGTGTCCCGTTCCCGGATCCGCTTGCCTCATGCTCAGCTACAAAGCAGCCTTTTCCCTGGTTGCATACAATGTGGCCCCTCTTTTCCAAATCGGTGTATGCTTTGCTCACAGTAACTTGGCTTACCTTCAGGGTAACTGCCAGTCTTCTTATGGAGGGCAGCCGGGTTCCCGGCTGCAGGAGCCCGGAAGTGATCCGCTGAGCCAGTGTATCACTGATTTGCTGCGGTAAGGCTTTGCTGCCGCTGCGGAGCAAATCGATATGCATTCTTCCGTCCTCCCAACTGTTATATTCAGCGCTTTACTGTTATACCGCTATGCCGTTATGATACAACAAAATCCAAGCAGCGGGGGCGTATTTTTTTATGAAGATTCATTATTCAACAGCCGCAGAACATCTGGGTTCCTCAGCAGTCCGTGAAATTCTCAAGGTAACGCAAGGAAGAAATATTATCTCCCTGGCTGGAGGGCTGCCCGGGGAAGAATTATTCCCGATGCAAGCGGTCCGTGATGCTTACAACAAGGCACTTGCTGCGGATACTTCAGCCCTTCAGTATGGCTTAACCGAGGGCTATCTGCCCCTTCGCGAACAAATCGCAGCCAGACTCACCGGGCAGGGAATTGCGGTGTCTGCTTCCGATATGATTCTGACTACAGGCTCGCAGCAGGCTCTGGATCTGCTCTGCAAAATCATGCTCGACCCTGGCGACCGTGTGCTTGTAGAAGCGCCTACTTATCTGGCCGCCCTTCAAGTACTCGGCTCTTACCGTGCGGACATCCGCACCGTCAAGAGTGACGAGCTGGGTATGCTCCCCGATCATCTCGAGGAGCAGCTTCGTACACAGCGGCCTAAGCTGCTGTACGCCGTTCCAACGTTCAACAATCCTTCAGGTGCCACCTGGAGCAAAGAACGCCGTGAACAGACTGTGGAATTATGCAGACGATATAATGTGCTTATTCTCGAAGACAATCCTTATGGTGATATCACCTTTGACGATGCTCCAGATGCTTATCCTCCTACACTGGCTGCCATTGACAGAAGCGGCGGGGGTGAATCCTGCGTGGTCTACACGGGTACCTTCTCCAAAATTGTTGCACCGGGACTGCGTACCGGCTGGATCATCGGACCTCCTGAACTGATCCAAGTCATCACCAAGGCCAAGCAGGCAGCGGATTTGCATTCCAGCGTAATTGACCAGAGGGCGCTGTCTGAACTGCTGCAAACCTTCGACCTTGAAGGGCATATCCGGCTGGTTTCCCGCGAATACCACTCACGGATGAAGCTGCTCTCCTGCGAGCTGAAATCCCGTAACTGGGAAGGCATTCACTTCCTTGAGCCGCGAGGCGGCATGTTCCTATGGTTGACACTGTCCAAGCACATTGACGCCGCACAGCTGCTCCCTTATGCTGTTGAGCAAGGTGTAGCCTTCGTACCCGGGGAGGTGTTCTATTCCGAACAGCCGCTAAAGAATACGATGCGTCTCAATTTCACCCATACGCCGCCTGAGCTTATACAGGTTGCCGTGCAGCGACTGGACGAAGCCCTGAATATTTACGCGCAAAGTACACAAATCTCGCGGCTGATTCCTCAAGCAGATTAATCTGTATTCCAAAAAGGATTCTTTATAGCGCACAGCATATATGTAACAAAAAGCGGCCCTCGATGAGGGCCGCTGTCTTATGATTAGCGATCAGTACAATCTATAAGTTGTCAGTTGGGAAAGTTTGCCGTAAGCCGGGTTCTGTGCTCGTCGTGGTTCAAACGGGAACTACCCTCCCACCATAAGCGACAATCATCTATCTAGGCCGTACATTACTGCACAGCTCCAGCGACCAACCTAGACACGCCTCAGGCGAAGGCTGCTTCTTCCGTTAGGAGAAGCTGCGTCTCATTAGGTCTTGCTCCAGATGGGGTTTACCAGGAACGAAGTCACCAGCGTTCCTCGGGGTCTCTTACACCTCGGTTCCATCCTTGCCTGTGCCGCCCGAAAGCGGCCATCGGCGGTCCATTTCTGTGGCACTATCCTTCGGCTCGCGCCGACTGGACGTTATCCAGCACCCTGCCTTGTGGAGCCCGGACTTTCCTCCCGTGGCGTCTTCACGCGCACCGGCGATTGTCTGTCAAACTTTCCTGAACAACATTGTATATTATACAGACTTGCACCTTGACGCACAAGTGTAAATATGTGGTTTACAGGAAGGCAAAAGGCTCCGTATTCACTTGAGAGACATGCACCACTGTATCATACTTATGCTCAGTCAGCTTGTCCGTCATCCACTCGGCTACTTTCACTTTCATAATTTTCTCTGCGTTATGTCCTGGATCAATCAGAGCGATGCCTGCCAGAGCAGCATCCTGGGCGGTGTGATAATCAATGTCTCCAGTCACCAGCACATCAGCTCCTTTGAAGATGGCGCTATTGTAATATTTAGCGCCAGAGCCTCCCATTACGGCAGCTTTGCGGATGGGACGGTTCAAATCCCCAACGACACGCACATGCTCCACCTGCAGTCCGCTTTTGACCGTTTCAATGAACTGGCCCAGCGTGGTCGGCTCCTTGAGCTTCCCTACCCGTCCCAGTCCGAAGCTGCGGCCCTTAAGATCCATAGAATACAGATCATATGCCACCTCTTCGTAAGGGTGGGCTTTCAGCATCGCCTGCACGACTTTGTTACGGATGGGCTGGGGCACAATCGTCTCTATGCGGATTTCCTCCGCGCGCTCCAGCTTGCCCTGTTCCCCAAGAAACGGATCAGAGCCTTCTCTCGGGATGAATGTGCCATACCCTTCAATATTGAAGCTGCAGTGACTGTAATTACCAATCCAGCCCGCACCTGCATTCAGGATGGCATCCAGCACCTTCTGGTGATGATCCTTCGGCACAAATACCACCAGTTTGGACAACTGCTCGGTATGGATGTCCTTAATTGGAGCACCTTCCTGAATGCCGAGAGCTTCAGCCATCCAATCATTCATGCCGCCCTCGGCCACATCAAGATTCGTATGGCTGATATAGACAGCAATATCATTCTTAATCAGCTTCTCATAGAGCCTGCCCATTGGAGTATCCGTCTGAATTCCCTTGATCGGGCGGAAGATAATCGCATGGTGGGCGATAATCAGGTTACAGCCCAGCGATATTGCCTCATCCACAATAGTATCATTAACATCAAGCGCCACAAGGATACCGGTTATCTCCTTCTGCAGAGATCCCAGCTGGAGACCTACGTTATCCCATTCTTCCGCCAGATGCTTGGGCGCAAGCTGCTCCATATATCCGATTACAGTTTGGCCTTTGGCAAACATTCCAGCACCTCCGTAATTCGTCTGATCTGTTCATTGATCTTGCCGCGTTTTTCTTCTGCAGATTCCAGCTCCGAACGTGACAGAGAGGTAAGAATGCCTTCGAGCTTCGCAATCTCCCCTTGCCATTTGTCAAAGAAGGCTTCATTCGGTGCCTGGAGCAGCCAAGGTCCCATCGCCAGCAGCAACTCACGTTCACATACCACACTGGAAGACAGTCTGCGCTCCTGGTACAGCTGTTCATTCGTAATCCCTCCAGCAGCCTCTTCTCTAACTGCCGTCAGAATTTCATAGATCTTGCCGTCCTCTTCCAGAATATGCTCAGCGGTAAGCACCCATCCATGGTTCAAAAGCCAGCGGCGGAGGATATCCTCCCCCACATTCGGCTGCAGCGCAAGGGTTTTGACACCCTCAAGCTTTCCAAGGTTCAATCCCCGATCCAGGATGGATGCAATAAGGGAGCCTCCCATACCTGCAATGGTAATGCAATCGGCCTCTCCAGGCTCCAGCACCTCAAGCCCGTCTCCGCGTCGTACGTCGATCGACTTTCCCAGTCCGGCCTCTGCCACCCCTCTTCGGGCAGCTTCATACGGCCCCGGATTTACTTCTCCTGCGATAGCAGATCGTACTCGCCCGCTCCCTACAGCCGCTACAGGCAAAAGCGCATGGTCAGAGCCGATATCGGCAACCACGCTGCCCTGCGGAATTTGCTCCAGTACAAGCTGAAGCCGGTTTGATAATTTATTGTTATTCATGAGGTCACCCACATTATCCATTTTTTACGGAAAATAAACAGCAGAGCAAGACCTGCCGCAATCTTTAGTATCAGTATTAACGAAACCCACTGCGGAAAATCCGGTCTCAAGAGCAAAGCATCAATCTCAGGCATAATCCACAGACCTACACCTACGCCAAGGTAAACTCCTGAAACACCATTCACCCGGTGATGCAGCAACCAGCTCAGCCATACCATAAGTACGCATGGCGGTAAATACAATAGCTCCAGCTCGAGGATAGAGGCATCCGGGCGCATGTGGCCGAAGAATCCGGCATAGAGCAGTGTCCAGAAAGCAAAGCCGCAAAAATGCAAAAGACTAAGCCGGAGAAGAAAACCAAGAACGACCCACAGCAGTCCGCAGCCGGCAATCAGCACAGGCCTCCAGAAGTCCGGGTCCAGGTCATGCAGTGCAATAAGCCATAATCCGAATCCCAGGGTCAGTATGCTGCCTATCCCTGCTAGCATAAGACTGATCATGTTG
Organism: Paenibacillus sp. LS-5; assembly: GCF_056121505.1. Taxonomy (NCBI): domain Bacteria; kingdom Bacillati; phylum Bacillota; class Bacilli; order Caryophanales; family Paenibacillaceae; genus Paenibacillus; species Paenibacillus sp. LS-5. The sequence goes on along the minus strand of NZ_JBWAVA010000002.1, from coordinate 152,183 downwards.
TTCCGGTCCCTGTAAACCGCCGAGTAGCCATAACAAACAATAAGGACACAGAGTGCTGTTGCAAGTTGCAAAGGCCAGGGAAAAACGCTAAAATAAAGACCAATCAAGAAAATCAAGGAAATAATTCCAAAACCAAACAGCCAAATTTTGATGCTTCCCTGCTGAAGATTACGGAACGAAATTGGATTGCTGTCCTTCACCTCTGTCTCATCATCGTAGAGATTGGTCAAGAAATCACAATATTGCTCCGGTAACAATTTACTTCTTCTCCAGTACTGAATTTCTCTTAAAATAATTTCACGTTTTTCCAAGTTCAACGGTTCATCCCTCTTTCGGACCTTGACTCTGGCACTTACTACTATTTCATGCATAAAAGAACCTCCTGCCACCGTGCAGCAGAAGGTCCGGTTCAACACAACTATTCGAGGAAATCCTTGAGACGTTTGCTCCGGCTTGGGTGGCGAAGCTTGCGTAGAGCCTTAGCCTCGATCTGGCGAATCCGTTCACGGGTAACCCCGAACACTTTGCCTACTTCCTCAAGCGTTCTCGTCCGCCCGTCATCCAGGCCAAAGCGCAGACGAAGCACATTCTCTTCACGCTCGGTGAGCGTGTCCAGTACATCCTCCAACTGTTCCTTCAACAGCTCATAAGCAGCCGCATCCGCAGGCGCAAGAGCTTCCTGATCCTCGATAAAGTCACCCAAATGCGAATCATCCTCTTCACCGATCGGTGTTTCCAGCGATACCGGCTCCTGGGCAATCTTCATGATCTCTCTGACCTTTTCTACAGTCAGCTCCATCTCGGCGGCGATTTCTTCCGGCGACGGTTCACGTCCAAGCTCCTGCAGCAGTTGGCGGGATACCCGGATCAGCTTGTTAATGGTTTCCACCATGTGTACAGGAATCCGGATTGTCCGCGCCTGATCTGCAATCGCCCGTGTGATAGCTTGACGAATCCACCAGGTTGCGTACGTACTGAATTTGAATCCTTTGTTGTGGTCAAATTTCTCCACCGCTTTGATCAGACCCATGTTGCCTTCCTGAATCAAGTCCAAGAACAACATTCCGCGTCCGACGTAACGTTTGGCGATACTGACCACGAGACGAAGGTTCGCTTCAGCCAGACGGCGTTTTGCTTCCTCATCACCGTTCTTGATTCTCATCGCCAGTTCTACCTCGTCGTCAGCTGACAACAGCGGCACCCGTCCAATTTCCTTCAGATACATCCGGACAGGGTCATTAATCTTAATTCCCGGCGGGAGTGACAAATCGTCGTCGAAGCTGAAATCATCGCTGTCTTTGTCCTCATTGTCCTCACTTGGCCGAAGGCTGTTAACCTCTTCGTCATTCTCGTTGACAACTTCGATCCCCAGATCGCTCAGCTGCTCGTAGAATTCCTCCATTTGTTCGGGGTCTTGATCAAACGGCGACAATTTCTCCATAATATCTTTGTAGTTCAATGATGATCTTTTCTTGCCTTGCTCAATAAGCTGGTCCTTAACCTGATCCAGAGTAAATTCCGCTTCCAGTTCAGTGTGCTGATCGTTCGCCATAATTCGACTCCCTCCTCCCTAGGTACATCCTGTCAACTGCTCATTGTCTCTCTAGGGCTATAATCTCACTTGCTATTTGTGCCGCACGCAAAAAGTCGCCTGACTTCTCTGCTTGAATCATCTCTTCGCGTTTCAGTTCCATCCCGCGCTTTACGGGGTATTTCCGTACTTCACGGATACAATCATCCAGAACCTGCGTATTCCAGTCCGGAGGAGTGTCCATCATAGAAATGGCTGTGGCAGTCTTTTCCAGACGGTCATCCTGAAGCGATGATAGAAACCGGCTGATGCCGGGTGGTTTGCCTTGTGCGTAATAGGCATATAGATAAGCGGCTATTGCCGCATGATCATCGATGTTGAACTCTTCTCCGAGGCGTTCTCCTACATATGCTGCGACTTCCGGGTCCTGTATCATCAAGGACAGCAGGCGCCTTTCGGCAACATGGTAAGCCGGCAGCAAAGTCGGTGTTTGCACCTGCCCTTTTTTATGCCTACCATTATTCCACCTTTTGTCGTTATTATCCCCTTCGGGGATGTTTTTTTGCATCGACGCCCGAAGTAAATTGCAGTCCTGCTTCAAGCTATCATATGACAGCTCCAGCTCCGAGGCGATTTCACGGAGGTAGACCTCCCGCTCTGTGGAGGAGTGCAGGGATGCGATAATCTCCAGCGCCTCCTTGACATAGGCGATTTTACCGTCTTCCTCTAGGAGTATATGGTTTTTTTTCAGATATATAAGCTTAAATTTAATCGATGAGACCGCTGAATCAATGACTTGATCCTTGAAGCGCTCTCCGCCATAACGGGAGATGAACTCATCGGGATCGAGCCCGCTCGGAAGCATGGCAACCTTGACCCGCAGGCCATTGTCCTCCAGCATCGGGATAGCTTTAATCGCAGCAGCTTGTCCCGCCTTGTCACCGTCATAAGCCAGAACAATCTCATCCCCCAGGCTCTTCATCAACGCCACATGCCCATCTGTAAGTGAGGTCCCCATGGTAGCAACACCGTTATGCACACCTGCTTCCCAAGCCGAAATGACATCACCATAGCCTTCAAAAAGGACGATTTGCCGCGTTTTGCGGATGGATGCTTTGGATTGGTGCAAATTGTACAGAATACGGCTTTTGTTAAACAATCTGCTCTCAGGAGAATTCAAATATTTCGGCTGGCCATCCCCCAGAATTCTTCCGGCAAAAGCAATCACCTTTCCGGTGCGGTTCGCAATCGGGAAAATCACACGCCCGCGGAAGCGGTCAAGGTACCCTTTGCCTTCGCCTCTGGCTGACAGCAATCCGCCCTTCTCCATCTCGCCGAGATCAAAATTCCTTTTCTCAAGGAACTGCAGAAGTGTATCCCAGCGGTCCGGTGCGAAGCCGATTTGGAACTGGTCGATCATTTTGTCGCTGAAGCCCCGGGATCTCAAATAATCCATGGCGGCAGTGCCGTATTCCGTATTCTTCAGCAGAAAATGATAAAATTTTGCCGACAGCTCATAGGCCTGAATCAGCCGGTCACGCTCAGGATCAGGAGGAGACTGAATCCCCCCCACTCCTTCTGGAATAGATATATCGCTTTCTTCAGCCATGATTCGGACTGCTTCGGGGAAGGATAACCCTTCGATTTCCATCCTGAATTTGATGGCATTTCCACCCATACCGCAGCCAAAGCAATGAAAGACACCCCTGTCAGGGGTTACAGTGAAGGAAGGAGTTTTCTCCGAATGAAACGGGCAGAGGCCCCATAAATATTTCCCCTGCTTGGACAAATGGACAACCTTACCGACTGTATCGACAATGTCATGCCGTGCAAGCACATTCTCGATAACCTCTTCCGGAATATTACCTTGTCCGCTAGCCACTTCAACCACCTTCATCTCTTAACAAGTAAATATAATTCGCTATAGCTGTACATTCTCCTGCAAAATTGTTAAAAGTTTTGTCAGTTTATGTTGAAAATAATTTTTCTCTTCCGCAGTGATCGCTTTAGGTCCCTTGGAATAATGGCCCCTTCTGCGCTCCACGGCTCTGGCATGCCTGCCCTCCAGCATAAAATCCATTGTGGAATCTTCATATTCCTGCCCGCGGTTAGACAATACCCGGCAACGTTTGCCAAGCGCCAGTGCAGCAAGGCCATAATCCTGGGTAACAACAATGTCTCCTGCAGAAATATGATTGGCGATGTACAGGTCGGCGCTGTCTGCTCCCCGGTCCACTTGAACGATTGAAACGCCTGCTTCGCCCTTAAGCACATGATCGTAGGAAGAGACCATGATTACCGGGATACCGAACCTCCGGGCGACCGTAATAATTTCTTGCTTCACCGGACAAGCATCCCCGTCGACTACGATCTTTCTTTCCTGGGAACCTTCCATGAACATCACCAATTTCCCGTTTAATATATATACGCTTTGCCGGACAGAAATCCTTCTTTGAAAAGCATAAATACGGAACGAATGACAACTTACGCATTGGCACCGTTCCGTATATTTATACCCCAAACCATCGATCTATACCATAACTGCACAAAATTGTACATTTTGGGGTCGGATACAGACATCAGGGTCTTCTCAGAAAGTGACTACCACACCAGCTTGCCAAAGTCGGCAAAGGCTTTGGAATCCGCATCAATTCCGGCCAGCAGAGCCAAACGGTTCGTACGAATCTGCTCGTCTTCGGCCATGACCATTACAGAATCAAAAAATCCGGTAACCGCATCCTTCAGACCGGACAGAATCCGCAGCGCTTCCGCTGCATCTCTGGCTTTCAGAGCCTCCTGATAAGGTGTGTGAATAGCCTGCCAGGTTTCATACAGCTTCTGCTCTGCCTCTTCCTTCAGTAAAGAAGGTTCTACCGTACTGCCTGGAGCCGCTTTGGTTGCCAAATTGCTCACCCGTGTCAGTGAATCCACAGTAATTTTGAAATCGGCCTGATCATTTACTGTATCCATAAGCGCACGGCTTCTGCCTACTACAGCCACGATATCATCGAAGCCTGCCGCAATCACTGCATCCACAACATCATAGCGAACGTTGTCGGATAACAAGCGTTTTACGCGCAGTCCGAAGAACTCGTAAAGATTAATACGCAGGTCCGGGGTTAAATGTTTCTCTGTCCGTAAACTTTCATGGACTTCCACCGCTGCGTCAAAAATATCCTGTAAAGAGATGGCAAGCTTATGCTCAAGAACAATCTGCACAATACCTGCCGCCTGACGGCGAAGGGCATAAGGGTCCTGTGAGCCTGTCGGGATAATGCCGATGGAGAAGCAGCCGACAATGGTGTCTATTTTATCCGCAAGACTGACAACCATTCCCACTTCCGAGGCAGGGACCGCATCTCCTGCGAACCGCGGCTGATAGTGCTCGAAGATCCCTTTGGCAACCGCTTCAGGTTCCCCGGCCTTGCGCGCATAATCCTCACCCATGGTTCCCTGCAGTTCCGAAAACTCATTAACCATTTGGGTAACCAGATCGAATTTGCAAATATCAGCAGTCCGGCTAACTTCAGCAGCCGTACTATCGGATAGCCCCAGCTTAGCCGCCAGCCGGTCAGCTACTGCACGAATCCGGCGAACCTTATCACCTACGCTGCCCAGCTCTTCGTGATACACGATATTCTCGAGCTTAGCCAGCGCATCGCTGATCTGCAGCTTCTGGTCCTCTTCATAAAAGAACTTCGCATCCGACAGGCGTGCACGCAGCACCTTCTCATTACCTTTGGCGATTACGTCCAGCGACTGTGTATTGCCGTTGCGAACGGTAACGAAGAAAGGCAGAAGTGCACCCGCTGCGTCAAACACCGGGAAATAACGCTGATGCTCACGCATCGAGGTGATCAGCACATCCTGCGGAATGTTCAAGAATGAAGCGTCAAAGGTGCCAAACAGCACGGTCGGAGTTTCCACCAGGAACAATACTTCCTCCAGCAGATCTTCTTTGACCGCTATGGTCCAGTTCTTTTCTTCAGCAAGCTTGTTGATCTGGTTCAAAATCAGCTCTTCGCGTTCCTTCACATCTACCAGTACATGCTGGCTGCGCATAGTTTCCACATACTGTGCCGGCTCAGCTATGACCGATTCGGTTCCCAGGAACCGGTGTCCACGACTTACATTTCCGGCTTTGACGCCGGTAATTTCAAGATCCACAATCTCTTGGCCGAATAAAGCTACAAGCCAGCGGATCGGACGGACAAATTTGAAATCATACGCCCCCCAGCGCATATTTTTCGGGAAGGTCATCGAGTTTACAATACCGCTTAGTCCTTCAGATAACAGGGAGGAGGTGTTCACCCCGTCACTGTTCTTGGTAGCATAGATATATTCCACTCCAGCCAGCTCTTTAAACGTGAACTGTTCCGGTGAAACCCCTTGGCTGCGGGCAAAGCCGAGTGCAGCCTTACTCCAATCGCCGTTTGCATCCAGCGCGATTTTGCGGGAAGGGCCCTTCACTTCTTCACTTACATCCTCTTGTCTTTCCGCCGCATCCTTCACCAGAACTGTAAGACGGCGCGGCGTGGCATAGGCGCTTACTCCGCCATGGGAGATGCGCGAAGCTTCCAGCCATTTAGAGGTTCTATCCTGCAGCTGTTCCATCGCAGCACGGATGAAGCGGGCAGGAACCTCTTCAAGTCCGATCTCAAACAATATATCCTTAGACAAGGTCAGCACCTTCTTTCTTCAGCAGCGGGAAGCCTAGCTTCTCGCGTTCCTCCAGATATGTTGCCGCTACGGTGCGGGCAAGATTGCGGACTCTCGTAATAAAGCCCGTACGTTCGGTCACACTGATCGCTCCGCGCGCATCCAGAAGGTTGAAGGTGTGCGAGCATTTCAACACATAATCGTAAGCAGGGAACACAAGGTGCTTCTCCATGGCTCTGCGTGCTTCCTCTTCATACGTGTTGAAGAGTGTGAACAGCATTTTGACATCAGATACTTCAAAGGTATAGGTAGAATGCTCCACTTCCGGCTGGTGGAATACATCGCCATAGGTCATTCCGTCTACCCATTCCAGATCAAATACATTTTCCTTGTCCTGAATATAGGAAGCCAGACGTTCCATACCGTAAGTGATTTCGACAGCTACCGGACTGGTCTCAATGCCGCCGACTTGCTGGAAATACGTAAATTGTGTGATTTCCATACCATCCAGCCACACTTCCCAACCGAGACCCGCGCAGCCCAGGGATGGATTCTCCCAGTTGTCTTCGACAAAACGGATGTCATGTAAAAGCGGGTCTACCCCAAGCGCCTTCAGACTGTCGAGATACAGCTCCTGGATATTGTCCGGGGACGGCTTGATGATCACCTGGAACTGGTGATGCTGATACAGGCGGTTCGGGTTCTCCCCGTAACGTCCGTCTGACGGACGGCGTGAAGGCTCCACATAAGCTACCTTCCACGGTTCCGGTCCGAGCGAACGCAGGAAGGTCATGGGATTCATGGTTCCTGCCCCTTTTTCCGTATCATACGGCTGGACGAGAATACAGTTCTGTGCAGACCAGAACTGCTGCAGCGTTAAAATCATCTGCTGAAAATTCATACTACCGACTCCTTCGCTTCACAAGTTTAACTGCGCCTCTTGCCATGGTTCATTTGCCTGATGTGCGATGGAGGCGGCTAAGTCCTATCCTTGTGTGTTGCCGGATGCCATTAGCACCCTTACCACAAGGCAAAAAAGCTCCCGCCCCCATGCCTGATATACAGACATAGGGACGAGAGCTTGAAGTTACTCCCGCGGTTCCACCCTACTTGATCTCATCGATAGCGACGAAATCCACTTTCATTCAAGCCGCTTGCGTACTCCCGGGTGCCATGTTCATGAACGTTGTCCCGCCAGGCTTCCACTATCCCCGGCTCGCTTAAGCGACAATGATGTTCATTACTTTCCCGATCAATGCACGTTTCTCCATGTTAGGAGATATAACGGCACAACTATAAAAGAAACTGAACCTATAGTAACGGATTTTTTGCAATTCGTCAAATATGGTATTGATCCAGCTGGTCCAGGAAATTCTGTGACTTCAGCTTCAGCCCTAGCTGATGATCCATAAAGGCCCGCATGATCTTTTTGAGTTCAGCCCTCGTCTCTTCCTTCACATCTACGCTGCCAAGCCTTGTCAGATCAAGGGCAGCAAATAAACGCAGCAGCTTGAGAGCACGGGGGGAGACCTCCATTGCCGGAGGATCATTATGCCTGCAGCTGCGGCAGAGTACCCCGCCGAGGCGGGGGCTTACCCGCAATTCCTCATCAGGCTTGTCCAAGCCGCAGACGATACAATGGTCCAGCTGTGGACCGTAGCCTGCTGCCTGCAGGATTTTCATTTCAAAGACATTAGTAATGATGCCAGGCTCCTTGTCTTCCTCGAGCGCATTCAGGCAGGCAGAGAGCTGCCGGTACCAGAAGCTGCCGGTCTCCTCATCATGGAGCACACGGTCAAGCAGCTCGCAGGCGTATGAAGCATAAGCCGCCTTGACCAGATCCTCGCGAAGCGGATGGTGGGACTGTGTAATTTCTCCGGCATTCAGCGTGCCGAGTCCCCCATTGTTGCGAAAAAATACAAATTCCCCGGCAGTGAACAACTGGATCAAGGCAGCATGACGGCTTTTGACCTTTTTGGCCCCGCGCACAAGAACGCCTACTTTGCCGGCGTTCTCGGTGCAAAGCGTAATAATCGCGTTCCCCTCGCCGTAGTCCATGCTGCGGATGACGATCCCTTCCACCCTGTATAGCATGCCTCTTCCCCCAACCACTCGGCAAGCAACCAGTCCTTATTGCGCTTCTTCATCCAGGACCTTCTCTTCCTCCGCAGGCAGCTCTATGCTGCCACTGAGCGGATCTGCGGCTTCTTTGTACAGCAGATAAGCATCGACATCTCCAGTCATTGCAAAATACTTCCACGAAAAGTCTCGCATTCGTATTCATCCTTTCTTCGGAAACACGATGTCTCTTCAGAAATAGGATGTGCGATGGGCCAGGATCTATCCTTGCAATTCCTGCCAGGTGTATTTCAGAAAGCCGCAAATACGGATATTAAAGATCTTTGTGGAAGCCCAAATCACGCAGAACGCGGTCCTGGTTACGCCAGTCTTTTTTCACTTTCACCCACAGCTCCAAAAAAATCTTCGAACCCAGCAGGTTCTCAATATCCGTACGGGCCCGTCTGCCAACCTCTTTCAAGAGCGCACCCTGCTTGCCGATAATAATCCCTTTCTGGGAATCCCGCTCCACAAAAATAACAGCCGAAACATGGACAACGCCATTGGATTCAACACGCATATCCTCAATAGCAACCGCAATGGAATGCGGCACCTCTTCGCGGGTCAGATGCAGAATTTTCTCACGAATCAATTCCGCACAGACGAACTGTTCCGGATGGTCGGTAATCTGGTCATCGGGATAATACTGCGGGCCTTCCGGCAGATATTTCGCTACCTGGTCCAGCAGCGTATTTACATTGCTGCCGAGCTTGGCAGAGATCGGTACAATTTCAGCGAATTCATGCAGCTTGTTGTATTCGGTGATCAGCGGAAGCAGGGCTTCGGGCTCGATCTTATCAATTTTGTTCATCACAAGAATGACCGGTGTCTTGATTCCGTTCAGCTGCTCGGCGATATAGCGGTCACCGCCGCCCATACCTTCGGAAGCGTCCACCAGGAACAGTACGGCTTCCACCTCATGCAGCGTGCTCATTGCCGTCTGGTTCATGTAATCACCCAGCTTGGACTGTCTTTTATGGATACCCGGCGTGTCCAGGAATACAATCTGCGAATTGTTAGCAGTGTATACCCCGTGAATTTTGTTTCTGGTTGTCTGCGGCTTGTCCGACATGATGGCGATCTTCTGTCCAATCACCTGATTCATGAGTGTCGATTTGCCTACATTCGGTCTGCCGATAATGGCAACAAAGCCTGATTTGAATTTCATATAATCTTCTTCCTTCCTACTTCCTTCTTGATCCCTCTAAGGGCGTTTCGATCCCCCTAAATCCCCCTTAGCCAAGGGGGACCCCAAGGGCCCCGGACCTCTGGACACCCGGAATTGGGCGAAGGAGTGGCTCTGTGGCACATGGGAAGGAGGGATAGTGGACTGAGCGCTTTCGTTCCCTGCGGGAACACGCTTAACTGTGATGTTGTACTTTATACATTAGAATTCGCATATAAAAGGCTGTTTAACTTAGTGAGTCCCTGTATCAATCCTCGACTTCAGCTTACTCAGGAGCTTGGCCCTGCTCCAGATCGGATGGTCCAAATGCGCCTGGGAGTAAATCCCGGACAGTAGTCTCCTGAATATCCCCCCTCAGGTTGCCGAGAATGACCTTCATATCCGGAGGGCATAACTCTACCATGACTTGACGGCAGACGCCGCAAGGTGATACGGGTCCGTCTGTATCAGCAATGACTGCGATCGCCTTGAAGCTTCCGGCCTTATGGCCGTCCGCTATGGCGCGGAAAAGCGCAGTCCGTTCGGCACAGTTCGTCGGCCCGTATGCGGCATTCTCCACATTGCAGCCATGATGAATGTGGCCGTCCTGGTCCAGCAATGCGGCACCGACACCGAAACGGGAGTAGGGGATATAGGCATTGGCCCGTGCTTTGATCGCTTCTTGTAAGAGTAGGGCAGATTCCATAGTTGTCCTCCTAAGGATTTGTGTAAGCATATGCTCCCTTGAATTCACTTTGTACAAATCATGAAGTTCTGATACTTGAAACTTCCGTCTGATTATGTGAAGCTACACCGCATGAATTCCCATGGGTGAAGACAATGAAAGACGGAGCGCAAAACGCGGGTCCGCCTCTCCCATAAGCTTTAGTTGTACACTGATTATGACATAAGTCCGGTGATCCAGTCCATCACAGGATGATAAAATACATAGATCCCAGCGATGACAGCAAAGACTGCCGTCAGCAATACAGCACCTGCGGCGGTATCCTTCGCCTTTTTAGCTAAGGGATGAATCTCCGGGGAGACCAGATCAATCGTCGCTTCAATAGCGGTATTCAGCAATTCAGCAGTCAGAACGAGCGTAATCACAAGCAACAGCAGCATCCAGCTGGACAGGGGAAGCCTGAAAATGACAGCAGCAACAAGCACCAGCACAGCTAAAGTGCTGTGCACCTTCATATTCAGCTCGGATCGGAACGCTGAAGCAATGCCATGCGCAGCAAAACGAAAGGAGTGCCAGAACTTTTTGTGGCCCACCGCCGTATTCTTGACCATTAGCGGGTCAACCCGACCTGTGCCAGCACCTGCTCCTGCTTGGACATCATTTCAGCTTCCGAAGCCGCATCCTGATGATCATAACCCAGTAGATGCAGGAAGCCGTGGACAAACAGGAAGCCCAGCTCGCGTTCCAGGGAATGTCCATATTCCTGCGCCTGCTCCTGCGCCCGGGTCACGGAGATAATGATGTCGCCCAGAACATAGGGAACTTCTTCTCCTTCTCCATCATCCTGTGAAGCATATATAATCTCCGGCTCGTCTTCTCCGGTCTCGTTCATGGCAAAGGAGAGTACATCCGTCGGACGGTCTATCCCCCTGTACTCCATATTCAATTCGTGGATACGCTCATTATTGACAAAAGTGAGGTCCACTTCGCCTTCGTCAATCCCTTCCATTTGACCTGCCTTTTGCAAAATACTCTCCAGCAGGGCAATCAGCTCATCGCTTATTAGATGCTCATCCTGTTCGTTGTTCCAAACGATTGCTAGGCTCATGTGGTTACGGCCCCTTCCTCTTTTTTCGGTTTCTTCACATCCTCGGGATATTCGATCCGCGAGTGAAAAATCCCCATTACCGTCTCTTTCAGCGTCCGTGCGATAATATCTAACTCTTTGATCGTCAGATCGCATTCATCGAACTGATGATCATCCAGACGGCTTTTGATGATTTTTTCAATCATCGTCTCTACCTGCACCACTGTGGGTTTGCGGAGCGAACGGACGGCGGCTTCCACACTGTCTGCGATTCCGACCACCGCGGATTCTTTGGACTGCGCTTTCGGTCCGGGGTATCTGAAGTCATCTTCGGTGAAATCGGGCTCTACCCCTTTTTCTTCAGCAAGCTTAAGTGCCTTATGATAAAAATAATGCAGGAATGTCGTGCCATGATGCTGCTCGGCAATATCGCGGATAGGCTTGGGCAGCTTGTACTCTTTCTGCATTTCCACCCCATCCCGGGCATGCGACACAATGATCGACTTACTGAGCATCGGCTCAATCGAATCATGTGGATTCTCCATATTGTTCTGGTTCTCGATGAAATAAAACGGTCGTTTGGTCTTACCCACATCGTGATAATAGGATCCGACCCTGCAGAGTAGTCCGTCCGCACCAATCGCTTCCGCAGCAGCTTCAGAGAGATTGCCGACCATCACACTATGATGATAGGTACCCGGCGTTTCGGTAAGCAGCTTGCGCAGCAGAGGGTGATTCGGATTCGACAACTCCACAAGCTTCAGCGCTGACAGAATGCCAAAGGTCGCCTCGAAGAAGGGCATCAGACCAATAACCAGTACTGCAGTCAGCAGACCGCCGGCAAAAGAAAAGCCGATGGCATAGAGAGTCTGCGTCTGATTCCAGCCTCCTCCGCCAAGCAAGGTAAGCATAAATACCGTCAGGCAGCCGAATAGTGATACCATGATCCCGCCCTTTAGGAGCGTGGAACGCTGTCCTGCACGGTGGGTAGCGAAGATGGCCACATAACAAACAATAAGTGCAAAGAACCCGAAAGTGAAATCAAATACAGTGTTCTGCTGTACATTCAGAATAATACTAGCGAGTACACTGAATAAAATGGAACAAAAATAGGCCAAGGTCATATCCAGCAGCATGGTGATCAGCATTGCACCAATAGCAACCGGGGCCAGAAAACCGACATAAGAACGGACATCGGTCTGCAGAAACGCAGCCAGCTTCATGGTAATAATCGTAATGATAAATACCAGCACCAGCATCAGCAGCTGGGAATTATTATACTTAAAGCCTGAGGTGCCTCCGGTATAACGGATGAATGTCAGCAGGCCGAAGGACAGCATTGCCGCCAGCAGCAGCAGACCGAATTGCGGCCAGTAATTAACCTCATTGCTCAGCAGACCGTTATCATCCAGAAGTGCATATAACTCGGGAGTGATCAGCTCCCCTTTTGCCACAAGCACATCGCCTTGCTCGATGAACACATCAGGTGTATTCTCCCGGGCCTGTACCTTGGCTTCTTTGGTCGCATCCTCATCATAGAACTTGTTACTTGTAATGACGAGCCGTACCAGTTCCTGTACAACCTCACGGGCCGTGCGCTGGCTCAGCGAGCTGACACTGACCTGCTCAGCCACTTTGGCACGTGCGGTCTGGGCATCGGTAATCTGGTCATTCATCAGCTTGGTAACGATATCCCTGGCGACCGGCTTCATCTCGATAATATCCTGCGAGGTCAGACGCGGAATCTTGATAAACGTCTCTTCCGGGATAACATAGGTCTGATCCTTAATCACCGACTGCATTTCATCCAGCAAATGCTCAGAATAGGCACCGGAATTACGGCTGGAGGTCACAAAGTTCAGTATAAAATCATTCGCCCGCTGAGGAATCTCCTCGCGGTAAATTGCCGTTTTGTCGGACTGCGAGATAAGATCATCCTGATTCAGGCGGTCTATCCGGTCAAGCAGAGAGGTTACTAGATTGTCCGCTCTCATCGGAATGATCGCATAACGGTTGGTTACGTTCTCAGCCGCTTCTTCCTGGGCTTTCAGCTTGGCTTTGGTGTCTAGGATTTGTTTGGGTGCAGTGATCTCTTTGGCGCTGCGGGTTCCCTCTTTGATATCATATTTCTTAGGTACCAGGTCAGGGGATAGGCTGAAGTAGAAAACAAGCCCCAATAACAGGAAAAGAGCATAGCGCGTTGCCGCGCTATACTTCCAGCCATTATTGCTGTATACAAATCCGCTTAATTTTGATGGTTGCTTTGAGGCCATGAAGACAGTCCCCTTTTTTATTCGAGGTTTTCGGCAGAGCGTTCATAGGCGACGATAATTTTCTGTACCAGGGAATGCCGGACAACGTCCTGTTCAGCAAAATAGACAAAACCCAGCTCATCAATGCCGGATAAAATGGCTTTGGCTTCAATCAGACCGGATTTCTTGCCGCGCGGCAAGTCGATCTGGGTGACATCCCCCGTAATCACCATCTTGGAGCCGAACCCAAGTCGGGTCAGGAACATTTTCATTTGTTCCGGGGTGGTATTCTGGGCTTCGTCTAGAATGATAAAAGAATCATCCAGCGTGCGTCCGCGCATGTAAGCAAGCGGAGCAATCTCAATCAGGCCGCGTTCAAGCGCCTTGGCGACCTGATCAGGGCCCATAACGTCGTACAGCGCGTCGTACAGCGGACGGAGATAGGGATCCACCTTTTCCTGCAGATCACCAGGGAGGAAGCCCAGGCTCTCGCCAGCTTCTACAGCCGGACGAGTTAGAACTATACGTTTGACGGAACCTTCCTTCAGCGCTGTAACGGCCAGCACAACGGCAAGATAGGTTTTGCCGGTACCTGCAGGCCCGATGCCGAAGACGATGTCCCGCTTTTTGATGGTAGTTACGTAATGCTTCTGACCAATGGTTTTCACACGGATAGGCTTGCCGCGGAAGGTTGTCGTGATTTCACCCTTGAACAAATCAAGCAGCTGGTCGGCCCGGAAATCCTTGGCCAGCTCCACCGCATACTGAATATCCCGTTCACTGAGTATGTAGCCGCTGCGAATCAGCGAGAGCAGTACAGTAAGCAGTTGTCCCAGCATGTCCACTTCCCGTTCCGCTCCGCGAATCGTAATTTCAGCTTCACGCGAGTCAATAACGGCAGGAATTTCACTTTCGATAATTTTCAGAAAACCATCCTGCGGGCCGAACAGGGATTGCGCTTCTCCCGCATTTTGCAAAGATATACGAATGCTTGCAGTCTGTTCTGACAAGTAGCCTCATTCTCCTCAGTTGTTTACTAGCGGAAGTTCTTCCGTAATTCTCTCTTCCACTTCAAAGAGCACTTTCATATAAACTTTACCATTGTCTTTCTTCTCATGCAAAATTTTTTGACTTTTTATGGTGCTGTCTGTGCCGTAACGGGCCAAAATATCATTCTTCGCCCGGGTTATTCCCTCTAACCGCGCAGCTTCGGGTGTCAGCGTCTCAGCCGTGCTGCGCACCTCCATCTCCTTCTCAGTCATCAGTCCCAGCGGCAGCTGGAATGACCGCCATGTCAGCGGATCATGCTCCGTGAGCGTACGTGATTCAGTAAAGCCTGATACCCCGTATCCCCACAGCTGAATCGCCCATTTGCCAAGCACCAGATAGGTGCGATCCTTCCGTTCCCCTGTAAATGAGCTTCCTGTCCTTTTCAGCGGCACCTCTATATTATATTCGTGCCAGACGAGCCCCTTCACCTCGCCTTTGGCAACCACAGATTGCATGTTTTCTTCATCACCAAGCGTACCGGAGATTAATATCTGGCCCTTTTTCACACGCATGTTGCGGCTTACTACAGGCCTGCCCTGCTCCGCGTAGATTTCACTGACCACTGCATCGGTCCTGCTGACCAGATGACGCGGACTGAGCAAAGGCTTGTTCTCCGGCTGGTCAGACTCGACAATCTGGATTTTGACGCTAGTCCCTGTCCGCTGTACGCCTACCCAGGAGACGCCTGGGAGCTCTGAAGTCAGTGCCTTAGAGAGCTTGTCCGGATCATCCATGCGCCATATCCACTGGAAAGGGTATACCCCCTCCTGACGTGCGGCCTGCAGGATATCCTCGGAGGCAATCCTGTTGTTGCCTTCTATTCGGATGGTCCATATCATCGAGGACAGCAGCAGAAGACTAATTCCAAACAGGAGTAGACCTGCGGCAAAAAACTTCCGTTTCCACAATCTGGCCGCCCGGAAAGGCAGTCCATTTCGGGCTATGATCCGCGAACGGCAGCCTGTCTTTTTCAAGAGCGGCCGAAGGACAAAAAAATCATCCAGCAGCAGATTTAGGGTAGCACCGTTGTCGGCAGGCCTGACGTTCCAGATCACAATGTCTGCTTCGGTTACTGCGTTGATAAACTTTTCCACCTGCGGTCCCGTCACATGCAGTGTAACGAACCCCCGCAGTGATGACAGAGGCGGTTCCTTCATAATTTCTCCTCGCTTCCCTTATATCTGATTTCTCCGATAATCCCCTCTACGGTCAGCTCCTGGCCCAGAATATTACGAATCATCAGCCCCTCGCCGGAAATCTCCAGCGAACCGTTTACTAACGCCAGCTTCAACTGCCCGGAGGAAAAATGCAGCACGCCGCGGTGGTTTTCGATATACAGTTCTTTATTGCCGATCAGGGTGATACGGGGCAGCTCCTGCAGTACATCCTGCGGAAGATCCAGCACCCCGTTTGTCCATCCCCGCAGCCTGCGGCCAATACGGGTCATAAGTAGACTTCTCCCCCTTCCTGCCTTCTGTACACCTTATGCGGGATCGCTTTTGTTTATGAGAAGAACTGGGGAAGTGTAGCACTTGTACATGCTTAGGTTGGCAAAAAAAGCTCCGGATTCCTGATCGGAACCCGAAGCTTAGTGAAGCGTTGACATATACAGTTTGTGGTCCGTACAGATTATCTGCGAAAAGTGCGGGGCTGACGTGACCGCGGCGGGCCCAGTATTTCCGCCCATAAGAGACCTTCCCGCAGGGCCTTACGGTCTGCAGTGAATTCCCGACCAATCTCCTGGGCGGCTTCTGGCCGTGTCCTAGCGCTCCCGGTGTTTGGGGTGGCGCCGTTCCCGCCAAATTGCGATTCCAGGCGCTTCAGCTCACGCTCCATGCGTTCTGCACGGATCTGCACGCTGTCTTCCGGGATATACTCTAAGGAAACCCCTTCCCCGGTCTGGTAATCGGGAGATGGTGATTCAGCAGATTCCGGCCATGCTGGAGAAGCATCATACCCCGTTTCCGGGTAAGAAGATGAAGGACGGCTTAGGGTAGTGGAATCTGCCCTAGGTTCAGGAAAACCGCTGCGCTCATTTCCAAGTCTGCCCTGCGTTCGCCGGGAGGGTTGCAGCGGATTCCCTCCGCCGCCGCCAAATGTAGGCATCCCTCCGCGCGGAGCAGCGGAACCCTTCTTTTTCCCCGCCTTATTCAGACTCGAAATGATTCCAATGATGATAATCGCCACTACATAAATCAAGCTGCCCATGGGACTCTCAACCCCTTATTTATTGGTTGGACGGCTGTTGTCTTCACCATCGTTTAATTTGCCTAACGAACCGCGCATTTGCGTGTCAGCTTCGATATTTTTGAGATTCATATAATCCATTACTCCAAGCTTGCCTGAGCGCAGCGCTTCCGCCATAGCCAGCGGCACTTTGGACTCGGACTCGACTACAAGCGCCTTCATCTCGACGACCCGGGCCTTCATTTCCTGCTCATGGGCTACAGCCATTGCTCTGCGCTCTTCTGCTTTGGCCTGGGCGATCCGTTTGTCTGCTTCAGCCTGTTCGGTCTGCAGATAGGCACCGATGTTCTTGCCCACATCAATATCCGCGATATCTATGGACAGAATTTCAAAAGCCGTCCCCGAATCCAGCCCCTTGGATAATACAGTACGGGAGATGGAATCTGGATTCTCCAGTACATCCTTATGGGAATCACTTGAACCGACTGTGGTAACAATCCCCTCACCAACACGGGCGATAATGGTTTCTTCGCCTGCACCACCGACGAGACGGTCAATATTGGCGCGTACGGTTACTCTCGCTTTTACCTTAACCTCGATACCATTCTTGGCAACAGCGGCTACAATCGGAGTCTCAATGACACGCGGATTAACGCTCATCTGTACTGCCAGCAGCACATCACGTCCAGCCAGATCGATCGCAGCGGCACGCGTGAATTCCAATGGAATGTCTGCGCGCTGTGCAGCGATTAGTGCATTCACAACCCGGTCAACATTCCCGCCTGCCAGGTAATGGCTTTCGAGCTGATTGATATTCACGCCAAGCCCGGCCTTGGTCGCCTTGATCAGCGGATTAACAATCCGGCTTGGCGTAACCCGCCGCAGTCTCATCGCCACAAGGGTAATAATACTGATTCGAACACCCGCAGCCCAAGCTGAAACCCATAGCATGACCGGGAAAAAGCTGAAAAACACACTCAGCACAATAATGACAACAACCGCGATCAGCAAAATAGTAATAGTAGACGCTTCAATCATACCTCTTTCAACCCCCGTTAAAATGTAATTTCATAATTCTCACTTCTCGGCTTCCTTCACAACCACACGTCCGCCCTCGACCTTAATCACCGTGATGGAAGCGCCCGCGGCAATAAAAGAGCCCTCAGTAACCACATCCACCCGCTCCCCATTCAGATTGACCGTTCCAGCCGGACGAAGCGGCGTAATACTGACGCCGGAGGCTCCAACCAAACTAAGTTTCTCCAGCACAGGCACAAATCCCTGCTCTTTGGTGAGACTGTCTTTCAGAATAAATCGGTTCCATATACCCCGATCCTTGAACACGACAGCTACGATGATAATAACGACTGCCGCTGCCGCAAAAGCAATGCCCAGGCTGAATAACGCATGAGTATAGCTGTATGCAGCCCTAACTACGCCCGCTACGAGGAGTACAGAGCCAAGGATACCGAGTATGCCAAAGCTCGGAACAAACAGTTCCAGAATCAGCATCACAAGCCCCAGAATGAATAACAGCCACGTCTCGGCACCCGCAAAACCCGCCACATAATTGCCGAAGAAATACAGCGCAAAGGCCAGTGTGCCGACAATCCCGGGAACCCCAAAGCCCGGAACCAGCATCTCGATGACAACCCCCGCAATTCCGATGAAGAGCAGAAGCGTCATCACAATCGGATTGGTCAGAAAATGCGACATTTTCTCCGCACCTGTATGCTCCACGCGAAAGATGTCGTCTGTTGAATAGCCCAGTGAGCTGATCGCTTCTTCAGGTGTACCGGCAATGCTGTCTGCATAACCGGCTTTGAGCGCTTCATCGCTGCTCAGTGCGATAATCTGGCCCAGTTCCTTCTTCACGCCCAGCTCGGGCTTGTTGACGACAATATTCTTATCCATCATCCCGGCGGCTATTTCCGGATCTCGACCATTCAGTTCAGCGGCACCAACCATTTTAGCCTTCCAGTAGGACACCAGCTTGGCGTCATCCACACTATTCCCTCTGCCGTCTACCAGGGAAGCAGCGCCGATCATACTGCCTGGCTTCATAATGATGCTTCCAGCGTTGAGCGCAATATAGCTGCCTGCCGAAGCGGCATCCCCCCTAATATAAGCTGCCGTCGGAATTTCACTGTCGCGTACCATCGTGCCGATCTGTTCGGCCGAATCCACAAGTCCGCCCGGCGTGTCAATTTCCAGCAGAATCAGCACAGCGCCGTAATTTGCAGCCTCCTGAAATCCCCGCTCCAGAAAGCTCTGCAGCCCCCGCTCAATCTCCTGATCTACCGGAATGATAAATACAGGCCCGTTTTTGGACGCCGGTGCAGTTCCTGACGGTGAACGCGGTGTTGCCTTGTCTGCGCTCGCCGCACCCGCTATGGGTATCATCAGCAGCAACAATAGGAGAACGGAAATACTGGACATCACGATTTTACGAAATCTGTCCAAGGGCTTACCTCCTCTTTCACAAAATTCCAGTTTATAGTGCTTAGTACGCCTGTTAGTCATCTGCGTTTCAAAACAAAGCTAAAAAGGGACACGATATAAGTCTAGGCCTATACCGTGTCCCTAACGCAATCCTATTAAACAAAAATGCTTACTTCCCTGAAAATGAAAAACACCCCTTAAGAAAGGGGTGCTAGCGTTATATTATTGCAGAAATTGCAGAACCGCCTGGTTCACGAGTTTACCATCGGCGCGACCTTTTACCTTAGGCATCAGTGCGCTCATCACCTTACCCATTTCACTTTTCGAAGAAGCACCGGTTTCCTGGATGGTCTGCTGTACAATTACTTTAATTTCTTCTTCGGAAAGCTGATCAGGAAGGTATTTCATGATAATCTCGATTTCTGCCTTCGTACTCGCGGCAAGCTCGTCGCGACCCGCTGATTCAAATTCTTGGAGGGCATCTTTGCGCTGTTTGATTTCACGACTTAGGATATCAAGCACTTCGCTGTCGTCTAATGTTCTCTTCAAATCTATTTCAAGATACTTTATTGTAGAACGAACCATTCGAATCGTGGAGAGTGTGAACTTGTCCTTACTCTTCATCGCTTGCTTCATATCTTCGTTTAATCGTTCGCTAAGATTCATGCGTGGGTAATCCTCCTAAAACTTTCTCTTACGAGCAGCCTCAGACTTCTTCTTGCGCTTTACGCTTGGCTTTTCATAATGCTTGCGTTTCTTCACCTCAGCCAAGACACCATCTTTAGCAATGGAACGTTTAAAGCGACGAAGTGCAGCATCAATTGTCTCGTTTTTGCGAACTTTCGTTTCAGACACCAGTTTTCCCTCCCTCCGACCAGACCGTCCAAGAGCATAACAACACGGTTCATCAAATTTCATTATAGGTCAAAGCGAAATAAGGTGTCAACCTTCGTGTTATTCTTTTTTTCGGCCGGGTACTTCCGTATTTAAAATCTGTCAGGCGTGGGATGCCGAATTTCCGACAAGAGCGCCTAATTTGGCCCCGCCAAGCAAGTGATAGTGAAGATGAGGCACGGCCTGTCCGCTGTCCGGTCCGCAATTGTTAATCAGACGGTATCCGCTGTCTGCAATTCCAAGCTTAACAGCAATCTGCTGCGCCACAGCGTGAATCTCACCGATCAGCGGCAGGTCTTCAGGTGCAACGTCATTCATGGAAGCTATGAATTTCTTCGGAATAATCAGCACATGTACCGGAGCTGCAGGCTCAATATCATAAAATGCCAGAATCCGATCATTTTCGAATACCTTATTGGATGGTATCGAACCTTCAATAATTTTGCTAAACACGGTTTCCATGGGGACGTTTCCTCCTATTAGTGTTGGTGAAAAGCCAGCAAGTTAATCCGGCTTGTACTAATCCGTGCTCGGGAATGGCTTGCTTCGCGGCATCATCATTATATGTCTCTTATCATACAGGATAATTACGGTTAGGGAAAGGCAGCCACCGGAGGAGGTGTGGAAACGGAGATCGTGCTGTGTAAGAATTCGGAAGGGTAAGAGATGGGAAGGAGAAGGAATAGGTAATAGAATATTCAGATTGCGATGTAGACATCTAAACGGACAGGTGATAAATGATGAAAGATATGAAGATGATCCACCTTACTGTTATAGATACAGGGTGATGATTAGCTCTTGAAAAATATATAAGCATGACAAGCTTTCGGCAAACCAAGAAATCCGTCTCAAAAAAGACAAAAAAAAAGAAACACCCTATCAGCTTAGAAAGCTGATTCGGCGGCGGACGTATGAAAAGGAGATTAGCTCCCGGTCATACGTCCGCCGAGGTGTTTCAAAATGATGTCGGCTTAGCTGTATTATAACAAGGGGATGATACTGTATCTGTGACGATCATCACATTGTATGTGAAGATTACATTTTTTCCAAAAGAATCCGCGATCCCCCGCCTCCCTGCTCTGCCGGAACAATAACCAGCTTGCGGGGCAGACGTGCCCTCAGCTCGGGAACATGGCTAATGATCCCAACAGAGAGCTGGTCGTTATGCAGTCTTTCGAGCGATGTGATGACAGTGTCGAGCAGGTCCGGGTCCAAGGTGCCGAAACCCTCGTCCAGGAAAAAGAATTGCAGCGGATATTGCCCCCTAAGCTGAATCTGCGCCGAAAGGGCCAGTGCCAGGGATAAAGAGGTCAGGAACGTTTCTCCGCCGGATAAAGTGGATACCGGTCGTCTAACGCCGCCATTTCCGTCATCCCGGATCACAAACCCGCCGCCAGAATCCACCTCAAGCGCATAGCGCTGCTTGCTCAGGAAACGAAGCCGCTGTGAAGCAGCCTGGCATACCTGCATCAGTTGTTCCTCTGCTATATATTCTACAAAGGCATTTCCCCGCAGGACAGTCTGCAGCTTGGAAAGCTGGTCTTGAAGCGCAGCATGCTCCGCCCGTCTCCCTTCCAGCTCCACCCAGCGGATGTGGCGATGCTGCAAGTCCTCCAGGTCACGTTCAGCACGAGCACGGCCCTGTAAAGCGGCCTCATCTTCCTTCTTGCAGCTGTGCAGGGCTGCCTGGCTCTCCTGCCATTCTTCTGCGCTTAAGACCGCACCTTCCAGCTTCTCTTCGATGTTCCGCAGCTGCAGTGTAACTTCAGCCTCCCCATCACGGTGAGCCCGTACACGTGCACCAGCTTCCATCCGGTCCTCAGGAGTGAGCGCGGCAACTTCCACCTCAGAGGCTGAAGCAAACAGCGAGGCGTTCAGACTATCCTTCCAATGCGTGTCAGCCGCCGTATAATGCTCCCGGGCAGACTCAGCTGCCTGGCGGCTGATAGCGGCTTCCTTCACCGCATGCTGTGCCTGATCGGCTGCTGCCCGGTGAGCTTGCTTACTGCTGTCCAGCCCCGCCTGCAGCTCCTGAAGCCGCTTCTCACATCCCGCCAGCAAAGCGCCAGCAGAGCGGCCGTCAGTCCACTGAAGAAGGCGTTGCTCTTTCTCGCGCTCCAGCGACTCTTTGCCTTCCAGCTGGGCGTTCCACTGGGCCAGCTCTTTATCCAGAGAGGCTATTTCCTCTTGCAGCATCTGGACCGAAGCACTCTTGTCGTCCAGGAACTTGACGCTGATCTCCAGCCGTCCCCTGATTTCCTCAGCCTGCTCATCCTTCTTCAGCATTTCCCGGTAGGCATGCTCCGCATCATCCGGTGCAATCTCCGGAAAGAGCCTCGTCCATTCGTTATTGAGATCCTCCAGCTGCCGGGCCAGATCTGCTGTCTTGACTGTAATCCCTTGCAGCCAAGCGGCTTCAGCTTCCGCCGCCGCTGCTTCCTTGTGGGTCAGCTGCTGCTGATCCTGCCAGGCGCGCTGCCACTCTGCCGCAATGCGGCGAAGCTCGCCGGAGCGGACTTTACGCTCAGAATAACCTGTCTCCAGTCCGGACAAAACCTGTTCACCCGGAACTGTACTGGTACGGAATGATACAGAAGCGGCGGAGTCACCGGCAGAGTCCGGAACCGCAGCTGAATTCGAAGAAGAAATACTTGTTGGGCGTTCCGATGGACCCGAGGCTATAGTTGGATCGGAAGAAGACAAGGCTGCTAGGTGATCCGTTGGAGCCGGGGTCTTAGCTGGATCCGAAGACGACAGACCTATCGGGCGTTCCGCTCGAGCCGGGGCTATAGCTGGATCCGAAGAAGAAGGAGCTGCCAGGTGATCCGTTGAAGCCGGAGTCTTAGACTGAGCAGGGTTGGCTACGCTGCCCTCCTCCAAGCCCGCAGCGGCGGGTGCTGCGAAAGACTCTGCCGCCCCTTCGCCATATACCTGTTCCAGCCAGGTCATATCCTGCTCCAGCAGGCTGCGGAATTGAAGACGCACTTCAAGCGCCCGTCTGCCTAAGGCGCGGGATTGCTCGAGCTGATGCTCCAGTTCTTCCCGCTCGGCGCTGTCCTCTGCCAGCGCAGGTGCGGGGTGGTGCGGGCTGCCGCAGACAGGACACGGCTGCCCGTCCAGCAGTTCACTGGCGAGCGACAGAGAGAGCCGGTGCCGCTCTTGGCCCTTAAGCGCCGCCGCAAGCGTGCTTCCGTGAAGCTCCAGCTGATCGGCGGCGGCTCCCGCTGCGGCCTCTCCGGCGCGCAGCTCCTGCAGGTGCAGCGCAGCGGCGGCGATGCCCGTGCCGCGCTGCGCCTCAAGCGAGCGCCGCCGTTCCCCGGCGGCGGCGAGCCGCGCCTCCGCCGCCGCGAGCACCGCGGCGCGCTCGGCGCGTTCCCGTTCCGCCGTCTCCCGCTGGGAGGAGGCGGAACGCAGGCCCTGCAGACGCTGCATGGCTTCCTGCAGCGACTGCCGCTCCTGGGAGCGGACCGCGAGCGGCTGCAGGCTCTGCTGAAGCTCGTGCTGGCGCTTTTGGCCCTTGGCCAAAAGCTCACGCTCCCGGGCCATGCTCTCCCGCCGGGCAGCGAGCCCGCGGGAGGTCTCATCGCGGCACTCCAGCAGCGCTGTGCGCTCGCGCCGCAGACCGCTAAGCTCAGCTTCCAGCTCGAGCGCGCGGCGGTAGGTGTCCGCCCCCTGCCTGAGGGCGGGCTCTTCTGCGGAAAGCGCGGCCTGCGCCGCCGCTTCCGCTGCTGCCTGCGCCGCCGCCTGCTGCTCGGCTGCGGCGGCCTGAGCCTCCTGGCCCTCCGCATGGGCCAGCCGGCTCTTCCAGGCCTCTTCCGCGCTGCGCCAGGCCTTCAGCGCGGGCAGCATCTTCTCGGCTTCGTCAGCCTTGCCGAGCTTCTGCTCCAGCAGGAGAATCTCCGCCTCCTGCGCGAGCAGAGCCTGCCGCTGTCCCTCGCGGCGGGAACGCTCCTCCTGCAGCTCACGGATGCGGGCATAGCGTTCCGCCCGCTGCGTTGCCTCATCCAGCCGCTTGCGGCAATCTGCCGCCTGGCGGACTGCTTCCTGCAGGCGCTGTGCAGCAGCCTCAACATCCGCCTTGCCTGCACTTCCCAGCCCCTGCTGCTCCGCCTCCAGCGCCCGCAGCGCGGCCTCGTTCTCCTTGACCCTGCGGCTAAGCTTAAGCGCCAGTCCGTCACCATACTGCTCCAGATGAAAAAGACGCTGGAGCATTTGCCTGCGGTCCACGCCGCGCAGTGACAGGAACTCGGCAAATTTCCCCTGCGGCAGCACCACAGCACGGGTGAAATCATCCATTTTAAGTCCAATATGCTCCTCCACGCAGCGTGTAACATCTGCCAGCTTGTCAGCCATCACATGATCGCCGTCAGCGTTAACCTCAATAAAACGGCTGATGGTATTGCTTACCGACTGGTCACCTGTCCGCTTGAACTTACGTTCAACCCTGTAACGGCGGGGGCCGGCAGAGGAGGTAAGCTCAAAAGTAAATGCCACGCTGAGCTGGTCCTCAGAATGATTCATAATTCCCTGTGTCCCATTCACTGCACGTTCCACTTTGCCATACATGGCCAGTGTGATCGCGTCCAGCAGACTGGATTTGCCGCTTCCCGTCGGCCCAAAAATACCGAACAGCCCGGTCTCGGTCAGACTCGCAAAATCAATCTCCTGCTGCTCTCTGTAACTTTGCAGCCCGGCTACTTTTAGTAGAATTGGCTTCACTTCAGTTCTCCTCCCCTTCTGCAGGCTCGCGCCGCTCTTCTTCCGCCAGCTCCAGGAACAGTTCAATCAGGCTGTCCTCAGGCTCTGCTCCTCCGGTCTGCCGCTGATAGAATCTGCGGAACAGCTCCTGCACGGGCATGCGCGAGCGGGCCATCTCCTCAAGCTCCTGCTCCATCTGCGGATACACCGGGCGGATATGTATAATCCCCTCACGGGATTTGCGCAGCCGCTGAATATCATTCAGCGACATCGCTTCCGTGAGGCGGAGCTCCAGATCAATAAAGGCATTTGCATCCCGGCCTTCATCCAGCCAGTTGTAGACTTCCTGCAACCCCCCGGAAGACTTCCAGTTCACCAGAGGACGGCCACAGCGCAGATAGATCTCCTCAAAGGAAGGCTCCCCGCCAGGCGCGATCTCCAGCAAAGCCACGGACTTCGCCTGACCTGCTTCAGAGAAGCTGTAGGCCAGAGGCGATCCGCTGTAACGGATCATGCCGTCGCCTTTCACACGCTGGGCGCGGTGAAGATGGCCGAGCGCTGTATATTGTGCGCCGCATGACAGCGCGGAAGGATCAACGGTATAAGCCCCGCCAACCTGGATGGGCCGCTCTGAATCACTCTCCACTCCGCCCAGCACATAGATATGACTCATGGCCAGATTGACTGTCTTCGGTGAGAATTCACGGCCCAGCAGCTTCATCAGCCTGCCGACCCTGGCACTGTAAGCAAGACGAAGTTCATCTTCTCCCGCATCACCGGCGAGAAGCTCGCCAAGCCGGGCTTCCGAGGGATAAGGCAACGCTGCGATTTTGGCAATCTCGCCTGTACGCACGGCATGAACGGTCACCGGTTCCGAGGTAGGCAGGCCCACAAGTGTGATGCCCTGTCTGCGGACAAGCGGCGACACGGATGCCACACGCTCAGGCTGATCATGATTGCCGGAAATGACTACAAGCGGCCGTCCATTAGCCGTAAGTCTGGCGGCCGCATCGTAGAAGAGCTGCTCGGCTGCTGCCGGTGGATTCACAGAATCATAGACATCCCCTGCCATCAGTATCAGATCCGCCTGGGAGGCATCCGCAATCTCCACCAGTTCATCGATGAACTGCTCCTGCTCCTTCTGCCGGCTTCTTCCTTCCAGCGTCCGCCCCAGATGCCAGTCTCCCGTATGCAATATGCGCATTGTCACCCTCTTTTCCCCGCCCACATGCGGTGCTTCTTGATTGATAGATTGATAGATTTATAGTTTCAATGTTAATAATTCCGCTGGATTCATAGCTTCACAGCATGTCCGCCGTCAAAAAAGTACAGCCAAATCTCGCTGACCGGCTCCCCGAGAATATCAAGCAGCGCCTTGCTGTAGAGTTCCAGCTGAAAACGGTATTTCTCTTTCAGCGAATCAAGTCCACCCTCATGTTCCAGAACAGCGTCCGTCTTATAATCCAGCAGAATCAGCCGTCCCTCCTCCCGGAAAAGACAGTCGATGACTCCCTGAATCAGAACGGATTCTGCCGAAGCCGGGGTTTCTTCAACAGCTTCAAGTCTCGGAGCGGCATCATTGATAAATGTAAGTCCTTGGTAAGCCTCTTCAGCAGGAACCATATAGCTGAAAGGCTGTTCTCTTCTTTTCCAGGGAGCCCCAATCAGCCTCCGGCCCAATTCACCCATATAGAACGCCTCAATATCACCAAGCTCGACAGCCTGAGCCTGCTCGTCTGTGAGGATGGCAAGCCGGGTAAGACGTGCTATTGTGGCTTCCAGAACAGTACGGTCTACAGTCTCTTCCAACGGAATATGCTGCATGACCGTATGATAGGCCGTTCCCCGCTCGGAAGGCGACAGGCCCCGTTTCTCCATAAATTTCGGGCGCTGCAGATGGAGACTATCCGCTCCTGCCACCCCACGCGCCAGGCTGTTCCCTGAAGCCTGGGCCCGTGATTCTTCAAGCAGGTCATAAGAAGGCTGCTCCTGCATGGACAGCATCGATTTCAGTTCGGTGACTGAAGTTTTGGCAGGAATCCGGGACGCGGAGGCATGGGGATAAGCCCACTTCAGTCTTGCTGAAATATCAGCCTCTCTGCTCGTACTCTTAACTGGAACACGGTTGCCGCGCTTTAAGGCTTCGAGCATCGTCTGCCTTTCTTCATTCGGATCCGCTGCTCCAGCTACACCAAATGAGCCGGAACTGAGTTCTGAAGCATTCACCGCCGAGATGCTCCAATTGGATAAATCACCATGCAGTACAGCAGATACTGCTCCCTCTGTTCCTGCCAGCTTGCGAAGAATAGCTGCGCCTGGATGGCGGATTAATGCCGGTCCCACCCAATCCAAATAGCTGCGGCCCCTGGCCAGCAAATGATCTTCAAGCAGCAACTCTTCACGTGCCTGCACACTGCTCCAGCCTGCAAGGGTACGCGATAGATCCCTTACGGTGCCGACAAGGATCATTTTGTCACGAGGCCGGGTTAATCCAACATAGAGCACACGCATCTCCTCTGCCAAGAGTTCCAGCCGGGAACGGCGGTTAATGGCCAGATAAGGAAGTGTAGGATAGCTGACCCTGGTCTCCCGCTCTACAAAACGCGGGCCGAATCCAAGCTCTTTATGCATCAGGAACGGGGAATACAAATCCTGACGGTTGAACGGCTTCGCCATTCCTGCCAGAAACACTACCGGGAACTCAAGACCCTTGGACTTGTGGATGGTCATAATTCTTACTCCACCGGTCTCTTCGCCCGTTCCTCCAGCCACTCCCAAGTCCCCGCCGTTTTCGCGCAGCCGGTTAATGAACACCAAAAAGCGGAACAACCCTCGTGCAGAAGTATCATTTTCAAATTGTACAGCCCTGTCATACAGCGCCGTCAGATTATTCTGACGCTGAAAGCCTCCAGGCAGGCCGCCTACCCATTCCAGATAGCCGCTCTCTCCATAAATCCGCCAGATTAATGTACTGAGACTGCCCTCCCGGGCGGCATTTCTCCAGCCCTCAAGCCGCTTCAAAAACGCTCGCAGCTTCATCTGAAGCTGCACAGATATTTCCGGTATTCCTCCATCGGTTGCCGTATTCTCCGCTAATCCGCCGCTTCCTGATGGGCTTCCTTCGTTAGAAGCAGCACTCTCAGCTTGAACAGTCTCTGCGAGTCCAACTGTCTGCTGTATATCCGCATGTAATGACTTTGAATATGAGTCTGTTATATCCTCTTCACCGGCAGCCGCAAGTACAGCATCAAAAAACGAACCATTACTGCAGAGACGTATGAGAGCCAGCTCCTCTTCGCGCAGATTCACCACAGGTGACCGGAGCACACCGGCCAGAGGGATATCCTGACGGGGATTGTCCACAATCTGCAGCAGCGACAGGGCAATTTCAACTTCGGTTGCCTGAAAATAGCCTTTGTTCTGGTCGCCATACGCAGGAATGCCTTCCATACGCAGCTCCTCAATCATCAGCGGTGTCCAGATTCGCGCGGACCGCAGCAAAATTACAATATCGCCATATACAACCGGACGCATAATCTTCCTTGCTTTATCATAAATCAGCAGCGGCTCACCGCCACTCATCCCTGTCATCTGCGAGATGCGGCGGACAATGGCCCTTGCCTCAAGCTGTGCAGTTTCACTCTCAATAGCTTCATTCTCCTGAGCGGGAAGCTCCCCGTCATCAGCCGGCTCCTCTGAACGGACAGACGGCGATGCCCCCCGGTCGATCAGCAAAAGTTCAGGAGCAAAATAGAGATCCGGCCCTTTTTCCTCAGCCCCCGGGAAATTCGCCCCATAGACCAGCTCCGCGCGCTCATCGTAGCTTATTTCAGCAACCTTACTGTCCATAATCTGCCGGAAAATCATATTCACGGCATGGACTACCTCCAGACGGCTGCGGAAATTACGGGCCAGATCGATTACGGAGCCGCTCCTTGTCGTGCCTGAATCCGGGAATTCATCATCCCCGGGATTCTCCCCGCTCCCAGCTGTGCCATCGCTTCTGTTGTCTGTGGCTGAGCCAAATTTCTGGTATTTATCCAGAAAAAGTCCCGGCTCCGCCAGACGGAAACGGTAAATACTCTGCTTCATATCTCCAACCATAAAGCGGTTGCCCGGGGATTCGCGGGAGATCAGCCGCACAATTTCTTCCTGAACGCTGTTCGTATCCTGATATTCATCCAGCAGCACTTCGTCGAACTGGTCGCGGTACTCCATCGCCGCATCTGAGGGCACAGAATGACCGGGTACAGAATCCTCGTGGCGCAGGATTTTCAGACAGTAATGTTCCAGGTCACTGAAATCGACCATTCCCCGGCCTGCTTTCTCGATCCGGTAACGTTCACCGAATTCGATGACTGTCTCCGCAAGCTCCCGCATTAGCGGGGCGGCCTCATGCAGTTCACCCAGAAAAGCCTCGGCGGGACGCCCAAAGAGGGATTTCTGCAGTTCCAGCAGACTCTTCTTCACATTGTCCCGGAGCTCTTTAACGGTCTCCTGGAGCCCTGGATCAGTCGAATCCTTCTTGCAGGCCTTCAGCTTTCCAAACGATATTTCCATAAAAATATCATACAGCTCGGCCCAAGAACGGAATTCCAGGGCTTCCTGCAGCGACTGCACCATTTCCAGATCCGCAGCCAGATTATCGGCATACGGAGCGGGGCCTCCAGGCTGCAGCGCAATCTCCCGGCCCCTGCGGAGCTGGCTCGCAGCCCCATCCAGCGTCAGCTTCGCTTCCGCCAGAATGCTCTGCACCCATGGCGTGCGGCTTAAAGCTTCCGTGTCCGGCAGGGAAAAATCCGCCGCAGTACTCCGCAGCCACTCCGCCGGCCAGGGATGGCTGCGCGCAAAATCATGCAGCCGCTGCACCAGGGCATGCACCGCATCATCACTGCGCTCTCCACTGAACCAGTCAGCCAGCCGAACAAAAACAGTATCTTCCCCGTCCTCGGTCACTTCTCCATATTTCTCTTCCAGCAGCTCCTCCAGCAATTCCTGGCGCATCATCTCTGCTTCATGCTCATTCAGAATCCGGAACCCGGGATCAATGGGAATGAGCTGGTAGTAACGCCGTATGACCTCCAGACAAAAGGAATGCAGCGTCGTAATCGAAGCTTTGCCGAGCAGAGCAAGCTGGCGGCGCAGATGCTCATTGCCCTGGCTTCCTGCCTCATCCCCTGAGTCCTCCTCCTCCAGCTTCCGTTCCAGTGCCTCGCGGATGCGCTGACGCATCTCAGCAGCGGCTGCCTTCGTGAACGTGGCCACCAGAAGCCGGTCCACACTGAACCCGTTTTCTTCGCTGCTGATCTTGCGGATAATCCGTTCGACCAGGACTGCGGTCTTGCCGGAGCCTGCCGCCGCCGCGACCAGGATATCATCACCACTCTCGGCAATGGCACGCCACTGATCGTCGCTCCACAGGCTTCCTTCCGGTTTGGGCTCTATTTCGGCTTTTCGAATCATGGCTTATCTCCTCCTTCGCGGGACAGCAGGTCCCAGATTGCTTCTTTGCCCGGCTTGCCGAGAATGTTGTAAGCATTGCCTTCCACAGCCTCATCGAACTGGCATACCGGCCGGTAGGAACAGAAAGTGCAGGCCGTTTCCTGCTGTATCCGGTAAGGCTGAATCGCCACATCACCTTCGGTAATACGAGTCCCGATATCAGTGATCGTGCTGCGTACCGAGGACAGCAGATGTCCCCATTGCTCAGGCGTAGCGACCGAAGCGCTGCTGTAAAAGCTTCCATCGCTCTTCAGTGCCACCGGTACAATCGAGGAATGTCCCTTGTCCAGCGTAGTATCCATAAGCGAGACAACTTCACGGTCAGCCGTCAGCAGCCCTTTCATTTTGAAACGCTTCATCAGCTCCTGCTCAGCCTGCTCGCGGTTCATGCCGTTCGCTGAAGTCAGCAGCGGATCATGCACATGGAAATAGAGCGTTCCGGCCGGAAGAGCAGTCTTCCCGAGCCATTGCTCCGAATAGGTGAGCAGAACATCCAGGTAGGTCAGCATCTGTAGCGACAGCCCGTAATAGACCTCGTGCAGCTTGAGGTCCTTCTGGCTGGATTTATAGTCGATCACCCGCAGCAGAATGCCTTGCTCACCCTCAGCCATATCCACACGGTCAATCCGGCCCACCACCTCCATCACACAGCCGTTGGGCAGAGTGATTCTAAGCGGCGGCAGGTCCTTACCCGGACCAAAATCAAGCTCAAGCCCCACTGGCTCAAAGCTGCCCCGTCTGGCATGTTCCCCAAGAATCACGGAGGCGCGTCCTACAATGTTCTTAAGCTTACGGGAAATATATCCGTAGCGTTTGCTGCTCATCAGGATTTCCCCTTGAAGAAGCGGAGAGAGCCGGTCCACAGTCTCTCCTGCCTCCCGGCGGCATTCCTCTGCCGTCATACTGCCCCAGCTGCGCCCCTGCTTCTGCAGCCGCACAGCCATATCGCTGAGAGCAGCATGGAACAGCTGCCCGATATCCGGGGCCTGCAGCTTATAGAGCTGGCGTTCTTTCAGCCTCAGCCCGTAGGAAGCGAAATGCGAGAAGGCGCAGGCGACGAATTTCTCCATACGCGACACACTCCCCCTCACTGTCGTTCCTCCGTATAAGTGCAGACTGGTTCTGCGCTTCAGCCGGATTCCTTCATTGCGGTAGAACAGAGATCCAAGCAGCCGTTCCAGCTCTGGCCGGTGATTCACATCATCCATAAACCAGTTATAGACATCCCACCAGAGTGCTGGAATCTCAACGCCCTGCCGCCACTGCCGAAGCTGTAAAATCAGCATGCGCAGTGTCTGCTCCGGCTGACCCACAAAGCCCATATGCAGTGCTTCAAGCGCTTCTACCGTCCCGATTTCATCTGCCGCTCCTGCCGAAGCTGCAGGAAATCCAGAAACAAACCGCTCTTGCAGTGCCCCTGGAAACATGCCATGCAGATGTCGGATCATTTCGGAGGGCAGGAGGGCTTTGCCTTCTTCATCTGATGTTGCATAACTGATCCAAAGCTTGCGGCTTGCCGTTGTGAGTGTATTGTAAATCAGAAAACGCTCGTCCAGCATCTTGCGGGAAGAACCGGGAGCAAGCTCCATTCCTGCATTCTCCAGCAGCAGTCGTTCCCCTTCCGAGAGGATGCCGTCTTCTTTGAACTGGGCGGGAACAACCCCTTCATTGAATCCCAGTAAAAAGGCGTATTTCACTCCCGATACCCGTGTGCGGTCCATATTTCCCACCAGCACCTGATCCAGCGCAGGCGGCACCAGTCCCATTTTCAGTTCAGCCAGACCCGTCTCCAGTACCCCGGCAAAAACCTCAAACTCCATTCTTTCATTGCCCATCATCTCAGCAATCTGATCCAGCAGGTCCAGCACCGCTCCCCATAGCTGGGTATGCTCACGGGCCGCTTCAGGACGCCCCAGTTCCAATGCTCTGGCACTCATCTGTTCCAGCTTGCGTGCGGCATCCGTATCCTGCAGAAGAAAATATACCGCCTTGCACAGTTCCAGACCGCTGCGGCTTGTTTTGACCCTTTTCTCAAAAGCCTGAAGCGGACCTGTAATGACCTCCCGGCAGGCTTCCATTCTTGCCAGCAGTGCTTCATCCACGATTCTCTCGCCTTCCAGAGAAAGACTCGGAATGCCTTTCCAGGACCGGCCATTCGTCCAGCGGTGGCCTTGAATACCGCATGCCAGCACATAATTCTCCAGTGCATCCATATCCGCGCGCGTCACACTGTTGTCCATCGGCAGCAGCAGTTCCGTCTTCACACAGCGGAACACATCTTCATACCGCCAACGTCTGCGCACCACATCAAACGAAGAGCGGATAAATTCTATTAACGGATGATGCAGCTCATTCATCTTTTGGTCAAGGAAGAAGGGGATTCCGTAGTCCTGGAACAGGGGAACCACAAGCTGCTCATAATCGGCAATATTGCGCATGAATACTGCCATCTCCTTATATTCGGCACCTTCCTCACGGGCAAGACGAAGCATCTCCCTGAGACTTCCTTCTACTTCGGCTCTGCGCGATGCTGCCGCAGTAAGG
Source organism: Paenibacillus sp. LS-5 (assembly GCF_056121505.1). NCBI lineage: Bacteria > Bacillati > Bacillota > Bacilli > Caryophanales > Paenibacillaceae > Paenibacillus > Paenibacillus sp. LS-5. The sequence goes on along the minus strand of NZ_JBWAVA010000002.1, from coordinate 119,369 downwards.
GTAATGGCATCATCCACCTCTGAAGCCGCACCGCTCCAGCGGATTCGCCGGCCAAACCCCTTCTCCAAATGGGCTAGAGCCGGACTTCCGGCAAAACGCGGCAGCACCGGCGGTGCCAGCAGTTCATCCCATACCGTCAGACCCATCTCCTCTGCCATTCCGCGCAGCTTGATACAGGTTACAGCTGAGGGATGAAACAGCTCAAGCTCATGAGGCTGTATCCCCGAAGGGTAGATCCGGTCAAGTGTCAGAGCAACCGTAACTTTTGCGGCATATTGCATCAGCTCCCGCAGCACGGCAAATTCCTGCGTTGTGAAGCCGTGAAAACCGTCCACCCAGATTTCCGCACCGCGAATATAAGCAGAATCCTGAATATGTTCAGCCAGCTCAGCCAGCCGGTCCTCGTCATCCATGTACAGCCGGGACATTTCCTGTTCCAACTCGCGGAACACCATATGCACATCATCCAGCTTGCTTGCGAGAATGGGACTTCGCCCTATCGAATCTCTCATACGGACGATCTGCTCCTCCAGATCAGCAGTGCCCAGGCAACAGCGTTTCAGTTCCGTGTGTAATTGGCTAAGCCGCTCTACAAAACCCGGTCTGTCGCTTGATTGACCAAACAGCTTTAACTCTTCCTTATGGCGGCTGATGATCTTGTAGATCAGCATCTTCTTGCCTTCCTCACTGATCGGCAGACTGGCACTGCCTCCGGTCTCCTGCTTCACCCGGTACGCCAGCCGCGAGAAGCTCAGTGTCTGGGCACGAATGCTTCCTTTCGTCTTTCCCGTCTTCAACAATCCCTGCTCTGCACCAAATGAGCCCTGCTCCGGGACCAGTACAATCATCGGAGCGCCCAGCGGTTCTGCTTCGAGGCGGGAGGAGACATCCTCCCATATCTTCGTAGTCTTGCCGCTGCCTGAGCGGCCAATCAAAAAGTGTACTGTCATCACAGCAGACCCCTTCCATGGCAGAGAAATAGTATGATAATAAAATATGCTATACAATCATTCACTAGTTTTATAGGTGAAAATTCAGAGGAATCCGTCCCAACATTATAGCACATCTCTTCCAGCTAGAACATACGTTTGCCATTCTTTGCATATCCCAATCTATCATTTTCTGGATTCTCATATTGCAAAAAGAGCCCCTCCGGCAGGGAGGGACTCTTTGTATTCAGATCTATTTGCTGCGCACTTCAAAAATGGCAAATTTCAAGTAGTGGCCTTCGTCCACACCGAGAATTTGCGGATGGTCTTTGCCTGCAGCGCGCCACTCAATCAGACGCAGCACTTTACCCGCATCCTTGGCAGCTTCCGCGATGGTGTCCAGAAACAGCTGCGGCTGCATGTGATAGGAGCAGCTTGCCGTTACGAGGTAGCCGCCCTCGTTGACCAGCTTCATGCCGTGTAGGTTGATATCCTTGTAACCGCGGCAGGCGCCTGCCACCGCACTTTTGGTCTTGGCAAAAGCAGGCGGGTCCAGAATAACGACATCCCACGTCCGCCCTCCTCCGGCTGTCATCGGTTTGGCGGTATCCGCTTTGACCGCAGCTTTAGCGCCAGGCTTGGCCTCACTTCTGCCGGTGGCCCGCTCAGAGCGTTCTTCCAGGCCTTTGACCTGGTTACGCAGGAAAGCAAAAGCATCGTCGACCACAAATTCCACCCGGTCTGTGAAACCATTCAGCTCTGCGTTGGCTTTGGCGCTCTCGATCGCATGGGCGGATACGTCAAGGCAGGTGACCTTCTTGGCCCCGTACTTGCAAGCATGTAGAGTGAAGCTGCCGGTATGAGCGAAGCACTCCAGTACTGTTGCACCATCCCAATAAGGGAAGGTAACCGGTTTACCGCTTTTGTTAACCGGAAGAGTCTGGAGGGATCCGTCTTCTGCTGCAACCTGCTGCAAAGTAATACCACTGCGTCCACCCCAGCCCTGGATCAACGGAGCAATGGAAGCCCGGTTCTCCCGCTGGTCAAAAAAGTATCCGGTCTTCTGCCCTTCTTCTATGTCTACAATCACTTTGAGGCCGTTCTCACTCACCGTTATATGACGAGGGCACTCTCCGTACAGCACGCCGGTTCTCTGTTCCAGTCCTTCAAGCTCGCGGACACTCACATCACTGCGCTCATAAATACCACGCGGCGCCACAACTTCTACGAGTGCCTGTACAATCTGTTCGCGGCACTTGTCCATGCCCAGTGTCAGCAGCTGCACTACCAGGACATCACCGAAGCGGTCAATGATGAGACCGGGGAGGAAATCCGCTTCCCCATACACCAGGCGGTATGCATCCGCTCCCGGCAGAAACCGTTCTCTGTGGCGCAGACAATCCGCAAACCGCCCGGCAAAAAAGGCAGTATCCATTGCGGCCAGCGGACCCTGTGATAGAACTCTTACCCGAATCTGCGAAGCAGGATTGTAGTACCCTGTCCCGAGAAATCTTCCTTGATGATTAAGCACTTCCACCAATCCGCCAGCCTGCGGATCTCCGTCTACGGATGCCACTTCACTTGCATAGACCCACGGATGACCCTGCTCCAGTCTTTTTTTACGGCTGCGTTCCAGAATAACTGATGCCAATACCTTCAACTCCCTGTTCTTGTTAATGATTAGTATACATGTCCACTTCACTGCATTCATATATTGGTGTACAACCCCGTTCAAAGGAGCTTGTCCCTATGATCCGTGATCTGCTGTTCCCAGTCCTATATGGTCTTGTGATTTTTCTCGCCGGCATGAAGCTGATGGAAGCTGCACTGGCGAGGCTCGCCGGCCCTCTGCTTACGAGAAGTCTGCACCAGGCAACCTCCACGCCCCTAAAAGGCCTGATTGCAAGCAGCCTGTTGTCGGCGCTGCTGCAGAGCAGCACCGCTGTAACAGTGCTCACCATCGGCATGGTGAATGCCGGGCTGCTGACTTATGCCCGGACGCTGGGCATCATTCTGGGCAGTAATATTGGTACCTGCCTGACCACAGAGCTGATCGGCCTGCAGATCAGTACGATGGCCGCTCCGCTGCTTATCGTGTCGCTCTGTCTATGGGCGGCTGCCGTCATGCTCGGCGAGCTGCCCTCCCAAGGCTCACGGATAGCGGAATCCAGTCGCAGAATTGCCGTACCTCTGCAATTCATCTGCCTGGCAATGGCCGGGTTCGCGATGGTCCTCTGGGGCATAGCGGTTATGCAGTCTATTGGACCCGCGCTGCAGGCCAGCGGCCTGTTCCGCTGGTTCCTTGACCATGCGGCTACCAGTGCGCTCTGGGGCCTGGCCGCCGGAGCCTGCCTGACCGCGATGCTGCACAGCAGCGCGGCGGTCATCGGCATGGCCATGGGCCTCGCCAGCTCCGGCGTAATGCCGCCGGAGCTGGGCATCGCTGTTGTGCTGGGTGCCAACATCGGCACCTGCGTCACCGCCGTAATCGCCGCCATCGGCGGTTCGGCTACCGGCAAGTTCGTCGCCGGATCGCATGTCACGCTGAATGTGGGCGGCGCCCTGCTGTTCCTGCCCTTCATTCAGCCGTTGCAATCCTTGTCTGCCTGGATGGGCGGCAGTCCTGCCGCCCAGCTTGCCCATGCTCAGACGATCTTCAATGTCGTCTGTTCACTTGGCGTGCTGCCGCTGTGCTACCTGCCGGTATGGACCCGGCTGGAGAAACGGCTGCAGGCATAGTAGTCCGAAAAGGCATTATCGCTGTACCATTATACTTCAATCAGCCTTACAGTTCTAATGCTAGTTCATGCTTCAAGAAAAAAAGACCTGTAACCCCTCATATAGGCGGATTAACAGGTCTTAATGTTAGACATCCGATGATCAGATTCAACCGGATATGCTTACTATTTTACTGTAATAGATACCGTTACTGTTTTATTGTTGAACTTACCTTTAATAGAGGTTGTCCCTTTACCCACTCCGGTAATCAATCCGGAATCATTTATCTTAGCCACAGAAGAATTAGAGCTAGTCCAAACGGTATTCCCAGTAACAATAACAGTCTTACCTGTATCATACAAAGCAGTTACTATCACCGGCTTGGAAACACCCGGTGCCAGATTCAGCTTGGTTTCACTCACGGTAAGCTTGGTCAGCTTAGGAACCACGGTGATTTTGACCGTTGCCGTAATTCCCTGGTAGGAACCGGTGAGCGTCGCTGTACCTTCGCTAACAGCTTTTACAGATGATCCTTTCACTGTAGCCACACCTGGATTGGAGGATACCCAATTCATAGCGCTAGAGAAGTTAGCTGTTTTTCCGTTCAAGAAGGTTCCGGTCACTTTAATCGTTTTAGAAGCTTTAATATTCATTTCAAGTGTGCTTGGTTCTACAAGCAGCTTCACGACTTTCTGTTCAATAGTCACCGGGATGCTGATCGTCTTATTCGAATAGGTTCCCTTCAAAGTTGCAGAGCCTTTCGCCAATCCCTTGAGGGTTTTGCCAGTTGCGGATTGCTTGATCACAGCATTGCTGCCGCTAAGCTCCCACTTGATCGCCGAAGTGACATCCAGCTCGTCCCCGTTCTCAAGCACTGCCTGAACTGCAGGCAGCGGATCCTCTTCTCCAATAACCAGTCCAACTGCATCCTCAGGCCCGATCAGCACGAGCACTTTATTCAGAACGGTCACTTTCAGTTCCACACTCTTACCACGGACAGCTGAGGAAGATGCTACTGCCGCATTTTCCTTAATCTTGCCAGTCAGGGTTACCGTGCCGGCTTTACCGCCGACAAGCTTGCCGTCCTTGACCAGAGCGATATCTCCGTTAGCGGATGTCCACTCGATTTGATCACTGATGTCGAGCTTCGTTCCATCGTATTTCGTTCCGCTAACTTTTGGCAGGCTTACAGAGTCCGCCGTGTATAGCTCCTGCTCGGTTTTTTCTACGGTCAAATCTGTAAGACTAGGGTATACAGTCAGCTTGAACGATTTGTTTACGCCAAGGTATTCACCTTTGATGACTGTAGTTCCCACTGCTTTAGCAGTAATGGTAGCTACGGCATCATTTGAAGCCACTGTATCGGCTATAACCGTTGCTGTCAGCAGATTGTCGGAGCTCCAAACCGTATTTACAGATTGATTGACTGTTGAATTCACAGCATCCCGTACAGAAGATTTAACCTTCAGGCTTTCTCCAAGGAAGAGGAATTGATCGCTATCCGGCGTCAGGAGCAGCGCTTCATAAGGTGCACGCACATAGACATCCACCGATTTGGAAATACCCAGATAGCTTGCCGTAATGACAGCCTTACCGGTTCCCAGAACTGTAATCTTGCCGGCATCCACCTTCGCAATACTCTCATTAGAGGTTGTCCAGGTGGCATCTTTAGCAATATTAATCTCGGGGCTGCTCTCCGATGTTTTGGTCATCGCGGTTAATTGAACCGGGGAATCCCCAACCAGCAGCTCCAGCTCCTTCACAGCTGTGTCTTTCGCCTTCAGGATAATCGCCGAATAAGGCAGTTGTACCACGGCTTTGAAGGTAGCAGTCAACCCTTTGTATTTAGCTGTGATGGTTGAAGTCCCTTCACCTTTAAGAGTGATCTTTCCATCATCAATAGTCAGCACATTGGTACTGGAGCTGGTCCAGTCCGCATCGGCAGTCACATCTTTCACAGAAGTGGCTGATTCTCCGCCAGTGACTTTGGCCTTGACCGTCAGTAAACTTTCACTGTCACCCAACTTATAGATGCCATCGAAGCTGCGCTCCAGTGATAAATCCTTAAAAGGATAGCTTACAGATACCTCAATTGTGGCTACAGCATTGTTGTATACTGCAGTAATGGTTGCAGTACCGGTATCAACCGCTGTCAACAGCCCGGTAGTGGATACATTTGCTACACTCGTATTGGAGGTAGTCCACTTGGCCGCAGCGGTTATATCTCTTTTGGAGGAGGAGCCTTCCACATTGGCATATACCTTAAGCTGCTTTGGTGTCTGGCCTACGGTAAGCTCTACTTTTGCAGAGCTGTCGAATTCAATCGAAGTGGTGTCGCCAGTTGCTGCAAAGACGTTTACCGGAAAAGCTACAACAATCAGCAAGATCATAGTGAAGAGCATTTTCGTCATTTTCCTGTACACAGTCATTTGTTCTCTCCTTAGGCATTGAAATTATCGGTTTTTATTTTCCACACTCTTCCACTATATCGACAATTAGTGCCTGAGTCTTTACCTTATCTTCAGTTTATTTTCAGTTTCAGCCCAATTCAGGACTTTCTAACTATTCATTTTCACATTCAGCAGAGACAAGGCTTTGCGTAAAATATGAATATTATTGGTGTATGAATTGCCGGTTCCACGGATCCAGGCGGCCGCCGGCTCATGCCATTCCACTGCATTAATCTCTTCGGTCTGCGCCTTGGTTACACCGCCTACAGATTCTACAAGAAAGTAATGAACCTCCTTGTTCACTATGCCGTGAACCGCATGCTTAAATGAATATTTAATGACATCAATCGGCGCTCTGATCACTCCGACCGTCCCTGTCTCCTCACAAATCTCACGCAGTGCCGTCTCCTCCACGGTCTCTCCTGGCTCCATCTTCCCTTTGGGCAGCGAAATTTTGCCGTAGCGGTCCACAATAAGCTGAATTTCAAGACCAGCAGCACCTGTCCGGAACACTACCCCGCCCGCTGAAATCTGCTTGTGCGCCATATTCATCCTCCTAAAAGTTTTGCCTGTGGTACTTCATCGATTGCTCTACAGGCAAAACTTACTTCGTAAGCATAAACTTAGTTTTGCCAGCGGTACTTCACCGATTGCTCTTCGCGCAAAACTTACTTCGTAAGCCCCTCTGACTTTATTACCCAAATAGCAAAACAGCCCCACAAAGTGGGGCGTAGAGTTAAGCTGTGCATCTAATCTTACTGCACGATCTGGTGCAGACCGCTCCGGTTCACGCTGACAAGCTCGCCCTTGCACTCATTCACGCCTGCTTCCGTAATCTTCACCTGGCAGAGCTCTCCCTGCAGCGAATCATCGCCGCCGAAGAACACCTGAAGGTAGTTATCGCTGAAGCCGTGCTGGGTGCTGCGGCCCGGTGCGTCTTTGGCCGATCTCTCGGCGATGACGGAGACCGTCTTGCCTACGAACTTGCGGGCGTAAGCCAGCTGCATGTCTTCGGAGAGGTCAATCAGCTGCTGAACGCGGATATTCTTGATCTCTTCATCCACCTGATTCAGCATCCGTGCTGCCGGAGTTCCCGTCCGTTTGGAATAAGGGAATACGTGCATTTCGGAGTAGTTCACAGCCTTCATGAAGTCATACCCGGCACGGAACATTTCCTCCGTCTCACCCGGAAAGCCGACAATGACATCAGTGGTTATGCCGACATCCGGCATCGCCTGGCGGATCAGCTCCATTTTGGCGAAATACTCTTCTGTTGTATATTTACGGCGCATCGCCTTCAGTACCTCGTTATGTCCGGCCTGCAGCGGAATATGCAGATGGCGGCACATTTTGGAGCTGCGGTTCAGGACCTCCAGCAGCTTCCCGTCAATCTGGCTGGCCTCAATGGAGCTGATGCGAACCCGTTCCAGCCCGTCCACCTTATCCAGCTCCCAGAGCAGATCAGCGAGACGGTAATTCTCCAGATCGTCCCCATAGCCTCCAGTATGAATGCCGGTCAGGACAAATTCCTTATATCCGGCCTCCACCAGCTGGTGCGCCTGGGCCACGATGGACTTCGGATCACGGCTGCGCGACAACCCGCGCGACCAGGGAATGATGCAGAAGGTGCAGAAGTTGTTGCAGCCATCCTGAATTTTCATAAAAGCCCGCGTCCGGTCCGCAAAGCCCGGCACATCCAGCTCTTCGAATTCCCGGGTCTTCATGATGTTGCGGACTGCGTTCACCGGCTCGCGGGACTCCTGAATGTTCTTCACATGAGTCATAATGTGCTCACGGTCCTGGTTGCCGATTACGAGATCGACACCGGGAATATCCAGAATCTCGCCTGGTGAGGTCTGCGCATAGCAGCCGGTAACGGCTACAATCGCTTCCGGATTACGGCGCACGGCGCGGCGGATCATTTGGCGGCTTTTTTTGTCGCCCGTATTCGTTACTGTACAGGTGTTGATCAAATAGACATCGGCGGGCCCTTCGAAATCAACCTGCTCGTAACCTTCATTTTTGAAAAGCTGCCAGATGGCTTCAGTGTCATAGAAATTCACTTTACAACCTAAAGTATAAAATGCTACGGATGGCATTACTCAAGCTCCCCCCATTTCTCCGGATTCATAAAGTATACAAGCTGCGGCTACCATGCCTGCCGTCTCGCAGCGCATAATACGCCGTCCAAGCCCGACCGATACCGCTCCCGCCTCTTCGGCAGCATGGCATTCCTCAGGACTGAAACCGCCCTCCGGGCCAACGACTACCATCACCTTGCCGGACGAATGCTGAGGTAGTCCGGACAGCCAGGGGGAGACCGCGCTGCGGAGCTGCAGGCCTTCTTCTTTTTCATAACAGAAATACACGGCGTCATACGCACTAAAGCTCTTCAGCAGCAATTTCCAACTAAGCGGTGAGTGCACTTCCGGAACGATATTCCGGTGGGCCTGCTCGGCTGCCTCTTTGCAGATTTTGCGCCAGCGGTCCAGGCGTTTGCTCTCCTTGCGTTCGTCATACTGCACAATCGTGCGCTCTGAGAGAAACGGAACAAAGGCTACTGCGCCGATTTCGGTGCATTTTTGAATTACTGTCTCCAGCTTGTCTCCCTTGGGCAGACTCTGGGCCACAGTGATCTTGATCCGCGGCTCATGGGTCATATCCAGCATTTCCAGGATATGGACAGTTACTTCCCCTATTTCAATCCCGGCAATTTCCACGAGTGCCTCCCGGGACACTCCATCGCTGACAATCAGCTTGTCCCCGGCCTTACCGCGCATCACCTTCGCGATATGACGGGCGTCCTCGCCGCTAATGACTAACGTATCCGGAAGGAATTGCCCCGGTGTTACGAAATAACGCTGCATGTTCTCATCATCCTGTCCCTTATTCAGCATAAAAGCGGCAGCGTTCCTGCTTCCCAGGTTCCCTGCCGCCGCTCTTTCAACTATATTCCACTAAAAATACCACATTACATCATACAACGTTTGCCTGGCTGTGAATAGTCCCAGTTACAGGCTTCAGACTCCAAACAGCTTCAGGAACAGCTGAAGAAAATCATTCCCGATCTGTATAGACCAATTGTTCATTGGAGTAATGGTATAGTTACGCAGCCCGGGAATGAAGATAACCAGCAGAAAAACCAAGGACAACCACTGTTCGTACTGCTGCAATCTTCCACGGACGGGACGGGGAGCCACATCCTCCACAATGCGGTATCCGTCCAGTGGAGGCAGCGGAATCAGGTTAAACAAAAAAAGAAAGAAATTGAACTGGATAAAAATCCCGAAAAACCAGACAACTGCCCGAAGCAATTGTTCGTTCGCAATGGAATCAATGGTTCCGGTTCCCAGCAGTATGGCATAGATAAGAGAACCCAAGATCCCCAGCAGCAGATTACTAATCGGGCCCGCTGCCGAGACGATCACGCCCATCAGGCGGGGACGTCTGAAGTTCTCGCGGTTCACGGGAACCGGACGGGCCCAGCCGAAGCCGGCGACGAGCAGCAGAATAATGCCGAACAGGTCAAAGTGAACTGCTGGGTTAAGCGTCATCCGCCCCAGCATCCGTGCAGTAGGATCACCGAATTTATTGGCAAAATAAGCATGACTGAACTCATGCACCGTAAATGCAATTACAATTGTAATCAGAAAGAACGGGAGTTGCTGCAGCGGAATACGTATAATACTTTGCAAGAAATCCATCTTTACCTCTTTCCGGCTGTGAACGCCACCCAATCTTCTTCACGGGATACTTCCATAATCTCAAAACCGGAAGCTGTCAGTGCGCCAGCTACCAGATCTTCCTTATCCTTGTAGATGCCGGAGGTAATGTAGATTCCTCCCGGCTGAAGCGCACGGTAGACATCATCCGTGAACAATACAATAATCTCCGCCAAAATATTGGCGGCCACAATTTTGACCGGTAAGGTAACGCCAAGGCCAACTTCGCTTGTCGGAACAGTAGAAGCTTCTTCAGGTTCGGCTAAATGTCCAGATCTTGCGGAAGGCCACATCTCTCCAGCCGACGAATCCAAAGCCCGTTCGCCGCCTAGGAGTGACAGAAGATCGCTCTCCTTTACTGTAATGACTTCCTGCAGCCGGTTCAGCGCCACATTCTCCCGCGCACTCTCTACGGCCACCGGGTCCAGATCCAGCGCAAGGACCGACTTCGCACCCAAGAGAACAGCACCTACGGCAAGAATGCCGGAGCCAGTGCCCACATCGATTATCTCTTCACCGCCCTGGATATGCTTCTCCAGTGCGCGGAGGCACAGGGCCGTAGTGGGATGTGTTCCGGTTCCGAAGGCCATGCCGGGATCAAGTTCAATAATCTTTTCGTCCGGACTATCCGGAGTATACTCCTCCCAGGTCGGCTTAATCGTCAGCCGTTCCGATACCCGAAGCGGCTTGAAGTACTGCTTCCAGGCATGGGCCCATTCATCTTCATCTACCGTTTTCCACGAAATCAGCGCCTTGCCGGGGTCAATCCCGAATTCGCGCAGCTCTGCAACTCTCGGAGCCAGTTCCTGAACAATATCGTTCATGGAAACAGCTTCCGAATAATAACCTTTAATCACCGCTTCTCCTTCAGGGATATCATTGAGCGGTTCATCGTATAATTCACCGTAACGGGTGTCCCGTACCTTATTCAGCGTTCCTGATTCTTCAATGGAAACACCGCCTGCTCCGGCTTCATACAGCAGATTGGATATCATCTCCTGTGCTTCTTCTGTTGTATGTACCGTCAGTTCGTGCCATAACATGTGTGTGGGTCCTCCTAAATGTTTTGTAACAATTGAATATTTAACAGTATACCATTTCTCCCCCACCCAGCGCCAAACAGCGGCTTATCTCCCGGAACCCGGGCCTTTTTGGCGGAAAAAGCAATCCGCCGTATGATCATCCACCATGCCGGAGGCCTGCATAAACGCATAACAGATGGTAGAGCCCACAAACTTCATCCCCTTCTTCTTCAGCGCTTTGCTCATCTGGTCAGATTGAGGACTGGTGGCCGGAACTTCGGACCGTGTTTTCCACCCGTTAACCACCGGCTTTCCTCCGGTAAAGGTCCACAGATATTCCGCAAAGCCGCCCTCTTCCAGGCAAATCTGCTGAAACACAGCCGCATTTTGGATGACCGCATTTATTTTCAGCCGGTTGCGGATAATTCCCGTGTCCTGCATCAACGCTTCAACTTTTGCTTCGTCATACAGTACAATCTTATGCGGATCAAATGCATCGAACACTTTACGGAAATGCTCCCTTTTCTTCAAAACCGTATACCAGCTCAGCCCGGACTGCATCCCCTCCAGCATCAGCAGCTCGAACAGCTTCCGGTCATCATACAGGGGCTTGCCCCATTCCTCATCATGATAAGCAATATACAGCGGGTCTTCATTGACCCAGGCACAACGTGTGATATTCAAAATTAAGCTCTCTCCTTTGTCATAAAAATAAAGAGGCACCCGTCCCCGCCAAGGGTTCTGGGCACCTCCATTCTACTGAAAAATGCAATGGCTTGGGGTCAGATAATATTCAGCACTTCACGGGCCTGGGTATCCAGCTCCTGCGCAGAAGTGGAAATTCCAGTGAACTCCTGCAGCGCGATTTCAATCTGCCGCTGGCTTTCTTCCACACTATCCTGGACCTGATCCATTCCGGAGGACATTTTGCCAATTTCCTCTGTAATTCCCTCTACACTGTCACGCACCTTACTGATGGAATTCTGAACCATGGCCGACAGCTTTCGCACTTCTTTGGCCACCACATCAAATCCACGGCCGAATTCACCGGCATGAGCCGCTTCAATCGCCGCATTAAGCGCAAGCAGATGGGTCTGTGAGGCAATATCACGGATCGTCTGCACCACGCCTTGAATGTCTCCGGCTTTTTGTTGCAGATTGGCCAGTGTCACGGTGTTCTCGTTCGAGACCCCGGCGATTTCGTCAATGCTCTGCAGCAATCCCTGACTCCGTTCAATGCCTTTTTCCGCGCGCAGATTCAGACTGTCGGACATCTCCTGCAACCGTTCCACTACCTCGCTAATATTGATCTGCCTGGAGGTAATGTTGGTTGCGACCTTGGTCACCCCGATGACCCGCTTGTCTGTCTCGTCAAAAATAGGCATATACGTTGCCTCCAGCCATACCGAAGCGCCTTCGGAGTCCATCCGTTCGATTTTATCCTGAAAACTCTTGCCGGAGAGCAAATTCTGCCAGAACTCTTCATACTCCGGGCTGTTCACAAATGTAGGAAAACAAAATTCACGGTGCTGCATCCCGTACATATCCTGTGAACTGTATTTCATTGAGCTGGCGAACACCTCATTGACATAAGCCACTTTACGTTCAAGGTCAAAGCGGATCAAAGCGAGATTTTTCTCCAAGGCTCTAACCACAAGAGCATCTGTAACTTTCAGGTCTGATACGTTCTCCATTATGACTTCTCCTTATAAGACTCATATTTATGATTCTGCATACTTAAAATTTTTAATTTACCCCTTTTTCATATTAACGGAAAATTCAGAGCTTTGGATTACATTAATGAAGAATTAGTTCCGCCATAAAAGAAAAAACCGCAGGCATAGTGCCGGCGGTCTTGAGTCTTTTCAACTAACTTCGCAAAGTATTAATGCAGAATTTCCCGCTTGTTGACTTTAACTCCGGATAATGATTGATCAAACATATCGAGAATATACAAAAAGCGTTCTGCTTCACGGAATACATGATCCGCCAGTAAAGGATGAATAATGCTTTTGATCCTGCATTCATCGATTAGATCACGTGCGGTTTTCTTGAAATCACGCAGAGATTGCACAGAAACCCGGTTTTCGTCCACGAATTGGCTGAGAAGCGGAAGCGTCTGAGATTGGGGGCGCATGTGGCTCAAATCCATGGCCTGGAACACCAGCTTATCAAAATCATTACTGAATTCCCTTGCCTGATCGACCAGTTTCCGTTCCGAAGGGTCCAGTAAATGACCTATAAATTTGGCATGATCGGCCATGATCTTCAGGAAAAATACATTTTCATCAATTATGGCATCCGGCAGCGGTTCAAGTCTTCCGGAATTGAGCTCCTCCAAGCGGTTTCTGAAATAATTAGCCTCCCGGCTAACATGATCAACCAGCAAAGGGAAGTTCGTCTGACCCGGAAGCTTGCATTGCAGGATCAGCCCCAGCACCTTTCTTTTGAACGCCCAGATATTGGTTGCCGCAATACGAACCTCCGTATTAAAAGCTTGAATGATGTGGGGATCGACCCCAACCTGATATTCATAGGATCTACGCTCGATATCCTCAAAAATAGCGTAAAACTGGTTGGTTTCATTCTTAAGCTGCGTATCCTCGGCCCTAAACCCCAAACCCAAAAATAAGGAATGCTCTTTCATGATCCTCGACCAAAAACGTATTTCATCTAGCGACCGGGCCACAAATTCATCCAATGGCAGTTCCTCCCCTGCAGAAATGAAATCCATCTACAGCTAAGCATATGGAGGTTTTTGGTCCGCTATGATCATTGGTCTTACAATTCATTCCAGGCGTGTTTGCCCGCTATTTTTTCGAGCCGTAATCCCCCATTTTTATGCCCCAGACTGAATCCTTCTGGAAAGCTGCGGCTTCCCGTAAACCGGGCAATCTCGGGTCTTGAGAATAGTGCTGCTCCAGGTATGCAACATAAGCCCGCCGGAAGCCAATCTCTGCCTCCAGCTTATTGAATTCATTCGGATGCTTATTCATTTCCGCAAGCGCGCTCTCCCAGCGTTCCAAATCGGCATCTTCCGACTGCTCATTGCGGATCTTGACCGTCAGCCCGCGCAGCTCGCCGTAAGCCCTTTTCACTTTTGAAGAGTAGACCTGCTTCTGGTTCAAAAAAGTGAGAAGCGCCACCATCAGCGCCAGCCCGCTCCATAAAACGATGTTATCCATAGTAATCCTCCTACTTAACCTGTCTGCCTAATTATACTACGTATGAGTTCCCGGCAAGCAAGACTTCTTTTCCCCGCCCTCTCCTAAACACAAAAATACCCCACAGGCGTGGGGCATTTCCAAATATCCTTATGGCTACTCTTTCTTCATAATTTCATGAAGCTGACGTTTATCAGCCTCCAGTGAGCGGTCCTGCGCCTCCAGATCATCCATATCTGCTTCTGCCGCAGAATACACTACATCCTCCGCCTTCGCTTCATATAACATTTTCATTTTGTCAGTCTTAGAAAAGATTTTTGAGTTCTCTCTGTCCATTTGATTGCCACCCTCCAAATTGAATTAGTCATACAGGAAATATTCTATGGATAGACACTAGAGGCATCAGATCATTCCGCCTGCCTCTTCAATTAAGGATAGCGCCTGATCAAACACCTCCGAATCAAGCACAACCGTTAGCAAAATATCACGTCCTGTAGGTCCGCCCTCTCCGCCATGGCTCATACCGCTCGCACTTGAATCCGCAGCCGCCAAAATACCGGCCGAATGACTATCCAGCGTGGAATTGAGTGTCATGGTTGCCAGACTGGGAATATCACCTGTCAGCGGATTATTACCTGAATACCGGGCCCCTCCCGGATATTTACCGAAACGGTCTATGGACATATCAATCACGCGGAGTGATTGTAGCTTGCGGGAAACTGCCTCGGCAGCTTCGGGACTCTTAAAATACGCCAGTATATTTTTTTCAGACATCAATATCCCTGCCTTCCTGGATTGCCATACGCGACATTTCTATTTTGCATACGGGCAGGGGAATTTATGCGTATTCTGTTAAAAGTAACATTGCCTTATATCCCCTCGAATTTTCCCTACGAATTAACTTGGATTTAAACTCCCCAAACTATACTTTTCCCTTAATATGGTACAAAAGTAGTATATAACATCCACTCACTTAACTGTAAAATTAACGTAATTTTAAACGTTCTGCTGTCTTACTTTACAGGAAAGAAACAAATCTCTTAAAGGAGCTGGTAAATTACTAGAATTTGGTTTTATAGAGATGAGGGGGAATTCCGACTCAAGTTTCATTATGTCACATTTCCTAACTCGTATCATCCGAATTTTATTTATTCCTAGATTTTTAGGCGTTTTTCCGCTTGATATTTACCATAATAAGGGTCTGCATGTCATATTACACATCATCAAAAAATGTCTTTTCTCAAAACTTCATAAATTTAGTGTGGATTTTACATTTTACCGGTGGTAAAATCTTCTTAATATTTTTCCTACTAATCTAGACGGAAATAAACTGGATCAATAGAAAAGGAGAATCCGCGCTAACTGTCTGAAGCAGGAGAGATGTGAGCCAGAACTAATAACATAACTTGGAGGGGATTACATTTGGAGTGGACAAAATTACCTCGTAAGCTGTCTGTATTAGCCTTGTCACTAGGCGTGACAGCCGGCATGATTCCAGGAGCGGCATTCGCCGCCGACAGCTTGCAGACATCATCATCTAGCAATCATCTAACATCTTTAATTCAATCAGATCAGAATATTATTTCTCCACAGATCAATACCAAATCCTCAAATAATGTCCGGGTCATTGTTCAATTAAGCGGCCAGCCTGCAGCGGTCGGAGAATATGCCGCCAAGCAGGGGTTCTCGGCTCTAGCCAAAACAGCTACCGCAGCTGAGGTGAAGAGTCAGCAGAGCACTGTGCTGGACCAGGCTAAAGCCAAAGGCATTAACCTGACCGTCAACTACAAGTATGACACCATATTGAATGGCTTTGAAGTCACCGTTCCGGCGAACAAGATTCCGGAGCTGGCGAAGATCTCCGGCGTTACTTCCATTTATCCGAACAGCACCTGGTACACTCTCCCCGATCAGACAGTAACCGGATCTACTTACAGAAATGACAATGCTCCACTTGAGCAGATTCGTGCCACATGGGCTGCGGATCACGGATATAATGGTGCCGGTTTGAAAGTCGGCGTCATCGATACCGGTGTGGATTATAAGCATCCGGATATTGCAGCAGCTTACAAAGGCGGCTATGACTCCTTCTATCAGGACAATGATCCTTATGAAGAAGTTCCACTGACTCCCGCAGAAGATCCGTACGGTGTAGGTTATGAAGGGACTTCACACGGTACACATGTATCCGGCACCATTATTGGACAATACGCTGCCAAAGGAGATGTCGCCCAAAAAGGCGTTGCTCCCGGAGCGGATCTTTATGTGTACAAGGTACTTGGTCGCAATCTCGAGAAGCCAAGTACATCCTCCGGTTCATCGGCTCAGGTAATCGACGGTATCGAACATGCAGTGAAGGATGGCATGGATGTTATCAACCTGTCCCTGGGTTCGGATTCCGAAAAAGATGTGAACTCCCCGGATTCCATTGCGATTAATAATGCTGTGCTGTCAGGCGTGGTAGCCGTTATTGCAAACGGCAATAATGGACCTGGATATTTCACACTCGGCTCCCCGGCTGTATCTCAGCTGGCGATATCCGTTGGTGCCGTAACCAGCCCGGTAAAAGACTTTTCCGGTGAGTTCAAGGCAGAAATTTCAAATTCTGTAACCTCGGTTACGTATGACACTAACTATCCGTTCCACGTGATGGCTTATGAGTTAGGCAAAGATGATTTCTCCGGCATCCTTGGTACAGATCCAGTTCGAGTTGTATACGCGAATCTTGGTGCAGAAGAAGATTATCCAAAGGACGATATCAGCGGTTCCATCGTATTGGTATCACGCGGTAATCTTTCATTTGTTGATAAAATTGCCAATGCCAAAGCTCATGGAGCTAAAGCTATAGTTATCTTCAATGGTAACTTCAAGTCCGATAACGGCAAGAATGTCGCCGTTCTTGATGAGCATATCAAGGATCGCGATAGCTTCATAGGTCTCAATCTTGGCGACGGATACGACAATATTCCGACGTTCGACATTGAAGGGATTAAAGGCCGCGCGCTAGCAAGAGCTATTCTAGACAATGGAAACACTCCAACCTTTTTCACCTTTGGAACGGACTATCATCCGGCAATGTCTGCAGGTGATGAGGTGACCAGCTTCTCCTCCTGGGGTCCAAATGTGGATAGCAACCTGAGCATTAAACCAGACATTGTAGCTCCTGGTGACGGAGTACTATCTACTTGGCCAGCTTATGGCGGAGATTATACCAAGGCGTATAACCGTATCAGCGGTACAAGTATGGCTACTCCACATGTCGCAGGTTTGTCACTGTTGATCAAGCAGGCACATCCGGAATATACGCCATTCGACATTCGTGCCGCTCTGGCGAACACGGCAGATTCTCTATTCTATAATGGAGATCCTGAAGATCTGTATGTTCAAGGTCCCGGCCGGGCCAATGTTGAGAATGCAATCTTGACGCCAGCATTACTCGAAGCGGTTGAGCCTATTTCCATTCTGGACAAAAACTATGTGTCTCAGAATGTCACGAACTACAATCCTTCAACAGGCTTCGGCGTGATGGTACCGGGTTCGATGGGCAGCAAAGCACTGCAGTTAAAGAACGTAAGCAACAGTGACGTTACGTATGCTGCCTCTGTGGAATGGAATTATGGAGATGAGGATAATGTGACTGCCACTTTGGACAAAACAACCATAACCGCCTCCGCCCTGGGCACAACAGGATTTAATCTCAACCTGGCTGTTTCATTAGCCGCTGATCCTGAATTGCTGTACCAAGGTAATGTAGTGTTGACAGCCGCAGGACAACCGACACTCCATCTGCCATTTACTGTTCATATCAGTGATAAAGCTGAACAGCCAGATTGGGGCACTGGTGTACAGGAAGCGGTGATCAGCTCACCGATCGTGTACTCTAATTCATCAGCTGCTCTTTCCTACAAACTGAAAGCTGATGACATCAACTATTATGAAGTCAATCTGGTGGGTCTGGACGATGTCAAAAAAGGTTCCTTCCAGGTAGCCACCACGGGCGCACCGAATAAATTCTTTGTACCGGGTAGTTATAGCACGGTCATAGGATCTACCTACCAGCCTTATGACAGCAACGGTGATCCTATTGTTGATGCTAACGGCAAGCCTGCAGTAGCAACGATCACGGATGGGGTCTATAAACTTGAGATCCTGGCTATCACTGCAAAAGACAATACCAAAGGACCTATCAAGATTGATTTGAATAATGACAAATATTACAGCTCCTATACCTCTTTCCGCTTTATTACGGGTTCTGCCCCTACAGCAGGCGGAGATCCCGGTAATGTTGGCGGCGGCGGTGGCGGTGGCGGTGTAACTGCCCCAACTGCGCCAGTGATCCCTGTTGCAGCCAAATCCCTTATAGAAGAAGGGGCTACACCGGTAAGTGTAACCCCTCTAACCGTATCGAAGGATGGCGTAACCACGGTAACCGTTAGCGACAGTGACCTGAAGACAGCTACTGTGAATGCCGCTGCCTCCAAGACTGCCGTTGTGGTCTCCGTAGGTACTATCTCTGATAAGGCTGCAGTACTAAGCTTGACTGCTGATCAAGTGAAGCTGCTGGCTGGAATCAAATCAGGCAGTTCCATTATTGTTAACATTGGCGGTTCTGCTGTATCCTTGCCAATATCCCTGCTCTCCGCTGCTCCTGCTGGCCAAAGCCTGAAGCTTGACCTTAAGCAACAGCCTGACGCTGCAAGCAAGCTGACTGCAAGCACTCCAGGTTCAACGGTAATCGGAACCCCGGTTTCATTTGAAGCTTCCTGGACTACAGCTACAAGCAGCACTTACTTGAACGTTCCTAATAATGTTTTCATTAAGAGATCCTTTACAGTACCTGGTGCGATCCAGCCAAAAACTGCAGGTGTGCTCTTTGAAGAGAAGGGACTTGTAACTCCGGTTGCTTCTAAATTCACTCCGCAGTCGGATGGAACGACAATCGTGACAGTGAGCCGTCCTGGCTTCTCGGTGTATGCCGCAGTAAGCAAACCGGCTGCCGCATTCACAGATATCGCCGCTTCCAAATCGGCTGCTGCGATTCAGACCTTGGCCGACAAGCTGATCATCCAAGGCACTTCAGCAACGACATTCTCGCCGCTGAGCAATCTGACACGTGCTGAGTTCACCGCACTGTTGACCCGTGCACTTGGATTACGTACGGATGCCAGCGTTACCTTCTCCGATGTGAAATCATCTGACTGGTATGCTAATGATGTTGCTGCTGCTTCCAAAGCAGGCCTGATTCTGGGCATTGGCAACGGCAAATTTGCTCCAACTCAAAAGGTAACCCGTCAAGAGCTTGCTGTTATTCTTGACAGAGCGCTTAAACTGACTGGAACTGAACCGAAAGCCGCTGCTAACCCTTCATTCACAACCTATACCGACAGTGCCAAAGTAGCACCTTATGCAAAGGACAGCTTACAAGTCTTGTCCCAAGCGGGTATCATCGGTAGTGAAGCAGGAACTGCTTTCAATCCTACTGCTCCAGCAACCCGTGAGACAGCAGCTGCTGCACTCTACCAGCTGCTCAGCAAGATTGGATTAATTGACTAATTAATACTCTCTGTTTCTCCAGCTTGCATGGCAAAGTACCAAAGCCACTGTGAACCAGAAGACCGTGTATGGCTGAGCCATACACGGTCTTCTTTTTTTGCATTTATCAATACCTTTATATGAATTCTAGTTCAAACAATACTGCCCGATATCCGATGAGATTTCCATACCAACAAAAACGGCTGCACGTCCTCTAAAGGGATGTGCAGCCGTCTGTATGAATCTATATGTTATTGCTGTGCAAGAATCTGCAATCCATCAGTCTCCGCGGAATGCACGCTTTACACGGTCAAAGAAGGATTGCTCCTGTTCATGCGTGTTCTCGCCATTGTATGAAGCAAACTGGCGGAGCAGGTCTTTCTGCTCATCACTTAGCTTGCTAGGTGTCACGACGATCACCCGTACATGCTGATCACCTGTTCCAGAGCCGCGCAGGTGGGGAACACCCTTACCTTTCAGCCGGAAGAAGGTTCCGGTCTGTGTGCCTGCTGGAATCTTGAGCTTCACTTTTTCGGTCAGGGTTGGAATCTCAATCTCGTCGCCAAGCGCTGCCTGGGCAAACGTTAAGGGAACCTCACACATAATATCATCGTTCTCACGTACGAAGAAATCATGTGTCTTCACACGGATTACAATGTACAAATCGCCTGCAGGACCGCCGCGTGTACCGCCTTCGCCTTCGCCGGTCATGCGCAGCTGTGCACCATCATCGACCCCACCTGGAATACGCACATGGATCTTGCGCTGTTTCTTGACTTTACCCTGGCCGGCACATGTTGTACATTTTTCCTTGATGATCTTGCCTGTGCCTGAGCAATGGGAACAAGGACGGCGGTTGCGCATTTGTCCAAGTGGTGTGTTCTGCACGAATTCCTGTTGTCCGCTGCCGTGGCATACGGAACAGGTTTCCGGTTTGGTACCGGGTTTGGCACCGGAGCCGAAGCAGGTATCGCAGGTCTCCGTGCGTGGAATAGTAATGTCGGTTTCTTTACCGAATACCGCTTCCTTGAACTCAATGGTCATGGTGTACTGCAAATCACCGCCGCGCTGCGGAGCGTTCGGATCACGACGGCCACCGCCGCCGAAGAACATATCGAAAATATCGCCAAGCCCTCCGAAATCACCGCCGCCACCGCCAAAGCCGCCGCCCATGCCCTGATTAGGGTCGATATGCCCATATTGGTCATACCTTGCGCGTTGCTGACCGTCGCTAAGCACATCGTAGGCTTCTTTTACTTCCTTGAATTTAGCCTCTGCATCGCTGGCTTTATTGACGTCCGGATGATACTGGCGTGCCAGCTTGCGGTACGCCTTCTTCACATCATCATCTGAAGCATCTCTTCCGAGGCCCAGAACCTCATAATAATCGCGTTTATCTGCCACTGCTTTCACCTCCGCACATCAATACTCAGATTTCCCTGTAACATGTTAAAAGGAAAGCCAAAACACGGGATGCCCCGGTCTTGACCTTCCCTTCGTACAGAATACACTTATCGTCTAAGGTTACCCTTGATTCTTCTCGTCGTCAACAACCTCGTAGTCAGCGTCCACAACATTGTCTTTCTTCGCGCCTTCTGCAGCTCCCTGGCCGCCTTCTGCGCCTTGTTCTGCTTGAGCAGCCTGTTCATACAGCTTCACGGACAGTTGCTGTACGATCTCAGTCAGCGCTTCTGTAGCCGCGTTGATGTCTTCCAGGTTGTCAGTTTCCAGAGCTGCTTTGAGCTTATCCTTGGCAGCGTTCGCTTTGTCTACTTCAGCAGCGTCCACTTTGTCGCCCAGGTCTTTGATTACTTTATCTGTGGAATACACGAGTTGGTCGGCAGAGTTCTTCGCTTCTACCAATTCTTTACGCTTGCGGTCTTCCTCAGCATGCAGCTCGGCATCCTTCATCATTTGTTCTACTTCAGCATCGCTAAGGCCGCTAGAAGAGGTGATGGTGATCTTCTGGCTCTTATTGGTGCCTTTATCAGTTGCAGATACGTTTACGATACCGTTGGCGTCAATATCGAAGGTAACTTCGATTTGCGGTACGCCGCGCGGTGCTGGCGGAATCTCGTTCAGCATGAAGCGTCCCAGTGTCTTGTTGCCGTTCGCCATTTGACGTTCACCTTGCAGCACGTGGATTTCTACGCTTGGCTGGTTGTCGGCAAAAGTCGAGAACACCTGCGATTTGCTTGTTGGGATCGTAGTATTGCGTTCGATCATCTTCGTGAACACGCCGCCCGCAGTTTCAATACCCAGGGACAGTGGAGTTACGTCAAGCAATACCACGTCTTTTACGTCACCAGTCAATACACCCGCTTGAACGGCTGCACCGAGGGCTACCACTTCATCCGGGTTAACGCCTTTGTGAGGCTCTTTGCCGGTAAGCTTCTTGATCGCATCCTGTACGGCAGGAATACGTGTGGAACCGCCCACGAGCACGATTCTGTTCAGATCAGCCGGAGTCATACCCGCATCGCTCAGCGCCTGACGGGTAGGTCCCAATGTGCGTTCAACCAGCCCTGCAGTCAGCTCATCGAACTTGGCACGGGTCAGGTTGATTTCGAGATGCTGAGGCACGCCGTCAACCACAGTGATGAACGGAAGGGATACTGTAGTAGTCAGTACGCCAGACAGTTCTTTTTTTGCTTTTTCAGCAGCATCCTTCAGACGTTGTACTGCCGCTTTATCTTTGCTCAGGTCGATGCCCTGTTCTTTTTTGAATTCAGCTACGAGGTAATCCATAACCACTTGGTCAAAGTCGTCGCCGCCCAGACGGTTGTCACCGCTTGTAGCTTTAACTTCGAAGAAGCCGTCGCCCAGTTCAAGAATGGATACGTCGAATGTACCGCCACCAAGGTCATAGACAAGGATGGTTTGGTCTTCGGATTTCTCCAGACCGTAAGCAAGAGCCGCAGCCGTTGGTTCGTTCACGATACGCAGAACTTCCAGACCGGCGATTTTACCTGCATCCTTGGTCGCTTGACGCTGGCTGTCATTGAAATAGGCTGGAACGGTGATAACCGCTTGGGTAACGGTTTGGCCCAGATAAGCTTCAGCATCGGATTTCAGCTTTTGCAGAATCATGGCCGAGATCTCTTGAGCAGAGTAGTCTTTGCCGTCAATGCTTTCTTTGTGGTTCGTGCCCATGTGGCGTTTGATGGAAGCGATGGTGCGGTCCGGGTTCGTGATGGCCTGACGCTTGGCTGTTTCGCCAACGATACGTTCGCCGTCCTTCTTGAAGCCTACAACCGACGGAGTGGTGCGAGCACCTTCCGGATTCGGAATAACGACGGCTTCGCCGCCTTCCATAACAGCCACGCAAGAGTTGGTGGTTCCTAAGTCAATACCGATAACTTTACTCACAGTAATGTGCCTCCTCAAAATGATATGGAGCCTTAGCTCCAGTTAGATTTTCTATTAAGTAATGTAATGGATCCCATTTACAACCTGCATATATAGACAGAACTACATGCTGACTTTGACCATAGCGGGACGAAGAACCTTATCTTTCAGGAGATAGCCCTTCTGGACCTCTTCCGTCACGATACCTTCCTCGTGCTCCTCACTCTCCACCTGCATGATAGCCTGATGGTATTCAGGGTTGAAAGGCTGTCCTACTGATTCCATGGCTGTAAGGCCTTCAGACTTCAATACCCCTTCCAGCTGTTGGAAAATCATATTCACACCTTTGTTAAAGGCTTCGAATTCCGGACTGGCCGGAGCTGTAGCGATGGCACGTTCGAAGTTGTCGAGTACAGGAATCAGCTCTCCTACAAGCTTGGCTGTAGCATACTGTGCCAGTTCCTCTTTTTCCTTCTGGGTACGGCGGCGGAAGTTGTCAAAATCGGCCTGCACTCGCAGCGCGCGTCCTTGATATTCCTCTGCCAGCTCCTGCAGGCGTCTAGCGGCTTCTCCAGTTCCAGAAGCCTCCTCGAAGGCCTGTTCTGAAGCTGGTGCACCGTTCTCAGTGGCTGCTTCAGCCTCATCAGCTGCCTGATTCTCATGTATTGCCTGATCGTTAATTTCATTGGTATCCTGAATCTCTTGCTCTTTCAAGTTGTCTTCACCTCCTTATAATCAGTCACGAAACAATTACGCTCTGTTCACTTATACCAGTGTGCCAGCATCGCTGTCAAATCACGGGACAGAATACCCAGTATGCCCATTACACGCGCATATTCCATCCGGGTCGGACCCAGGATGCCAATGCTTCCAAGCGCCTTCCCGTCCAGCGAATATGTGGCTGTAATCAGACTGCAGTTGGCAAAAGCCTCATGCTTATTCTCCATGCCGATACGCACCTGCATTCCAGGCCCCCCGGATGCAGGAGCCAGCATTTTGAGGAGCGTAGGTGTTTCTTCCAGCAGATCGAGAATATTCTTCACCTTGTCGACGTCCTTGAACTCCGGCTGGGTAAGCATATTGGTTGCTCCACTAAGATAAATGCGCTGTTCATGGTCACTTTCGAGTGCCGTATCCAGCACCTTCATTAATTCTTCATAGTGGGAGATGTGGCGCTGCATTTCCTCCCCTAGCTCGGAATAGAGCTGGCTCTTCAGCTTGTAGAGCGGAACATTCACCAGCTTGCTGTTCAGCAGATTAACCACTTTCTCCATCTCGGACAGGGAAATCCCCGGTGGAATGCTTACAGTCTTATTCTCTACCTGACCGGTACTTGTAACAATGATCGCCACGGCGGTGTTGTCGTCCAGCGGCAGCAGCTGGAAATGGCGCAATGAAGTATGAAAAACCTCCGGCCCCAGAAGGATGGAAGTGTAATTCGTCATATTGGAAAGAATCATTGCCGCATGCTGGATAACCTGCTCTGTTGCATTAAGCTTCTCAGCAAAAAATTCACGGATCGTGCCCATTTCTGCCGATCCCGCAGAATTCCACGGTACCAGATGATCCACATAATATCGGTAGCCCTTATGGGAAGGAATTCGTCCTGCTGAAGTATGTGGCTGTTCCAGATAGCCCAAATCCTCCAAGTCGGCCATTTCATTACGGATGGTTGCAGGACTGTAGCCTACATCTCCCCGTTTGGAAATGCTTCGCGAACCAACCGGCTCGGCAGAAGTAATGTAATCATCTACGATGGCATTCAATATCATTCTCTGGCGTTCGGTTAACATGCAAATCCCCTCCTGTCGGCTGTGGCTCCCGATTCGTTAGCACTCTGGTCAGATGAGTGCTAACCACTAATACAAAAATACCAAACTGACCTTAGCATTGTCAAGTCAGTTGAGTATCTTGAGTTCGCCTATTTCAGCCCAGCCGGGCTTCCCGCGATGTACGGCAGACCAGTTGCATTCCCTTTTATTCAAATAAGAGCAGATCAATCCGCTTAAATTGTATTTTTTTCAAGATAAATCCATACTTCGGGGACATTTCCGCAACCATTGCCGCACTCCTTCGTCTGTTATTAAAGGGGGTGTGAAATGAAATCACCCAGACGATGGTTCTTAACCTCATTCAGCATAATGATGACCTTGGCCGCCATTATGTTGTCAGGCTGTTCGCCGGTCGGGATGCTGGAGAAGATAGGGCCATACAAATGTTATTACGGTGAGCTTGAGTATGCTCCTGTCCTCCAATGGGATGGCATTACCTATATGGATAATAGTAACGGGGATATCAGCGGGTTGAAAACAGGAGATCCAATCGGTAAAATCAGCTACCGCAAAGCTGACCATAAGTGCCCCCGCAATCCTATGAAGGATGGAGATGCCACTGTGCTAGAAGTGGGAACACCACTCTACACAGTAAAAAGTTATAAAAACTCGGCCCGGATAATGGCAGGAGACAGGCTGTATGAGGCTACTGATAACCCTTCTGCGCAGACCCTTAACGATCTGCTTGATATCGCAGGCAAAATCAAGACCGTCCGTTTTATCAGCGGCATGGACGGGAGTCCTCTGAAGGATTTCACACCTGAAGCTAATGCCGTATTCATCCGGGAATATCCGAAGCTTAAATATATCCCGTTTGACCAGTTGTCGAATGAGACCAAACAATGGGTTGGGGACAAATACTGGCTCGAAATTGAAATGGCCGACGGCTCGAGCACAAGCATTACCTATAACACAATGTTCGCAGCCTTCCATCCTTCGAGTTATGCCACATCTGAACTTGCCCGGTTAGTGGAAGAGCAGCGTAAGTTGATCTATGTCAAATAACCTGTCTACTGTATGCATTAGCCTCACCCAATACCGCCAAATTCCTATTCATCCTCATTCACACCATGCATATCACAAGTTAACAAAAAAACCACTTTTCGCAAGGCTTCCGCCCTGCAGAAAAGTGGTTTCTGTATATTATATAAAATAAATCTTCAGGTACAAGGCCACTCCGATATTAATCCAGCTTCTTCAGCACAGCAATTTCATCACAGGCATGCTGCTTCTTGCAGTTCACGCAATCGGTCCAGACCTTCTCCGGAAAAATCTCCTTCTCCACAACGCTAAAACCGTTTCTGAGGAAAAAATCCACCGCATAGGTCAGCGCCATAATCTTGGGGATCTTCTGGCGTCTGGCTTCTTCCGTCAGCTTCTCCAGGATCATCGAGCCTACGCCTTTGCCTTTACCCTCATCACGCAATCCGATCGAACGCACCTCTACAAGATCAGCGCCCAGTCTGAACAGTGATCCGCAGCCGATGAATTTACCGTCTAATTCGGCAATCACGAACTGGTCGATCTGGCGGGTCAGTGCTTGCCTGGAACGGGGAAGCATAATTCCGCGCTGAGCATATTCTTCTATCATTAAATACAGCGGTTCTACATCCTCCACCGTTGCATTTCTGCATATCACCTTGTGGTCTCCCGCAGGAGCCGGCTGGTGGAACATATCCGTTTTGACAAGCACTGTGACTCACCCCTCGTTGTTAATATGAATAAATATACAACAGAGTGAATTACAATTCAAGGGGTATTTTAAAATTAAACCTCTGTCAAAGCACCGACAAATTCACCGAAAACATCGTTCCCGAACAGGATGCCCTGCTTGCTTAGACGATAGAAATCCCCATCCTGATCAAGCAGGCCTGCAGCAAGCATTTTGTTCAGCGATCCGGCGAAAATATCCTGCAGGGACTTCCCGAACTGCGTCCGGAACGCCTGATCCGACACACCCTCACGCATGCGCAGACCCACCATCATGAAGTCCTCCATCGCCTCCTGCTCAGAGACTGTGAAGCTATCCAAACGCGGAAGCCCCTTAAGAGAAGCTTCAATATAAGGATTCACACCCTTGATATTCATATGTCGCTGCCGTTGCACATATCCATGCGCACCGGCACCGAGACCATAATAATCCTCATTGCGCCAGTACGTAATATTGTGGCGGCTCTCCATCCCCGGCTTGGCAAAATTGCTGATCTCATATTGGCCATAGCCTGCAGCTTCCATAGTAGACATGAGTAGAAGGTACATCTCCAGTTCATCCTCTTCGCTTGGCAGCGGAAGCTTGTTCTTGTTGAAGAGGGTATGGAACAGTGTATTTTCCTCGACTTTGAGGCTGTAAATTGAATAATGCGGCAAATCCAGCTCAAGCGCCTTGGTTATGCTCTCTCTCAGCATATCGACGCTCTGGTTCGGCAGTCCGAACATAAGATCAACCGACAGATTATGCAGACCCACACTGCGTGCGTTCTCCAGGCTGCGGTAGACATCATCCACGTTATGAATGCGTCCAATGCCGCTGAGCAGATCATTCTGAAAAGCCTGCACGCCAAAGCTGACCCGGTTGACGCCGCCTTCTTTCATGACTGCGAGCTTATCTTTATCGGTGGTTCCGGGATTAGCTTCCATAGAAAATTCTATATTCTCATCCCACTGTGGAAAGTGTCTGCGGACTGATTGTAGGAAAAAGGCCATTTCATCCGGTTTCAATACTGTAGGGGTTCCCCCGCCCACAAAAATCGTCTTAATCACACCAGGCGGCGTATTCTTCACCGTAAGTTCCATCTCCCGGTCCAGAGCCTCCAGGTAATCCATGACCGGCTGATCCTTCAGGACGTAGGAATTGAAATCGCAGTAAAAACATTTATTGGTGCAGAAAGGGATATGAATGTATACGGCCTCCGGGGGACGGCCATTATCCAGGTTTGTCATAGCTGTCTCCTTTATTCAAAATAAGATGAACTATATATTTATATCTAGCCAGAAAAGGGAAGCCGTCAGGCTTCCCTTCAGTACATTCTGGGCCATATCGTTCAGCAAAAGCAAAAGCTTGCCTTGCGGCTACTCATCTATCTTCAGTACCGCCATGAACGCTTCCTGCGGCACTTCAACGCTGCCTACCTGCTTCATGCGCTTCTTGCCTTCCTTCTGCTTCTCCAGTAGCTTC
Organism: Paenibacillus sp. LS-5; assembly: GCF_056121505.1. NCBI lineage: Bacteria > Bacillati > Bacillota > Bacilli > Caryophanales > Paenibacillaceae > Paenibacillus > Paenibacillus sp. LS-5. The sequence continues at coordinate 91,477 of NZ_JBWAVA010000002.1, read as the reverse complement.
CGCTTACGCGAAATGTCACCGCCGTAGCATTTGGCAAGCACGTTCTTGCGCATCGCCTTAACCGTCTCGCGGGCAACGACCTTTGTGCCGACAGAAGCTTGGATCGGCACCTCGAACATTTGCCGCGGAATGATGCCGCGCAGCTTCTCACAGATGATACGGCCGCGGTTATAAGCACGGTCGCGGTGGACGATGAATGACAAGGCATCGACCTGCTCATTATTCAGCAGAATGTCCATCTTGACCAGATTCGACTGGCGGTAGCCAGATACTTCATAATCGTAGGACGCATAGCCCTTCGTTCCTGACTTCAGCTGATCAAAGAAGTCATAGACAATCTCGGACAATGGAATCTCATATGTGATGGTCACACGGCTTGTGTCCAGATACTCCATGTTGACGAATTCCCCGCGTTTGTTCTGGCACAGCTCCATCACCGTTCCGACGTAATCGTTCGGCACAATGATTGCGGCTTTGACATAGGGCTCTTCAATATAGTCAATAGTGCCAATCTCAGGATAATGGGATGGGTTGTCGATCTGAATGGTCTCACCATTGGTCAGCTTAATGCGGTAAATAACGCTTGGCGCGGTTGTGATCAGCGGCAGATTGAACTCGCGTTCGATGCGCTCCTGAATAATCTCCATGTGCAAGAGTCCGAGGAAGCCGCAGCGGAAGCCAAAGCCCAGTGCGCTTGAGCTTTCCGGCTCAAAGCTGAGTGAGGCATCGTTAAGCTGTAATTTCTCCAGGGCTTCCCGGAGATCATTGTAGTCCGAGGTCTCAATCGGATACAGACCACAATATACCATCGGATTAATCTTGCGGTAACCAGGCAGCGGTTCCGGTGTGGGGTTCTTCGCATCCGTTACGGTATCCCCGACCCGGGTGTCGCCGACATGTTTGATCCCGGCTACAATGAAGCCGACATCGCCGATGTTCAATTCTGACACAATACTCATACGCGGCATGAACGCTCCAACCTCAATGACCTCAAAAGTCTTGTCGGTTGCCATCATCCTAATCTTCGAACCGGCGCGGATGCTGCCATCAATTACACGCACATACACAATAACACCTTTGTACGGATCATAATGCGAGTCGAAAATCAGCGCTTTCAGCGGTTCTTCGGAATTGCCGTTTGGCGCAGGTACCTGCTTGACCACCTGCTCCAGAATCTCCTTGATGCCGATACCTGCTTTGGCAGATGCCAATACCGCTTCGCTGGTATCCAGTCCGATAACATCTTCAATCTCCTGCTTGACCCGTTCAGGGTCTGCATTCGGCAAATCGATCTTGTTGATGACCGGCAGAATTTCCAGGTTGTTGTCCAGTGCCAGATATACGTTGGCGAGGGTCTGGGCTTCAATTCCCTGTGCAGCGTCCACCACGAGAAGTGCACCTTCGCAGGCCGCAAGACTGCGGGAAACTTCATACGTGAAATCGACATGCCCCGGTGTATCAATCAGATTAAGATAATAATCCTGTCCATCATCAGCACGATAGGTCAGGCGGACGGCCTGCAGCTTGATGGTAATGCCGCGCTCGCGCTCCAGATCCATCTGGTCGAGCACCTGCTCTTGCATTTCACGCGAAGTAAGTGCGCCCGTGTACTCCAAAATGCGGTCGGCCAATGTCGATTTACCATGGTCTATATGTGCAATAATCGAGAAATTGCGGATTTGTTGTTGTCTTTTCTGAACGTCAGTCATTCCTTACCCCCACAGACAGCCTAATGTTAATCCACTTATTATAGCAGTACGCGCTTCGCCCATCAATCCCGTCACCCCGGACGGCCGAAGAAAAAGTCTGTGGCAGCTTATTCTTCAGCGGAATCGAACAGCGACACTACCCAGCGTATGCTCTTTTGCGACGCTTCTTGCAGCAGCCCTGCAGTTTTGTCGGCAAGCTTGTCTACTGTAGGTTTCTGTTCTTCAGGTATAAGAATCTGTTCAGGACTCATACTGCTGTAATCGGGGGCCTCCTGCTGCGGCAGATTAGCAGCCGCGTTAGATCCCCCAGCAGATTGCAACTGCCCCGGAACAACCGTGTATGCACCTGTGACCGGGTCTACTGCTACAGGAACATACACATAGGCTTGCCCTCCCTGCGCCAGACTTGAGCCCGGGACAGATTGCACCCCAGTCTTCCGGGTAGAGGGAGCAGCGTTGACTGTCCCGGTTGTCCCGGCTGTCCCGGTTGCACCATTCCAGCCAGGCAACACTGTAGAGGTATTTGTTCCTCCTCCGCTGCCGAACTGCATGCCTGCCAATATACCAATCCCCACTGATATGCCGACCATAACCAGTTTTTTGCCGAACCGCGACATTTCATGCACTCCCTTCTATTTATGAACCGGTGCCGCGGCTTTTTCCGCGTCGTGGCTGTTCCAGTACACATCAGCGATAGCATCTGCCAAAATATCTGCCGTTCTTTTCAACTCATCTGCTGAATTGTCGATTCCACCGACTTCTATTAATACACTATTCGGAGAAAGAGTCTGATTATACTCACCATTATTGCCATTTCCGGAGGACTTACCCCAGATACCGCGGGAAACGCCAGGATAGTCTTTTTCGAGCAATTGATGGATTTTGTTGGCGAACGCCTCGTTCTTCTTCCAATCTTTATTCGCATGACCGAGGATAAAATACACTTGGGCGTAACTTTTCCCGTCAATGACGGCAGTCGTTTTGCCATGCCGCTGCGAATCCCGGTGGATATCGATCATTTCATTCATTTCCTGGTTGGCGCCTAATACGGCCTTGACCGTCATTCTTGAATATTTATAGGAAAAGTTCCAATTGTAGTCCGGCACCTTCGTAGCGTAATCTTCTTGTACATGAACCGTACCAATTCCGCGCTGCTCCAGTCTTTTGGCAATATATGATCCTACCAGCATTACATTTTTGGAAGGAATAGCAGAGCTAGGATTGTCACTTTGTACGCCCAGCAGCGGGTTATATGCCTCGCGGGGATGGGAATGATAGATTAAGATCCGCTTGATCGAAGTATCCTGGCTGCTGCCGGGTACAGACTGACTATCGTTACTGCCTTCTGAATCCGGTGCCACGGTAGGCTTAGGTGCATCCGTTTCTTCGCCATCCGGCCCGTCCGATCCGTCGCTGTGCGCAGGTTCCTTTCCGCCTGCTTCTGTTTCGTCCGGCTCTGTTTCTGCTCCTACAGTATCACCGTTACCCTCTCCCCCGGAGTCTGCGGCTGCCAGATCGTCCGTTCCCGGATGGTAATCCGCAGGCGCATCCTTCGCCCCTCCAGAGCCCAGGCGCAGCAGGAACGGATCATCCGCAGCCAGCCCTGGAACCTCGCGCGAGATCAGGCTTTTCGGATCCCCGGGGTCCACACTGGTCAGCATCCGAAAGACGAAAGAGGTTACGTTCTTACCCGAAAATGCAGACGGCTCTTCACCCTTCGGCAGGTGCGGAACCTCGAGCCCCAGCAGTTCCATAAAAAATCCGCTCGATAAGGATGCAGCCAGCCCTTTCATTGAGGGAATGGGTGAAGAGTTCAGCTTCTGTCCGGCCAATCCACCGGCTCCAAGCAGCATGAAAAATACAAGTGAACCTCCGGCCAGCAGCAGCATTGTTCTCCCCAGCGACAGAATGTCCAGCAGCTTTCCGCGCAGCCGGCCGATATTCCATAGCTGAAACCATTTTTTGTTCATTATTGTTATGTCCTCCTCCAGCCCTCTGTAATCTCTTATACTCCCAATCTATGAGCAGAGGAGGATTGCTAGAACCTGAAATGAGAGAAGAAGGCAGCTCAGCTTGTCACTCTTGCAAGTCCCACTTTAATGAAGCATGCTTCTGTTTATATGAAAAAAAGCCCGGCCGCAGCTTGCCGGCAGGCAGACTGGGCGGGCATGGCATACCGCAGGACAGGTATTAGTGGGTGTATGCTCCCACATTACCGGGATCCACAGCCTCATGCAGCGCAGCGTTCAGTCCGCTGGCCACAATGTTGGCGATTTCTTCAATAAACTCATCAATTTCCTTCGGCGTAACAATCAGATCATGCCCGAGCGGTTCCAGCACTTCTTTGACGAGCGACAGCCTTTCCTGTTCAGAGATATCGTCCAGCATCCCCATAATCTCTTTGGTATGGGCTGCTCCTGCCCCAACCTGTCCAAAATGCCGGCTCATCATCTCCAGCACATTGTTCACAATGGTCGAAGCATAACAGACGGTAGGAACGCCGATCGCAATGCAGGGAATCCCGAGAATTTCCTTGGTTAACCCACGCCGTTTATTACCAATCCCTGAGCCGGGATGGATACCGATATCAGCAATTTGAATGGTCGTATTAATCCGTTCCAGTGAACGGGATGCCAGTGCATCTATCGCAATAATCACGTCGGGCTTGGTACGGTCCACGATTCCCTGAACCACTTCACTTGACTCAATACCCGTCAGCCCCAGCACACCAGGGGCTATTGCGCTCACATTGCGGTAACCCGGGGCGACTTGATCGGGAACCAGCTCATAGAACTGGCGTGTAATCAGCGCATTCTCTACTACGAGCGGTCCGAGTGAATCCGGAGTTACGTTCCAGTTGCCGAGGCCGACAATCAGCACCGACGAGTTGCGGTCAATACCGATTCTGTCCATGAACTGTTCAAATTCCTTGGCAAAAACCATGGATACCTTCTGCTGCAGGCCGGTATCTCCGCCGCGCAGTGCCGGGACCTCCAGCGTCACATAGTTTCCTATAGCGCGTCCAATAGCCTGCGAGCCCGCTTGATTCGCTACGGCAAGACGGGTAACCTTAATGCCGTCCGCCTCTTCTACCTCTTCGTTCACACCGGGGATCGGCGATTTTTGCGGTCCCTGAGCCATTTCTTTGGCTTCCAGCGCCAAATCTGTGCGTACCGAATATAGCTGAAGATCCAGTTCCATTATTAGTTCAGCCTCCTTATTCATATTGGTGATAGTGTGCGAGAGAAGGCCTTGCTTTATTCAAACCGGAAAGGGTTAAATTAAAAGCATTAGTCTTGCATTTTATGAGCGCTCATGCTAAACTATTTTAAGTTGTGAATCATTTGATGATTTCGAATGTCTTTCAGGAGGTGAATGCAATGCCAAATATCAAATCCGCGGTAAAACGCGTCAAGACGGCCGAAAAACGCCGTGCACTGAACGCTTCCCAGAAATCCGCGCTTCGTACAGCTGTGAAAACTGCTGATGTAGCACTGACTGGTACTGAAGTGGAAACTGCTCAAGCTGCTTTCCAAGCTGCTTCCAAAAAGCTGGACAAGGCTGTAACTAAAGGCCTGGTTCATAAAAATGCGGCTGCCCGCAAAAAATCCCGCTTGGCGAAGAAATTGAACGCTCTCCAGGCTCAAGCCTAAGCCAAGGGCGACATTAATAATGAGCACTATAAGAACCTGACCGTTATGCTGCATACGGTTAGGTTTTTTTGTTCTCTAGTGAGATATAGCAGGATCTTTATAGCATCTGGCATATTTAAGTCTTAGGTTTCAGCAAAAGCCTGCCCGTTAGCGTACTTACGCTAAGGAGCAGGCTTTCGTTGTACTCGCAGTCTTATAATCCCCAGGTTCACCGTTAGGCTCCCAGCCGTAACATGAACATCTCCAAGCCCAGCACCTTGTCGATGGCCCCTGTCTTCATCTGGTAGTCGAGGTCAGCCAGAAAGCTGAGAATCTGCCGCAGCCGCTGGCTCTCGAATTTATGCGCCTGTTCACCAGCAAGCTTGACAGCATACGGATGCAGCCCGAGCTGGGAAGCGATCTGGCCTTGTGAGTAACTCTGGGCGGACAAATCTTTCACCTGCAAAATCATCCGGAACTGCCGCGCAATCAGCGCCGCAATCTTGATCGGCTCTTCTCGCTGCTTCAGCAGCTCATAAAGTGTATTCAGCGCCTTATCCAGCCGCAGATTGGCAATATCCTCCACCAGTGTGAACACGTTCTGTTCGGTCCCCCGGTGCACTAAGCTCTCAATCGCTGCAGTATCCACGGTCCCGCCCTTGCCTGCGAACAGGCTTAGCTTGTCCATCTCTGCCGACAACCCCTGCAGCCCTGTTCCGGCATTTGCCACGAGAGCTGCTGCGGCACCCGGTGCAGACACGCAGCCCCGGTCACGCAGGCCTTTCTCGACCCAGCGCAGCAATTCCTCTGCACCCAGCGGGTTGAAGGCCAGCACCGTCCCTGCTGCCTTGACCGTCTTGACGATTTTTTTGCGCTCATCCAGTTTGTCATTATTGACCATAAAGACGATCACACTGAATTCTGTAGGATGCTGTAAATAATCAGTGAGAACCTCTACGCGATGTTCGATCTTGGCATTTTCCTTTCCTGCGGTGAACAGGGAGGCATCACGCACCAGCAGGAGCTTCCGTTCTACCATAAACGGCACAGTCTCTGCTTCCTCCACAACCGCCTGCACCGGCGTCTCGGACAGATCAAAGGGAATAACTGCAAAATCCCGGTCCTCTTTGGCTATCAGGTGTTCCTCCAGAAAAGCCGCAAATTCATTCATCCGGAACTTCTCGCTGCCGTACAGCACGTAGAGTGGCGAAACATTTCCTTGTTTGATGTCCTTGGCCGCCGTTTTGGCATCCATCCCGCCACTTCCTTTTCCATTTCAGTCTCTGATTATTGTAACAAAAAAGAATCTTTAAACATAGGCATCAAGCGGAACCAGCTTCGCTGAAACAGCCATACTCTGTATGTAGCGTGAAAAATATAAATTCATATATTTGCGCAAAAACGGAGCAACTCCGGCAGCCATGGCCAAAGTTGCTCCGTTTCCGCGGCGCATCTATATAAACGACGGTAGGAAAAGCTCTAGAAACTTTCCAGCCGGCGGTCATACCGATGGTTCTCACGATCCTGTATCTCCTGTCCTCTTACTATAGTATATTCCTATACTGCGTAAAAAGTTCCACTCTGCGATTAATTTGTAGACGTTGCCGCGTCCGGAGTAGCCGCAGGTGCAGAAGAAGAAGGTAAAGGTGAGCCGGATGGGGTGGGAGACACTACCGAATCCGGGATGGTGTAAGCCTTAGTAATTTCACTGCCGTTCTGTAGGGTCACATAATTGAATACACGGCTGTCTTCCGACCATTGGCCGGATACCCATTCCCCTTCCAGGGGAAGTGAGGTCAGTACCTTCCAATCGTCTCTGGCAGTGCCTGCTGGTATGGAATAGAGTACAAGCTGCTGGCCAGCAAGCTCAGCATCAAAACGTCCATCCGGTGATGTCCATGGCGAGGGTGCAACCAGTGCCGGCAACAAACTCATCACCCCGGCTTCTTCCGATGAAGGAAGCTTCTTGGATTCACTTTCAGGATTATCCGCTCCGGCTTTGCTTTCTGGCGCACTCTCCTGAGCGTTGTCCCCGCTGCTGGTATCCGGATCAGAACTGCTTATCCTCATATCCTGTACTCCTGGTGTAGCCGTAGTAGTATCAGGCTCTACCGTGATCTGCCGCTTTAAGGATGCCGGCTCTTTGGTTGGATCAGGTGCCACTGCCGGGGAATCCGGAGTCGCCACTGCAGACGGAGTCACTATTTCTTCAGCAACTCCAGGATTGTTCTCGGCAGCTGAAAAGGTACGGTTGTTCTGTTCCGTAATCCCTGCCGCACGATCTGTGCTGCCGTCCTGTGCTGCAACCGGTCCAGACGCTGTAGCCTCATCCGTTTTTTGCATAGTCTGTCCAGCGTTTGTATCTGCAGCCTTATTGAGTGCCATATCCATATCTGCTGCAGGCATACTATCAGGCATGTTAAAAATAGCGATAAGCAGTATCACTGCCGCCGCAGCCGCGCCAATACCTGTCCGTGCTGCCATGGAAGATCCTTTAAAGAATTTGCCACGGGAGTTTTTACGTGTGAACGGAACAACCTTGGATTCATCTATACTTTTCATGGTTGGTTCCTGGACACCTTGATCCAGCTTGTCAAGTTGCGGCAAGATCGAATCAACCAGACTGAAAGGTGGTTTCACATCCGGCAGCTGCTCAAGTTGCTGGGAGAGCACACTCAGACGGTCAAAGACATCCGCGCACGAAGGGCAATTATCGATATGACGGAACATTTCTATAATTTCATCTTGGCTCAAGTCATGATCCAGATAGCGGTGCATCCATTCCATCACCTCCGCGCATTTCATCCTGATACACCCCCTTTCTGATACTCCTGAAGTCTATTCTGTAATTGCTGCCTAGCCCGGAACAGATACGATTTCACTGTGTTCAAGGGCAGGTCCAGCGAATCTGCAATCTCGTTGTAGGAGAAATCCTGCAAATACCGCAGTACGATTACTGTACGGTGATGTTCCGGAAGCTGATCAATCGCTTCCCGTATATCCTCCGCCAGATAGCCGGACAACACTTCCCGCTCCACATTATGTGTATCTGGAAACACCATTTCATGTTCATCCATGGAAACCGTAGGTTTCGTTCTTCTGAACTTATCAATACATATGTTGGTCACGATCCGCTGTACCCACGTTTTGAACTGGGCTTTTTCCTCGTAAGAACCGATTTTGGTATACACGCGGATAAGCGCCTCCTGTGAAGCATCCAAAGCATCCTGTTCATTATGCAGAATGTAGAAGGCCGTCTTATACACATGCCCTTCAATTTCTCGCAATAGGGTGATTAGAGCGTCGCGATCGCCCGCTTGAGCGGCTCTGATGAGTCCCTGCTCCACCACGAAGGTTCCCCCTCTCTATGCAATCTTACTGACGCGCAAGACTGCGGATTTGTTGCAAGCCTATAATGATTTTTTCGGTATCCATAATCCTTACTAAGCATACAGGGGAAGCTTCAATCATTCAAATACTCTTTTATAGAAAGATTGTAACAAAAATGAAACCAGAAAAAACGCACAACAGCCGGCTGTACCCTTCTCAAGGCGCACACCGGCTGTTGTAAAAATAAAGCGTTATAACGTTGTTATATCTGGGTGGGAATTTACGCGCCCTTAATTTCCTTGAACTTCGCCACATACTTGGCGGCAAGCTCAGTGATCTGATCGTAGCGGCCTTCCTTGGCCGGAGCAGTCAGGTTACCGCCGATGCCTACAGCGATGCAGCCGTTCGAAATCCATTTCTCCATGTTATTCAGGTCTACACCACCGGTAGGCATAATGTTGACATGTGGCATGGGTCCTTTGACGGCTTTGACATAATCCGGTCCGAAGGCGCTGCCAGGGAACAACTTCAATACATCTACGCCCAGCTTCAGCGCTTCTTTCATTTCATTGAGAGTCATGCAGCCTGGCATATAAGGGATTCCGTAGAGATTACACATTTTGGCGGTTTCTTCTTCAAAAGAAGGACTCACTACAAATTCAGAACCTGCCAGAATAGCGATTCTTGCCGTAAGCGGATCAAGTACCGTACCAGCACCGATGACGGCACGGCTTCCATATTCGGCTACCAGGCGTTTGATCGCTACGTCGGCATCCGGAGTTGTAAAGGTAACTTCAATGTTATTCAGTCCACCTTCGATACAGGCTGCGGACATTTTAAAAGCATTGTCGGCATTGTCGGCACGGATAACAGCTACTACGCCAACGGATGTGATGTTCTGCAATACTTTTATCTTCTTCATCATAAACTCCCTTTCTTGGTTCAATCCTTGGAATTAAGAATATTATTTTAGATAAACTAATTTATCTAATTTACTAACCATAAGCTAAAACCTTATAAGAAAATAGTAATAACAATGTCTTCTGCCGTCAATATATTTTTATGTGAACAGAACGTAAAATCTTCTGAATAATTAAAATTACCCTTATATAACAAGGATTTATTTAATCCACCCCATATAAAAGCGTTAAATATTTTCTATGGAATGAGGGGAGTCTTATTGTAGAAAACCGATTTATATGATAATTTCAAATTACAAATCATTTATACAGGGGTTGTGAGCTTGCCCCGAGGAGGAACTATTCATGAGCAAACAGCTGGATGCAGTTACATTCGGAGAGCCGATGGCTATGTTTTATGCCAATGAGGTGGGCCCACTGCACGAGGTTACTTCTTTTTCCAAGGCATTAGCCGGCGCTGAGAGCAATGTGGCTACCGGATTATCACGTCTTAAGCACAAAACGGGTTATGTAACGAAACTTGGCGAGGACAACTTCGGTCAATTTATAGTCGGTGCGCTGAACAAAGAGCAGATTGACACCGCCAGCATCACGTACACCAAAGAATTTCCAACCGGTATGCTGATCAAATCCAAGGTGCTGACCGGAGATCCCAAGGTTGAATACTTCCGTAAAAATTCCGCAGCCTCCAAGCTGAGCCTCACAGACTTTGATGAGTCTTATTTCGCTTCCGCTGGACATTTGCATGTTACCAGCATCTCTTCAGCATTGTCGAAGACCTGCCATGAATTTTCCCTGCATGCCATGGAATTTATGAAGAACAGCGGAAAAACGGTGTCCCTCGACCCGAATCTGCGCCCTACCCTCTGGCCGGACAAAGACACTATGGTGAACACCATTAACGATCTGGCAACACGATGCGACTGGTTCCTGCCAGGCCTCAGCGAAGGCAAAACCCTTACGGGCCTTGAGACTCCAGAAGAAATTGCCGGCTATTACCTGGAGCACGGTGTGTCGCTGGTGGTCATTAAGCTCGGACCTGAAGGTGCTTATTACAGAACTGCTGCCGGTGAAGAGGGTTATGTCGACGGCTTCAAGGTAGAAACGGTTGTTGATACTGTAGGCGCCGGAGACGGCTTCGCAGTCGGTGTAATCAGCGCTATGCTGGAAAAACTGACCGTAGCCGAAGCCGTAAAACGCGGCAACGCGATCGGCGCACTCGCTGTAATGTCGCCCGGAGACATGGACGGACTGCCTACCCGCGACGGGCTGGAAAAGTTTATGAAGGCAGGCGTGTAAGCAGGCTGTTGTCAGAGGTGTACTACACTCTCCATGCATACCCACTCCGATGAACAGTTCATACTATAAAAGCCCTCCACCGTCTTTGCCAGACGGTGGAGGGCTTTTTGCTAGGCGAAGCCAAAGCTTAATGAACAAAACGTTTTACTTCGTTGATTGTGGAGGCTGGACCGATTGCCCCAGCTGCAGCGCTGGAGGGAACCGGTACGTGATCGGCATGGCGTCTCCTTGATCCTCAATCAGAGAAAGCATGATTTTGGCGGCTTGCATCCCCATCTCGTAGGCAGGCTGCCGGATGGTGGTGATGGCCGGATTGTAGATCCGGGCAAATTCGGCGTCATCAATCCCAATCACCGATAATTGGCTAGGAATTGCGATGGAATGACGGTTCGCATATTTCAGGATCTCCCCCAGCACCAGATCGTTGGCTGCAAGCAGCGCAGTCGGCGGCTGCGGCAGGCTTAACAGTTCATCCAGCGCGGAAGCGATGGCCTCTCTTGGCACACTGCGCACGTATTCATCATTCATCTTGAGCCCAGCTTCCTCCATAGCTTTTCTGTAGCCGCTCATCCGCTCTTTACGGGGGGTGATCGCATGCTCTCCCAGCGGGAGCGACAGGATGGCGATATTCTCATGCCCCTTCCCGATCAGCTCTTTGATGGCTGTTTTGACGGCCATTTCGTTGTCGAGCAGCAGGCTCTGGGTCGTGATCCCTTCTACCAGCCGGTCCATGAATACAAGCGGGTACTCCGCTTCGATTAGCCGGGTATAGGGAGCGGGCTGATCTCCGGTCGGAAAAATAATCAACCCGTCCACCTGGCGGGCAACAAGCGCTTCTACATGCGTGTTCTCTTTATCTGCATTCTCATCGCTGTTGCAAATAATCACCTGAATGCCATGTCGCTGCAGCTCATTCTCGATCGCACGGATGCACTGGATCGACAGCGAATAATCGATATTCGCCACAATAATGCCAACCATATGTGTACGGTTCTGCTTCAGGCTGCGTGCGAGGCCATTGGGCTGATAATTCAGCTCCTCGATTACATCGGCAATGCGGTTTTTGGTCGCTTCACTCATATACTTAAACCGTTTATTCAGAAATTGCGAGACCGTACTCTTGGATACTCCCGCCTTCTGGGCAACATCTTCAATCGTCAGCTTCTTCATCTATTCCGCTCCACTCTATATAGAAAACACTTATCCTATAAAGTCATATATATAAAAAGCCATACTTTCTAACTTACTCAGAAAGTATAGCTTTTTTTTAGTAAATTATCTAGTAATCATTATCAAAAGTTGTTCCTCTACTATTGATTAGGAATTGCAGACGGCTTGATCTTCTGGTCATATTCCTCATACACCCAATCATAATACAACTGCTTACCTGTTGCTTCAGTGATCTCTACCGTACGCTGCTCCCCTTTAACTTCATAATGGGCCACGAAATAGTCCTCATTGGTATCTATCGCAATTGAACCATAATGATTCTTAGCAGGCCGTTCTTTCTTCTCCGTCGTAATGGTTCCTGTGAGCACCTGTGACTTCACGGTTGCAATGGAGCTCATGGAATCTCAGTCTTCAGCTTATGGCGCACTGTGATCCCCTCCGGCCGGATCTCCATCTGGATCTCACCCTGCAGATCGGTGCGGTATATAGCTGTGCTGCTGTCAGACAGACGCTGCAACACGTCACCATTCGGATGTCCATAAAGATTATTGACTCCTGCGGAAATGACAGCGGCGCCGGGATTCCAGAACTTCAGCCAGGCTGCGCCGCTTGCGGTTTTGCTGCCATGATGAGCCACCTTCAGAACATCTATCGGCCCGCCGTTTCCAATCCCAGCTTCTTTGCCGTCCTGCAGAATCGCATCCTCCGCAGCCTTATCCATATCCCCTGTAAAAAGAAAGCTCCGGCCGTTCATCTGCAGCCGGAAAGCCACCGATTCGTGATTCTGTTCCTCCACCTCCGGGAGCAGAGCCACCCCCGCCTTATGCGGGGATGGCCAAAGGAACATCAGCTCCGTCCTGTTATCCGGAGCAAGCACCTGCCCCTGCTGCACCGGGTACAGCCGAACACCCGCTGCAAGCGCTGTATTCATCAGCTTACTGTAAGCCTCCCCTTTGGCGAGTGTTCCATTGAACAGCAGCGCCGAGACGGGCAGACCCTCCAGCACCGCCTGGAGTCCTCCTGCATGGTCCTGGTCACCATGAGTCAGAATGATGGCGTCCAGCTGGTGAATGCCCCGCTGCTTCAGAAGCGGCAGCAGTGTTTTGGCTCCGACCTCAAACGGGCTGCGCCGGAGGCGCCATGCTTCCTTTTTGCCAAAGCTGACGTTGCCCCCGCCATCCACCAGAATATGAGCGCCGCCCGGAGTGGTGATCAGAATACTGTCACCTTGTCCAACATCGAGAAAGCTGATCCGCCCGGCACCGTTCAGGTGCTCTGAATGATAGCCCCTATACAGCAGCAGAACCATTGCAGCTATACCGATTAAGACAACCCTTCCACTAGAGAGCAAGGAACCTTGTACCTGAAAGTGCAGTGGCCGCGCGCTATTCCCAGCTCCGCTCCATATCCCTCCAGGTCTTCTCCCTGTGTCATCAGCCGGCCGGTCCAGCGCAGCCAGCGGCTTTGTCTCGTCCTCCATAACCTGTGGAGCCAGAAATACTTCCGTACGCAGACGCATAGTGTAGAGCACACCATAGAGGAGACTATAATACATCCCTATCCACAGCAACGAAGGCGAACTCCAGATCGTTACACCCCCGGACCATCCATTAGTCCACTCCACTGCACGAAACGTAGCATCATTCAGCAGTTCCGCAACATACGCGGTTACACCAGCAGCCGCACCCCATATCCCGCCAAGCAGCAGCGCAAGTGTTCCCAGCGGCAGCACCAAGAATGTTATAAAAGGGACAAACACCAAATTAGCAGCGAAGGAGAGCAGTGAAAACTGGTTGAAGTAATAGATGGTCAGCGGAAAAGATACCAGCTGTGCAATCAGCGTAACCGAGACGGCACCTCCCAGCCAGCGGGGCAGCCTTCGGAGCAGCGGGTTCACCAGAGGAACATAGATCATTAGTCCTGCTGTCACGAGAAAAGAAAGCTGAAAGCTTACGCTCAGCAGCAAATACGGATTCCAGACCAGCATGATCAGCGCTGAAGCCGCGAGAATATTCAACCCGTCCTTCAGCATGCTGAACCGGGCAGCGAGCAGGGCGATCATACTCATGATTCCAGCCCGGACAATCGATGGCCCGGCCCCTGACAACAGCACATACACAGGCACAACTAGTATAGTGAGAGTGAGGGCTGTTTCCCTGGTCAGGCGGCAGCGTCTAAGTATGAATAGGATCACGCCAACATACACCGCGACATGCATCCCGGAGATCGCCAGAATATGCGTCAGCCCCAGCTGCGAGAATTGCTTGAAAGTATCTTCATCCAAATCATCCTGGATGCCAAGGACCAGGCCTTTCATATATCCCGCATGCGGCTCCTGAAAAAGGCGGTCCATTTCTGCTCCAAGGGCAGTGCGTAACGCATCGCTCCAGCGCAGAATGCTGGCAGGATGCCAGGAATCAGGAGGTACAGCATGTACACTCGCCGTACCTTCCCCCTTGAGCAGCCAATGGATTTTCTGCGTCCGCAAATACACGCGGTAATCAAAGCCGCCGAAGTTCCGTGCCTCCCCCGGCTGCTCCAATTCCCCCTGAACGGCCACTTTGTCCCCTCTCTTCCATCCTGCAGCCACGGCGACTTCCGGCTCAGCCTGAAGCTTGATTTGCACAGCGATCCGTTCGCCTGCCGCACCTTCTCCTTGTTCCAGTTTTTCTTCCTTTTTCCCGACATCTCCCGGTTTTTTCTCTTCCGAACCTACAGCTAATGCTGCCGACTCCATGCCGTTTCCGCCAAGTCCCATCCGTGATAGCCTCATAGTAAAACTCACGCGGTCCCCATCCCGCTCCACGGGGGAGACGATTAACCCTTCTGCGCTTACATAGGATTCATTCAGCTCTTCCACAGATTGTTCCAGTGCCCCAGGGAGCAGACTGATATTTCTCCCTTCGTTCCACTCCCAGTAGAAGGCAGCCGCAACCAGCGATAGCCCCAGAATAACTGCGGTTTTCCAGCCGCTCCTCCAACCGGCCGCACAGATTGCAAGCAGCAGCAGGCAACCGGCTATATACATAAGCAGCTCATATCCGGAGAACAAGTTGCCCGCCGCGATGCCAGTAACCCAGCACACCGTGAAGCTTAACAGCGGCCTTTTTTTCATCCATAATCCTCCTCGTATTTGTACGTTCTTATTTCTCCCAGCCGGGAAGCCGACCGCAACTCTATGGATACAGCAAAAAGAACCCCTGCATACGCAAAAACCGCGTGTACAGAGGTTCCTCCCCTGATGCTTATTCTTATTTTGGTCAAACGCCGCTTGACGGCTATTCCGATACGGTGATCATCGTTTCCTTGGGCGGCTCATAATTCTCCAGTTGCCGGAAGATGATTCCCTTGGAGCCCAGCATGGCCTCCACTTTCTCCATGTCTTTACGGTAAGGACGCAGATAGACAATCTCCACAATTCCACTGTTGGCCAGCATATTGGCGCAGGTCCAGCAGGGTTCATCCGTTACATAGACAGTGCTGCCCTCCCGGTCGCTCCGGTCCGTGAACAGCAGCAGGTTCTGCTCGGCATGAATAGTGCGGATGCAGCGCTGCTTCATCACCATCTTCTCCACACCGTCAACCACTTCGCGTTCATATTGCTCTGAGACCATACAGCCTGCTTCAGAACAATCCGGCACACCCATCGGGGCGCCATTATACGCCGTGCCGAGCAGCTTCTTGCCCTGCACCAGCACTGCCCCGACGTGCCGCCGGGAGCAACGTGAGCGTGTGGAGACCATACAGGCAATATCCATGAAGTAAGTATCCCAATTTTTGCGGTAGGCTACCGTCATCAGCAATCTCCACTTTCTCTTTAATAGTTGTTCATTATTGTAGCATATTGCGGCGGTTTTTCACTAGGACAACAGATAAGACTTAAAAGCCTACCAGTGGCTTCAGCTTTTCCAGCATTTTTGGCCCAATCCCCTTCACCCCGCCCAGATCCGTCAAGCTATGAAAAGCCCCCTTGCTGCTGCGGTATTCTATAATCGCCTGTGCTTTCTTCTCCCCGATGCCAGGCAGATTCATTAGGGCAGCAGCATCCGCTGTGTTAACGTTAATGGTGCCTTTCGCGGAAGACTGCTCTGTGGCCGGCGAAGTCGCTGTGCTTCCTGAGAGATTTGCTTCGTCTGCTGCTGCTGTCACTGCTGCCCCGCTCGCTGATATGCTGGTTCCGCTGATCCCGATGGTTGCCGGGTTGCTTCCACTTCCAGTTGTACCGGAAGCTCCCGCTCCTGCGGTGACATTAGATTCTGCCACTTCGCCCCCGGTTGCCGGATTTCCTCCTGCCCCCGCACCCCCTGCCGCTTCTCCTAGTACTACGGCATCCGCTTTCCCGCCCTTTTTCTGTTCACCCTCTATATCTTTGCTAACCTCCGTACCTTTGACCCTGTCAGCCACTGCTGAACCCGGCTCATCCGCTGCACCCAACGACTGCGCCATACTGGCGTTCAGCGTCTCCCAGCCGGCAATTCCATGATTCTTTTCGCGGTCCGCTGCCCATACCAATCCACCGCCAAGCAGTGCGGCTGCGAATATAGATGCTATACCTTTTTTATTCATATCCCTCTCCTCCTCTGAAACGTGTGATTTAGGGTGTGAAAACAATCCTAGCGTATATTTATTAAATGCAGTTGAAACCTGTCATTTGTCCAAGACTCCAGTGCATACATTTAACGAAGAGTATTCCTGCAAGGCCATAGCCATACAGAAAGGAGGGTACCCTAGATGAAGGTGGGATTTATCGGAACGGGCAGCATGGGCAGTCTGCTTATTGACGCCTTCCTGTCTTCGGGTGCGCTTGAGCCATGTGATGTGCTGGCCAGCAACCGCAGTCCGAACAGTCTTCTGCAGCTTCAAAATCGCCATCCGGGCATTTTCATCGGCAGCAACAGGGAGACTGCAGCCGGAAGCGATATCGTCTTCCTCTGTGTCAAACCGCTGGAATTCAAATCCCTGACAGATGAGATCTCTTCTTCCTTACGGAGCGAACAGATGGTTGTATCCATCACCAGTCCAGTGATGCTATACCATCTGGAATCCGCACTTCCGTCCAAAATAGCCAAAGTCATCCCCAGCATTACCCACTGTGCCAAAAGCGGAACTTCGCTTTGCATATTCGGCAGCAGGCTAAATAAAAAAGATCGGCTCATACTGCTTGAACTGCTGTCTTTCATAGGGGTTCCACTGGAAATCCAGGAAAAGCATACAAGGATCGCCTCTGACTTCTCCAGCTGCGGTCCTGCGTTCATCAGTTATTTCATTGAGCGGTGGATTGAAGCAGCTGTTAAGACCACAGGCATAGATGAAATCCTGCTGGGCCGGCTCGCTGGCGAAATGCTGCTGGGTACAGGCAGACTGCTGACCGAAGGCAATTTCACTCCACAGGAGCTGCAGGAGCGGGTCGCCGTGCGCGGCGGCATTACAGCGGAAGCTCTGAACCATTTGCGGACCAGTCTGGAAGGGGTCTTTGAGCAGCTGATCCTCACAACACATGATAAATATAATGAAGATGTCGAAAAGCTGGATACATTATTCGGTCAGGGCGACATCGTTCAAGGTCCGCTCGACCACTAGAGTTCCTCCTCGGGGCAGGAAACTGGTATTCGGATGCTTCAAACAACAAAGCCCGCAGCACGGATGACTCCGTTGCTGCGGGCAGAATTGCGTTCTTCGCTTAACCCACTACTATATTAACCAGCTTGCCGGGAACCGCGATGATCTTGCGTACCGCTTTACCCTCGACGGCTGCCTTCACATTTGGAAGGGACAGCGCATGGTTCTGCATATCTTCCTGACCCATATCCTGCGGGATCAGTGCGCGCTGTACGATTTTACCATTCACCTGAACAACGATTTCCACTTCGGCATCTACAGTCAGCGCTTCATCATAAGCCGGCCAATCCACATAGCTGACGCTGCCTTCATGACCCAGCAGCTGCCACAGTTCCTCTGCGATATGCGGAGCAAGCGGCGACAGCATCTGTACGAAATGCTCTGCTGCTTCGGTGGACAAGGTCTCCTGTTTATAAGCATCGTTAATAAAAATCATCAGTTGGCTGATCGCCGTATTGAAGCGCAGATGTTCGAAGTCCTCCGTGACCTTCTTGATTGTCTTGTGCCAGGTCCGTTTGAACTCATCGCTGCCACCGTCTGCGGTAACTTTGGTGCTGAGACTGCCGTCTTCATTCACGAACAGGCGCCATACACGGGACAGGAAGCGGTGGATACCTTCCACACCTTTTTCATTCCATGGTTTCGTCGCTTCCAGCGGCCCCATGAACATTTCATAGACACGCAGGGTATCCGCGCCATAAGCTTCCACAATTTCATCCGGGTTAATAACATTGCCGCGTGACTTGCTCATCTTCTCATTGTTATTGCCCAGAATCATGCCTTGATTCACCAGCTTATGGAATGGTTCCTTCGTATCCACCACACCGATGTCGTACAGAACCTTATGCCAGAAGCGTGCGTACAGCAGATGGAGTACCGCATGCTCGGCACCGCCGATGTACAGGTCAACAGGAAGCCATTCCTTCTGCTTCTCCGCTGAACACAGCTCCTGATCGTTCCGAGGATCAATGTAACGCAGATAGTACCAGCAGCTACCGGCCCATTGCGGCATAGTGTTCGTCTCACGGCGTGCCTTCATGCCGGTCTCCGGATCAATCGTTTCGACCCATTCTGTCACATTGGCCAGCGGGGATTCTCCTGTGCCTGAAGGGCGGATGGAATCGACTTCAGGCAACAGCAGCGGCAGCTGATCTACAGGGACAGTCTTCATTGTGCCGTCTTCGAGGTGCAGAATCGGAATCGGCTCGCCCCAATAGCGTTGACGGCTGAACAGCCAGTCGCGCAGGCGGTAGGTTACTTTGCCTTTGCCGCTGCCTTTTTCTTCGAGCCAGGTGATCATCTTCTCAATAGCTTGTTTATTGTCCAGACCGTTCAGGAAGTCGGAATTCACATGGGGTCCGTCTCCGCTGTAAGCCTCTTCTTCGACAATGCCGCCCTGCACCACTTCGATTATCTTCAGACCAAACTGCTTGGCGAATTCCCAGTCGCGGGTATCATGTCCCGGCACCGCCATTATCGCTCCCGTGCCATAACCGGCAAGCACATAATCAGCGATCCAGATCGGTACCTGTGCACCGTTCACCGGATTGACGGCATAAGCACCCGTGAAGACACCGGATTTCTCCTTGGCCAGATCCGTACGTTCCAGGTCACTTTTGCGTGAAGCCTTGTCGCGGTATTCTGCTACAGCGGCCTTCTGTTCTTCTGTCGTAATGAGATCAACCAGCTTATGCTCCGGAGCCAGTACACAGTAGCTTGCACCGAACAAGGTGTCGGGACGGGTAGTGAACACCTCCAGGCTGGCATCATGACCTTCAATCGCAAAAATCACTTCAGCTCCAGTAGACTTTCCAATCCAGTTGCGCTGCATATCCTTGATGCTTTCTTCCCAGTCCAGCTCTTCCAGATCCTCAAGCAGGCGTTCAGCATATTCGGTGATTTTCAGAATCCACTGGCGCATCGGTCTGCGGACCACTGGATGGCCGCCGCGCTCGCTTTTTCCGTCGATGACTTCTTCGTTGGCCAGAACCGTCCCCAGTGCTTCACACCAGTTGACCGATACCTCTGCCACATAGGCCAAACCTCGGTTGTACAGCTGGATGAAAATCCACTGTGTCCATTTGTAATACTCCGGATCGGTTGTACTGATCTCACGGTCCCAGTCATAGGAGAAACCCAGCGATTTGATCTGTCGGCGGAAATTATCAATGTTCTTTACTGTGATCTCGCGGGGATGTTGACCGGTATCCATCGCATACTGTTCAGCCGGAAGTCCGAAGGCATCCCAGCCCATCGGGTGCAGCACATTGTAGCCGCGCATCCGTTTGTAGCGGGAGACAATGTCCGTCGCCGTGTAGCCTTCCGGATGGCCTACGTGCAGCCCTGCGCCTGAAGGATACGGGAACATATCCAGCGCGTAGAATTTCGGTTTGTTTGCCTCTTCAACGGTCTTGAATGTCTTGTTCTCATCCCAGAACTTCTGCCATTTCGGCTCAATGACCTGGGCACGGTAGCCTGTAGGGGTTGTTGTGCTTGCTGCTTTATTATCGCTCATTGTATGCTCCTCCTTGGAGTGTTGCTTATCTTGTTAAAACTGCTGCGCTTAAAAAATTCAGGGAATGAACTCCACTACAAAAAAGTTTTGGGCTTCCGCCCGCTGTTATAATCGGATTTCTTGATTTGAACTGCGCTTCGAGGTAGAAATCCGAGAATAGCGTATGCTTCCGATGTGAGCTTTCCTGCGGAAAGCTTTCAGGCGGCCACTGACGTTGCTCCAGCTCCAAAATTTTTCTCCGTTCCGTTTCCCTGTAACTTTAATAAATCCACTCATTTGGTCTGCCGGGCAGCAAAGTCCAAGAATCCGCTCAGAATTCGCTGTTCCGCTAAACATGGTCCCAATACCCAAGTGGAAACGGCTTCGCCGTCCTTTAAGGAAGGTATCCATTTCAGCGAGAAATATAAGGATGATTTATAGTGTGATACCTATACATCCTTATATTCGCAAAAAAACCTCCCATCCCTAGCGTATTATCGCTAGGGACGAGAGGTTTGAATTCCCGTGGTACCACCCTAGTTAGCGGCTGGATATGCTTTACCTGCCACTCACTTTGACACCCTGTAACGGGGGTGAATCGACGACGGTTCACACGCGGACTTTAAGCTTCTGCTTACGGCTCCTGCGGCTTAACGCCGTTACTCCGAGGTGAGTTCATTCTTCTCCGTTAACCGGCTCGCACCCTGCGCCGGCTCTCTGCAATAACGGTCTCACGAATTAATGATCCTCTTCATCGCACTGCTATGCTTACTGATAGTTAATCAGTAATATTCACCACATTATATACAAAAGAAGCAGGTACAGTCAATGATTTCCCCTAATCGGCGCCAGACGGCCCTTAACCCAGCACCATTCCCCGGCTTTACGTAATTGTCTCACGTTCGTTCTTACAGGTTCCTACACCGGCTTACGCCGTATATAATACGCTAGAAAATGCTGAATCACTACTTTACCGGCTGCAAAAACCGGTACCGCCAGGATCAGACCAATCATCCCGGCGACTTCACCACCCACCAACAGCGCAAAAATAATCAGTAGCGGGTGCAGATGCAGCCGCCGTCCAACCACTTGGGGCGAAATGACGTTGCTCTCCAGCATCTGGCACAGGGTGTTAACCACTGCTACGAGCAGCACAAGGCGAAATGAGAGGGTCGAAGCCATAACAATCGCGGGCGCTGCACCGAGAAACGGGCCCATGTATGGAACGATATTGAACACCGCCACCACACAAGCAAACAGTAGCGCATAGGGCATGCCGATAATCGCATAGCCGATGTACGCCAGTACCCCTATAATCAGGCAGACCAAAAACTGGCCCCGGATATAATTACCGAGCGCATCGTCAATATCTTTAAGCAGCTTCACCATGGACTTGCGGCGCGAGCGTGGCAGACAAGCAACAACGGTCCGTTCAAATACATCGAAATCCTTAAGAATGTAGAAAACCAGAAAAGGTACGATAAACGCATTGAACAGTAGACCAATGGTAGTACCAATATTATCGAGAAAATGGGAGATCCCTGCCGCCAGACGATTTTCCAGCTGAAAAAACCAGTTGTTCATGCCCATCTCGACACCAGGAGGAATCAGTCTGGTATTCATATTACGCATGAGCCCCTGTGCATGCAGAGTCATCTCGGGCAGATGCTCGTTCAATTCTTCAAGCTGCTCGATGAACATAGGAATCAGATTAATGGCAATGACAGCGAGCGAGGTCAGGAATACGGCATAGATGAGTAGTACGGCAACACTGCGCGGCATTTTTCTCCCGGCGAGCATACTCACTACGGGATTCAACACATATGAGATAATCATAGCTGCCAGAAATGGAGCAAGGATGGCCTTGAGAAAGACGAAAACTCCCATCAGCATCGGACGGAGGAGCCACACAAAATATAATATGATCAAGGCAAGCAGTACTCCGATCATCCGGCGGAACCATTTACTTTGGGACCATTGCTCCATGTTAACCCTCCTGATCGTATTCAGCCAAAGACAGGCATACGATATCAGTATGTGTGTGAGGATGGCAAAATACTCTTGTTGCCCAACAAAAATTGCTTTTTTGTTATCCCGCTTCAGAAGTTGGTATGGTGGCCTGAATCGGCATTGGTTACAATTTACATGTAAAACGCTTTCATTTCGAGGAGGGATGTTTTTATATGAAAAAGTTGAGCAAATTTTGCGGTGCAGGTCTAACTTTGCTGCTTGCCGGATTGCTGGCGGGTGCTCCGTCTGCATCGGCGGCTACTGTCTTTTATGAACCGCTAACCTACTTCAATTCCGCAACCTGGCAAAAAGCCGACGGCTATTCTAATGGCGGTATGTTTAACTGCACCTGGCGCGCTAACAATATTTCGTTTACCAGCGGAGGACAGCTTCGCCTTGCACTCACCAGTTCAAGTTACAATAAATTTGACGGGGCAGAATACCGGTCTACTAACAAGTATGGCTACGGAAAATATGAGGTCAGCATGATGCCAGCTAAGAACAGCGGAATTGTCTCCTCCTTTTTCACCTATACCGGGCCTTCTGACGGAACTCCTTGGGATGAAATAGATATTGAATTTCTGGGTAAAGACACCACCAAAGTTCAGTTCAATTATTATACTAACGGCACCGGCGGACATGAAAAGATCGTCGATCTGGGTTTTGATGCTTCCCAAGGTTATCATACGTACGCCTTCGACTGGCAGTCAGGCTATATTAAATGGTATGTGGACGGTGTCTTGAAGCATACGGCAACCAGCAATATCCCCTCCCATGCCGGTAAAATTATGATGAACCTGTGGAACGGTACAGGTGTCGATTCCTGGCTCGGCTCCTATAACGGAGCCAATCCGCTGTACGCTTATTATGATTGGTCGAAATATACAAGCAACTAAAAGCGGGTGCTCTGCCCCGGCAGCTGCGCGGATCGCGTCTGCCGGGGTTCTTTTGCTTCGATTGGAAATCCCTTATCTTCAGAATTTGTTATTCGGATTGACACATTGGTATGGCAGCTTGAGCCGGCTTTCAGTACGATAATAGCAAGACAATAATACAGGAGGAACCGTATTGAGTCGCAGCAGGTTAATCAAATTGTCCGCAGCGGTCGCGGCCCTGTCGGCTGCTGTGTGGGGCATATGGGCTTACAGTTCAGTATCCAGCTCCGGGGATGGAGTGATAAAGGATTCTTTTACCGCGTTTAACACGGAGTTATGGAAGAAAACAGATGGCTACTCCAACGGAGACATGTTCAACTGTACCTGGCGTGAGGGAAATATCTCCTTCGCTGGTAACGGTCTCTTGACCCTGTCGCTCACCAGTCCGTCTCCCGGAAATTTCGACGGCGCTGAATACCGCTCGCTGAACAAGTATAGCTATGGCCGGTATGAAATCCAGATGAAGCCGGCTGCCCATCCCGGTGTAGTCTCTTCTTTCTTCACTTATACCGGTCCCTCGGAAGGCGAGCCTTGGGACGAAATTGACATTGAATTTTTGGGCAAGAACACACGGCAGGTACAGTTGAATTACTTCACCGACGGTGTAGGGGAGCACGAGCAGGTGATCGACCTCGACTTTGACGCCTCACAGGAATTTCACTGGTACGGCTTTGACTGGAAGAAGGATTCTATTACCTGGTATATCGATGGCCACCCTGTTCACACGGCCACCGAGAATATTCCCGCAACCCCGGGCCGCATAATGATGAATCTCTGGAACGGGATAGGCGTGGATTCCTGGCTGGAGCCATTTGACGGCAAGGTCCCGCTCCATGCTTACTATGAAGAGTTACGTTATACTCCGGACCCATCGTCGGGCAAGTAGGAAGTTCCGGCGTTACTCCGACAAGAAACCGCCTTGTTCAAGGCGGTTTCTTGTCCCTGCGGCACTCACCGGCGGCTACGGTCCCAGGTATTGACCTCCGAAGTTTCGGTTAGTCCCCCGTAGGTTTTCCATTTGTCGACAAATTCGTCAAACTCCCGGATGCCGCTGTCCGCGAAGATAATTTTTTGAAAGCTTTTTTGTTCCAGCTTCTTCAGAAGTTCGCCGCCCCTTTTCATCGTTGCGGTTGGCGGTCCCGTGAACTGCTCCTTGCGGGAAGCCCCCTTCTGGCCAAGCAGCACTGGGGCGATGTCCTGCGGAATTTCCTTGACGACCTTGGAGGGAATTCTCGCTCCATCGAAGGTTAGCGTGTAGGAGGCGACCCGGATGCCGCCTAGTGGTAAAGCGGAGGGTGCAATAGACGGCTTACCGCCGACCATTGCCCAATCATACCCCTCCGCAAGGCCGTTGGAGAATTCACCGGTTGAGGTAGCGTAATAATCAAATAAATAATTCTGGTAGGTAAAAAAGATTTCGGGATGCTTCATTTTCTTGTTGATCAGAATAGCGCCGTTGACAGGCAATGTTCCTCTTCTCATGGCGATACCCTCCGGTCCGGAAGGGATAGCGATAGGCTTGACAATCGCCTGCGGATCTTTATCGGTCAGGATGGACAAGGGCCAGCCGCGCATCCAATACGGACCGGCGATAATGCCGGATTTGCCGGAGACGAACAGATTGGCCGCGCCCTCTTCATCAAGCCACGCACTGTCGGTGGACAGGTATCCTTGCTGCACCCAATGCTTCATCAGTGCTACAGCCTTTCGTGCACCTGGCTGCACGGAACCATATTCCAGTGTTCCGTCGCTCCGGCGGTTCCACTGCTCAGGAATTATGCCGAACGCGCCAAAGATCCAACTGCTGTCACCCATCCAGGTATTGGGGCCGTTACGGAAACCGACCGCAAGACCGTATGTGTCCTTAACACCGTTGCCGTCAGGGTCCCGGTTGGCGAAGGCATCCATGACCTGTTCCAGTTCGCCCAGTGTCCGCGGTGCACTCAGATGAAGCTTGTCCAACCAATCCTGGCGGATCCAGAGCAGCGGGTCCGAGTTATATTCGTAATCCATGATAGGAATTGCATACTTATGCCCGTCCCGCACGAAGGGATCCCAAGCCGAGGGGTCCTCGGCTACGGCCTTTTTCCACACCCCGGAGGCATACTGCTCGAATAAACTGCCAACTTCCATGAATTGCCCTGAGCCAATCAGTTCCTGGATGATGTCAGCGTCCCGTGTCGTTACAACATCGGGCATGTTGCCTTTAGCCAGCTCAAGCCTCAGCTTGTTGGCATAGTTCTCGGAGGTCCCGGAAATGGTCCACAGATAACGGATGCGGATGCCAAGCCGGTTCTCGGCCCAGATCGTATGTACGTTATGCTCAAGACTCTCGCCTTTTTTAAAGGTCAGATTGGGATTCACGGAGCCTACTGTATACAGATCTACAAGAGGTTCATATTTGCCTGACTTAACGTCGAAATGAGGTGCTGTGCTGTCCGGGGAGGCTGGCGGCAGACTTTCTTCCGGGCTATGAAACGTACAGCCCGACAACGTCAAGAGCAGCACGGACAGTATTAATCGAATTTTCATGGAACCTCCTGCTTTTCGTAGTGTTCTTGGGAGTTGAACAAATTGTATCATAATCATCTTCAGCATCGTGTGATACACTTTCTTGTAGTACAGTGAAGTCTTTGAAAAGGATGATCTTATGACCTGGCGTCCGAACCTGTTTATTAAAATGGTTGCGATTCTTCTATCCCTTATTTCAGTTACGCTCTTATTCTATGGATTATCCTACCGCAAGGATGTCGGGGTCATTACGAATCAGATAAAAACGACCGATTTGAATCATCTGGAGTTCCTGACCCAGCAGATGGACAATAACATCAACCAATTAGCGGGCAGTATGTATGCCCTTCAGAGAGATCCCACCGTCCGCGACTATGAGCAGATCCGGCAATTCGGCCATCTCATTGATCCCGCCCAGACCATTATGACCGTGCTGGAGAAGCTTTCATTGCAGACCAGCTCCAGCACGTGGGAGAACCGGATTGTGCTGTACAAGCCGCACAGCGGCGAGACCCTCGGCTCGGATTCCTCTCTCTCCTTCGATTCCTCCATACTGGAGAAGCCTTTGCCTTCCGGCTGGGAGTATATTTCGGAGGACACGGACAACTCTGAAGCGGGCTTCCGTCTGCTGTTGTCCGACCCTGCCGAGAGCAGGAATGAACCCCGCGGGGCGGGACTGCTGATGTCAATGTATTTTCCAGTATCCAATATTGAACGGATGTTCGATACCTACCAGTCACAAAACAAGGGTGACACCTTCCTGTTCCATCCCTCATTCGGGGTGATTCTATCACGCCATACCGACCGGGAAATGGCGCAACAGATCGTTGCAACACTGGCTCCTTCAACCAGCCAGGGGAGTTCGGAGATCTTCAGCCTCAAGGAAGGCAGCTTTCTCGTCAGCTCCGTCCCATCCTCGGCCATTAATTGGCAGGTCGTGCATTATTCACCGCTGAAGCAGATTCTTCAGCCGATCCGGAGCAGCCGGTATTCCTTTTTGACAGGTTCCGCCATCCTTTTGGTCATGAGTCTTCTGTTCTCACTTCAGCTCTATCGTCAAGTACAGCGTCCGGTAAGCCTTTTGCTGCGTTCCCTCAACAGAATGAAGGAAGGACGCTGGTCTACACGGATTCATACCAGGACCAATCCCGAGTTCACGATGCTCAACCAAGAATTCAATGAGATGGCGGAGCAAATTCAATCTTTGATTGAACAGGTCTATCTGGAACATCTCCGGGTCAAGGACGCCCACTTGAAACAGCTCCAATCACAGATCAATCCGCACTTTCTCTACAATTGCCTGTTCTTCATTAAGAGCAAGGCCGTTGTTGGTGATACAGATTCGGTGGAAGCGATGGCGCTGAATCTTGGCGAGTATTACCGTTATATTACTAAGGTTGACCACTCTCTCACAACGCTCCAGGATGAGCTGAAGCTGCTGGAGAATTACTTGGAGATTCAGAATTTGAGAAAACAGCGCATCCGTTACGAGATGGATATTGCCGATGAATTGCTGGGCCTGCAAATTCCCCGGCTGCTGATTCAACCCTTAGTTGAGAACAGTATTATTCATGGAATTGAGAAAAAAATCGGCCAGGGCTTCATAAGAATCACCGCGAGCCAGACGTATGAAGCGATCACCATCACCGTTGAGGACAACGGAGCCGGCATGACCCCTGAAGCGATTGCCTCTCTGCATGCCAGAATGTCCGAATCGACGCGCGAGGACGGTGGCTGCGGGCTATGGAATATTCAACAGCGTCTTAAATCTCATTATAATGATTCTTCCGGCCTTCTAATTGCCCCTTCCTCTGAAGGCGGTCTAATAATCACTCTCCGTATGGAGAAGAAAGAGGAACACCATGCACCAAATTCTGCTGGTTGACGACGAACCTTACGTTGTAGATGATCTCTCCATCTCTCTTCCTTGGGCCGAAATGGGGTTCGAACAGGTTCATAAAGCCTATTCCGGGTACGAGGCGCTCGAGCTGCTGCAACACTATCCTATCGACATTGTAGTCACTGACATCAATATGCCGGAAATCTCGGGCATTGAGCTGATCGCGTCTATACGCAGCCGCTGGAAGCACATCCGGGTAGTTATGCTGACTGGTTATGCCGAGTTTGAGTACGCCCGCAAAGCAATAGAAGAGCAAGCCAGCGCCTATCTCCTAAAGCCGATTGCAAACGACCAGTTGATCGCTGTTATCGTTAAGCTCCAGGAAGAGCTTCGCAAAGAGTGGGAGACACGTTCCTCCTATCAGAGGACTCTGCAGACCTTCCGTGAGCACCTTCCGCTCCTGAGGGATCGTCTGCTCGGGGAACTGCTTCAAGGCCGAAAACTGGCTGGGCCGCAACTGCAAGAACGGCTGGACCAGTTCGATTTGCCCCTGCGGACCGATCTGCAGGTATGCCTCGCAGTCGTCAGACCGGAGGAATTCTTCCGGCGCCAGGACATGCACAGCATGCTGCTGTTCGAATACGCGATCATCAATATCGCACAAGAGCTGTTTCAGGACCGTTTCCGCATCTGGTCCTGTAAGGATGTGCATGATTATCTCGTATTTCTGCTGCAGCCCAGGGATGACATTGAATCCGGCGGCCATCCTGCTGACGATGTCGCCCAAGCGGCCTATCAGCTGCAGAACCATGTCAGCACGCTGATAGGAGGCGGCCTATCCGTTGTGACTACTGGCTGGGGAGGTTTCCCCGACCAGGTCTACACGCTCTATCAATCCGCTATTTCGGCTATCCGCCAACATATCGGAAGTGAAACAGGCATTTATCTGGACGTAACAGACAACTGCGGCTCCCAGCCAGTGGTTATTCTTCAGCCCCTCTATGAGCCTCCGCTGCTCTTCCATATGTTCGAAGCGAACAACTGGCAGGGTATCGAAGACAAGCTGGAAGCCATTGTATCGGAGCTGGTCCGGAATCCGGAGCACTCACTGGAGCATATCCATGAGGCCCGTCTGCATCTGGAGACGGCTTTCTATTATTTCGCCCACAAGAACAACAAAATGCTGAGCGAGATAGTGGGGAATCCACTGCTGGAGCAGGCTCCCTTCCAAACACCTGATAAGCTGCGGGAATGGGCGCTGGAGGTCATCGTTCTGCTGAAGGATCATTTTGAATCGGAACGGCGGGACAGCCGGACTGTTCTGATCCGAAACGTTCATGAATATATCAACAGCAATCTGCACTATGTCTCACTACAAGCCATCGCCGATCATATCCAGATGCACCCGGTCTATTTATCCAAGATGTACAAGCTGGAGACCGGCAAGCGAATCAGCGATTATATCAGCCAGGTAAAGATGGAAAAAGCGGCGTATCTGCTAATCCATACGCCGCTGAAAATTTATGAAGTTTCCGCTGAGCTTGGCTACTCCAACGCCCATTATTTTATAAAACTATTTAGGGAATACGCCGGCATGACCCCGCAGGAGTTCCGCGACCGGTCATTGTAACGCTCTTAGCCTTCAAACCGCAGCTCCACCTCATGGGTGAGACCATCATCTATAGCCGGTACAAGTCCTCCCTCGAGCACCCGGCCATCCAAGGTCATACGGGCTGTTCCATCCTGTATCCGGCGGAAGCCCTCCGGCTTGCTGATATGAATCCGGTACGAGGAACTGCCGAGCTTGAGCGTGTAGGCGAACTCCGTCTGCTCTTCCCGCAGAATCGGTTGGAGTGCAATGCCTTGCGCCGTATATTCAATACCTAGCGCTTCCATCAGCGAGAGGGTGAGCCAGGTCGAGGTGCCGCTTAGCATCGGACCGATGTTCTCACCAGTCTCGCTGTTATTGTATTGTGTGCAGAATCGCGGATTTCCGCAAATGGCGAACGGATCTTCCATGGTTTTAAACGGCATGATCCGGTCCAGCAGCCAATAGCCGAAGCGGCCCAGCTCTGCGGCAAGTCCCGCATCCAACACTTCCTTGGCTCCCTTGAACATCGCTGCAGCAGCCATCATACAGGCATGCTTGAACACGCCGCCGTTCTCCCGGTCGCCCGGAAAGTATTCGTCCGAAGCCGTGTGGGAGGATACCCGTCCCAGAGCAACCGGCGAGACCAGCTTCAGCCCGAAAGGAGTCATAAGATGTGACTTCATGGTGTCCAGCATTACAGCGATCTGTGCTTCTTCTGCGCAGCCTGACAGGATGCTCCAACTGAAGGAGTTCAGGAAGTATGAACCGTCGGATGCCGGATCTGAAGACAGACCGTCGGATGCTGCGCCCAAGTACGTATATTCCCCGTTAGGGTACCGGTTAAATAGCACGCGGGCGAAGAAGTTACCCTTCCAGGCATGCTCTTGAATGCGACCGCGCAGCTTGCCTCCGAAGCGTTCCAGCTCATCGGCGTAATCCTGCTCTCCCTTGCGGGCGGCCAAGGCGGACAGTTCATCTACCGCCACCTTCAGCAGGAAAGCATTCATGACGCTCTCGGAATAATCGCTTTCCAGCGAATCCCCGAACACCCCGCCTGCCTCCAGTTGCTTCCGGTAGAGCTCTTCCTTAGCCGGACCATTCAGATACGTGTCATCCAGCTTCAGGCAGTCGTTCCAGTCCGCATAATCCAGCAACGGAAGACCATGGCGGCCGATGGAAATCTGCCCTGAATATACAATAATCGCCTTGAGTGTCTCGAAGACCGGCCGGCTGGCTTCTTGTCCCGCCACCTGGCAGGACTCATCCAGGAATTCCAGATCTCCAGTCAGCATGACATAACGGTAAACGGCTTGAACAAGCCATAACGCATCGTCAGACCATTTTCCCGGCTCTTTGCCAACCCAGAAGAAATTGTGATAAGCATAGCCCAGCTCGAACACCATACTGGTCCATTCTTTCAGCAGGCTCTTCACCAGACCGCTTTTTCCCATACCGACGAAATAGTACATTGAGGCGTACAAATCCTGGATCTCGCGGAAGCCAATTTCCCTGTACCCCTTCTGAGTCTGGCAAAAGGAACGGGAGACAAACGTTTGGTAGAGCACTTGAAACGGCAGGTTGCGGTTAACAAACACATCGAATTTCTCGTCACCGGAGGATACCTGCAGGAACCTGCCATACTCACGTACGAAGCCGGACGATTCCGCTAGGGCCGATTCTGCCGCACTGCGGTCAGAGAAACGGGCGACCAGCGCCCCCACCTCGTCTGCGAGCACCGTGTCGTTCCAAGGCGCGCCGCTCTTGTCCGAGACAAGCCCAGTCAACTGGTCGATCGTTGCCACACTCCCAGCGGATACATGAACCTCCCCTGCTACAGCGAAGAAGCCTGGTCCCTTGCGGTGCAGAATGCTGCTGAGCTTAAGAGCACCCGCCGGCCGGAACAGCGAGCCTGTACCGACGAATTCATTGTAGCTGACGCAGAATTCCCGCGGAAGCACCGCTCCGTCCTCCCCATGAAGGATCATCGTGTGGAAGCGCAGATCGTGCCTGCCGCCTTCCGGATAATAATCGGGGCTGATAGCTGCCACAGCTCCTGTGGAATCTTGAAGCACACCGCCTTGCATGATGACATTACTGTACAACACATCCTCGAACAATGCGCCCGGAGCGGCAGAACCGAACATTCCGGTATAGACAATCCGAAGCTGGCGTTTCTCTTCCCCGTGGTTCACAATCTCTATCCGCTGCATTTCGGTGGCCAGAGGCATCCCCTCAGCGTGCGGCAGGATAAAGATCGTACGGGTAATATCCAGACCGCAGCGGGTGCGGTAGTGTATGACGGTTGCATTCTGTGAATGTCTGCAGACTGCCGATACAATTGCTTCATCTCCAGGGTCTGCGGAATAGAAGATTTGTTTCCCGCCCTCAAACAAATAGAATTGCCGGTTTGCCGGGAAGCCGTTCTCTTCCTGGCGCATATCCCAACGGGTCGCCAGTACCTGTGTCGCTGCGTGTGAGCGGAAGCTGCCCCCGCCGAACCGGTCAACAACACTCTTGGGCGTGGTCTGCAAAGGATGCGGAAAGCGGAGGCGGTTGCCCAGCAGCAGATTCACCGCAAAATGCGGACCCGGTACAGGTGAACGCAGATCGATTACATGCTCCCCCTCGGTATTAAGCATTCCTGCCCAGCCAGGTGCGGCCTGCAGTTGAGCCAGAGCCTCCCTTGCGGCAGTCTCCGGTATTTCAACCTTTTCCTCCTGCCTGCCGGCGAGCCGGATATACAAGGATAGCGTCTTGCCTTCGCCGTTTATGGTGAACAGCGCGGATGCACCGGCTTCAGCCGGCAGCAGCGCAGCCAAGGCAGGCAGCTTGAGCAGCTCCTGTATGGCAGGCAGCCGAAGCGGAAGCCCCGCTATTCCGACAGCCCCGCGGCGTTCCGAATCGGTAAATAATGCGCTAAGATATTCACCGCTCCCAATGCGGTCAGCGAATGCCTGTCTCAGAATGTCCTCGGCGGAAACCGCCGCTTCTCTTGCAGTAGTAAGCTTTAACATAATTGAGCCCTCACCTTTCCTGGTATACTGCGGATCAGCCCTTAACGGCTCCCGCGGTCATACCACTAATAAAGTATTTCTGCGTCATGAAGAATATCACCATAACCGGCACTGTTACGACAGTGGAGGCCGACATCAGCAGGTCATAGCGGGTGTTGTACTGGCCGACAAACAGGCGAATACCAACCGGAATGGTCTGTACGTCTGAGCTGGTTGTGAGTACCCAGGCGAAGAGGAGTTCATCCCACGCCGTAAGAAAGATAAAGATACATGTCGCAATAATTCCGGGCAGAGACAGCGGTAGAATAATTTTATAGAACGCCTGAAATTTCGTGCAGCCGTCAATCGCAGCCGATTCTTCCAGATCTCTTGGAATGGAAACAAAGAAACCGCGCATAATCCAGATACTGATCGGAGTATAGAACGCCGTATAGACGAGAATCATTCCCCAGTAGGTGTTGATCATCGGCAAACCGAACGTATTCTTGATCCACAGGAACATTAGATAAATCGGGAACAGGAACATAATGCCCGGAATAAGCTGGGTGGAAATAATACTCATGCTGAACAGCTTGGATCCGGGAAAATCAAACCGGGCCAGCGCATATCCTGCCAGAACGGCAAAGGAACCGGCAAGCAGGGTGGTCGCACCACAGATCAACAGGCTGTTGCGGAAATATATCGCGAAGTTAACCGTGTCCCACATATTGATGTAGTTGACCCACTGCGGCTTCGGCAAGCTGAAGGTTGTGATACCGTTCAGAATTTGATCGTTCGAATGCAGGGAGGTAAAAATCATCCACAGAATCGGAAATATCGTCACTACAACGATGAACCAGGTCAGAGAAGTCAGAAGAAACGAAGTAACAGAACGTTTTCGGTGTGTACTCATTGGGCATTCAACTCCGATCTAAAAGCTCGGTACCAGACACCGACCACCATCAGCATTACGAACATCAGCATCATTGAAGCGGCAGAACCGGAACCAAATGACCAATAGCCGAAGGATTGGCGGGTCAAGGCCGTCATCAGCAGGTCTCCCCACTCTCCCGGATATCCGGCACCATTACCAAACATCGTGGAAACGATATTGTAGGAGTAGACATTGTTAATGATCTGGAATAAAAGCTGTACCGCTATCACCGGCTTAAGCATCGGCAGTGTGATATTCCAAAACTGGCGGAGCTTATTGGCCCCGTCAATGGTTGCTGCTTCGTAGATATCCTCAGGAATGGTCTGGAGTCCCGCTAGGAAAATGACCATCAAGAACGGCCAGCCGCGCCAGATGGTTGGGATAATGATCGCCCAGATGGTATTCGGTCCCAGCAGCCAGAAGGGCTTCTCTGCATAAAGATGCAATACATCGACCAGAAAATAGTTGATAATACCATTCTGCTGCCACATGAAGCCCCAGAGTACGCCGACAACATAGGAAGGGATGACCCAGGGAAGCAGCATGGCTGTACGGGCAATGCCGCGCCCGGGAAAATCACGGTTCAGCAGCATGGCCATCATCAGCCCCATAATCATCACACCTATAGTTACAATAACCGCATAAATTGCGGTATTGCGTATGGCAAAATTCAACCCTTGGCGGACCGGATTATCGGAGTTGAACAGCAGTCCGGTGTAATTCTCCAGGCCGACAAAAGGCGCTTTTAAATATTTGACAAGTGTAAATTGATTCAGCTTCAAAAATGACATCCAGATGCCCTGGAGCATCGGGAGCAGGTGTACCAGCATCATGAAGATGATGGTCGGCACCATCAGCATATAAGCGAACTTGTTCTCTCTGACCCGCTTGAACCACAATGCTCGCTTGCCGGAAGAGGCTTTCACTTTCACGGGAAGATCGTTTTCAGTATGGAGTCCCATCTACTATCCCTCACTTTGTTAATGGAAGAACCGCCGTGCCCTATCGCGCGGCGGCCTCCAAAATTCTAGTAGTTATTGATTAATAATGGCTTTGACTTCAGCCGCTGCGGAGTCCAGCTCCTTCTTGATGCTTTCTTCGCTGTACGTACCCTTCACACCGGCAACGATATCCCACACGTTAGCAAAATGCTTTTGCAGTGCTGTTTCTGTAGGTCCCCATTGTGGAATGGACGGGTAGGTTCTTCCGTATTTAGTTGCTTCCGAGAATGCTTTCATATGGACATCAAGGTCCGGCGCATTCAGAAGGGACACTCTGGCTGGAAGCTGACCGGATACATTGGCATAAGCCTTCTCCGCTTCATCCGAGGTCAGGTATTTAATAACATCCCATGTGGCTTCTTTGTTTTTAGAGCCGCTGAATACTGTCAGCTCACTGCCGCCGACAAAGGTGGCTTGTCCTTCAGGACCAGCCGGAAGCGGAGCCACCGCGAAGTTTTTCGCTGCCTTCTTGTCATCCATACCCCCGTTTGCTTTTGGCGTAGCAAAGTTTTTGGCGAGCCAAGGGCCGGAGATAATCACTGCCGACTTGCCGTCACCGAAGTCACCCTCGATCTGCGACGAGTTCTTTTCGAGTGATGATTTTTCAACAAGACCTTCTTGCGCGAGTCCTGTGTAAAACATAACGCCTTTAAGACCTTTTTCTTCGTTGAATACTACACCTTTATTATCTTGGGAGAGAACGTCGCCGCCTGCAGCCCAGATCCAAGGAAAAATATTATGCACCACGTTCCAGTCGTTCTTGCCCGGAAGTCCCAGCGCAGCGATCTTTTTACCGTCAACCGTTTGTCCGTTGACCGCTTTCAGCGCGCTTTTGAAGGAATCCCAATCCTTGAATGCAGTATTCGGATTTACCCCGGCTTGCTTGAACACATCCGTCCGGTAGTAAATGGCACGCGCATCCACGAACCACGGTACTCCGTACACCTCGCTGTCGCCTGCAATGGAGGTTGTTTGCCAGATTGCCGGCAAGAAAGCCTCAGCACCGCCCACATCGGCAACTTTGTCAGTCACCTTGTCTATACCGCCCATGCTGGCAATTGCCGGTACCCAGGTGCTACCCAGCTGAAGCAGGTCCGGGCCTTCGCCGCTTGTCGCCGCCGTTGTGATCTTAGTCCAGGCAGAACCCCAGTCCAGCACCGTTACCTTGACTTTGACATTCGGATGCTCTTTCAGATAGGGATCAAGGGTCTTCAGGAAGTCCGCATCCGGTTTCGGACTGTTCGGCATGACCCAGGCGTTCAGTGTAACTGGTTTCGTGCTTGGAGCTTCAGAAGCTGCAGGAGCCGTAGTCGCATTCGCCTCTTCTTTCTTTCCTCCGTTGTTAGCAGAATTTGATGAATTGTTATTGCCCCCACATCCGCTGACGACTACTGAAAATGCCATGAGCAGTGCACTAATGGAAACGGCTGTCTTTTTCACAATTAATCTCCCCCATTGTCTTTTGAAGATCATGGAGAACGGTTGCCCGTCCCCCATGTATTGATTATAAAAGCGATTGGTACCGGTCTAAATACCAAATCCCAAGCCTGGATAACAAATTATAAAGCTTCTCTTAAGGTGCAGATACCATTCCGTTGTTCGTCAGGACAATATCATCAACATCTACCGCAAGCTGACCCGAGCCCCCATTCTCAATATTCCCCAGTTCGAAAGAGATCCGGCCGATCGGTGTGCTTTCTCCGGTAACGTCGAATTCAAGGGTATATTCAGCATAGTCCGTACCAAGATCAATAATTTTGCTCGCATATCCATGCCAGGTATAATTGTTCGCGGCATCCAACCAGCCGATGCTGATGTTCATTTTGCGCGCCGCTCCTGCCTTGGCTTTAAAAGTAAGCGTGTAATGATTGCCATCGTTGTAAGCTACTCCCTCATAATAGACCTGCCGGTCCCAGCTGTTCGTCCCTGTGGAACCAACCTGCATCCGCAGTGATCCATTCACATTATCAATAGACAATTCACCGCTGTCAGAGGAATACGAGCTCCAGCCTTGGAGCGGAGCCGAGAAATCCCCGTTCGGGATCAGATTCTCCCCATACGCTTCTCCGGCGAGCACCGGACTTACCTGAAGGAGAGAAATGTTGCTCAGCTTGACATTGTGCGCCCCCAACACCTCGTTCACCTTGCCGAGACTGAACTGAAGCAGGGCGGAGGAATCGCTTACCGGAGAGGTGAAATAGTATTCGAAGTGTCCGCCGGCTCCACTCAGACTGGCTGTCTGGTTCGTATAGGCGGTCCAATCGTTGTCCGAAGAACCGTCATGTTGAACCAGTACCCGCATCAACCGGGCTACAGAGGCTTCCGCATCAAAGCGAAGCAGATACTTCTTACCTTGCTCTACCGGAATTGCATCCTGCTTCACTTGTACATTCCACTCCTCGTCTCCACTGCCGCCAAGGGCAATCTGCAGCGCTCCATGCTCAGCGGTCATCACGGTATTCTTCACCGGATCATTGTCCACCCAATCCTTCTTGAACAGCGTCCAGCCTTCGGCCGAAGCGTTCTTGAAGCTTCCGTTCACCACCAGTTCGCGGGAAAGATCCAGCCAAGCCAGATTGTAGCCGCTGCCGCCGAGACGGAAATAATAGGTTCCCGCAGGCAATTCAAGCGGAGCTCCAATAACTGCACGATAAGATTGAAGCCCTCCCGTATCTCCAACTGCAGTGTTGTAGACGGATGCCGTCACCACACTGCGCTTGCCGGCATCCAGTACAGACAGCTCCAGTTCAGAATCCGCCCGTACACTGGACACCCGGGCCACCGGCACAATGCTTGCTGCCTGAGGAAGAACCACTTTGTACTCTGCGTTATCCCCCTTATCCATATCGGTAACATCCTTGCCGCCCTCACCGCTCGGTGTCAGGCTGATTCCTGATGCGCTCCAATATTGATCGGCACGGAGATGCAGGTAACCGCCGCTAAGTGCGGGCGGATCGGTCTTGCGGACCAGACGCACGTTATCGATCCCAGTCTGTCCGGCTGACTGTCCAAGAAGAAATGACAGTGCACCTTCAGTGCCGGACGCACCAGCCAGCGCTATTTCCGCTGTATAGCTCTTCCAATCCGGTGTTAGTGTAAAGGTTGATCCGTCGGGATAGAGCGGGTCTCCACCGCCGGTCTCCAGTTTGACTCCGATCGGCTGCGCCTGATCCGATCTGGCATCGAACGTGAGCTGATAGACCCCTCCTGAAGATATAGGGATGCCCGTCTGGGTGAGTATCACATCCTGTGGTGATCCGCCGGTATTCCGGACTTCAGCCTCCAGCTCCCTTTTCATAAGCGGCAGTTCCAGTATATTGGTTACCTTGGCTTCAGCTACTGCCCCTGAATTTGGCTTAACCGCAAATGTCCAGTACCCCAGCCGCCCTTCTCCTTGATCAAACCCTCCATTATAAATCAGATTTCCGTCTGCAAGCGGAGTACGAATCACCGGCAGAGGCTTCGTCTCCACAACCCTGACGTTAGCGAAATAAGCTGCAATGTCATTAAGGCCCAGATTGAACTCGAATCGGACATTGTTGTCGGTAGCCTGGTCCATGTTGAAGGTGTATTCGAACGATTGCCAGTCCGGAGTGAGCTGGAAATTCCGTTCCTTGGAATAGGCTGTCCATCCGCCGCCGAATTCGGTAAGCTTGCTCATTAGCGGACGGACTGCATCTGCTTTGGCATCGAATGTTACCTTGTAGGCTTTACCCTTCTCCAGCATCAGCGGCATTTGGGTAAGCTGAATGGCATAATTCTTGGTGCCCGCTTCTTGGACAGCAACCTTCACCGCCTTGCCCTTATCAGTATCATCAACGACGGAAGCTGTACCCGCACCGCCCGCATTCTCGATCAATTCCCAGTACTTAGGAAGCCCGTCCGCTGCTGCGGCACCGGTGAAATCGCCGTTGTAGATCTCGTTACCATCCGCAAGAGCAGGACGCTGCGGAACCGATATCTCAGGCTTCGTTGGACGATGTCCGGTTACGTCCGGCCACTGATCCAGATTCTTGTACTTGTAGACCCGTACATAATCGACATACATCTTATCTGACTGGAAGTCAGCCGCCGGATTCCCCGGCCAATCGCCGCCCACTGCCAGATTGAGAATCATATAGAACGGCCGGTCAAACGGCGCAGGGTACGTATAGTAATCCGGCTGGCCCTCAGCCTTGGTTCCCCAATCACTCGTTTCGAAATACATTTTACCGTCCACATAATACCGGATCAGCCCTGGAAGCCACTCAAGCGTGAAGTCATGATAATCGTCAGCGAACGTTTGGCCTTCCGGCAGAACGTAGGTCTTGGACTGGGACGTATGTGGAATGTCGTAATGTATGGAACCATGAACGGTTCTAGGGTACAGATCGGCCTTCTCCGTATCACCGGCCACCGGTCCTGTCAATTCCATAATGTCCATCTCACCGCTTCCGGGCCAAGGTCCGTACTGCTTCTCTTCGTCGGTTGGCATCATCCAGATAGCTGGCCACATGCCCTGCTGAATCGGCAGCTTGGCGCGCACCGTGAATTTCCCGTACGTCCAGTCACCCTTCATCTTGGAGGTCAGCTTGGCAGAGGTATACCCCTTGCCGCCGTAAGCTTCCTTACGCGCTTCCAGTGCCAGTACACTCTTTCCGCTCTCCTTCTCCAATGAGGCGTTGTCCGGATGGTAATATTCCAGTTCGTTATTGTATACATTCCCTGTATCTTGAATATTCCATTTGTTCTTATCAATGAATGGGCCGTCGAATTCGTCACTCCAGACCATTTCCCATGGATTCACCTCGGATGGCGGAGCGGGTGTAGCTGGCACAGGTATCGCTCCATTTCCAGTTCCGCCGCTCGCCGTGGAGGTAGCCACAGCAC
This sequence comes from Paenibacillus sp. LS-5, assembly GCF_056121505.1. Lineage (NCBI taxonomy): Bacteria > Bacillati > Bacillota > Bacilli > Caryophanales > Paenibacillaceae > Paenibacillus > Paenibacillus sp. LS-5. The sequence goes on along the minus strand of NZ_JBWAVA010000002.1, from coordinate 52,620 downwards.
TGGCCTTTGGTGAACTACTAATTCCGGATAAATCCCGAAGCGTGTCACCGGCTTTGAGTACTGTTCCGTTGAGCAGAACATCACCCGCTTTTGTCTCAAGCAAACCGATTTGACCCCGGTTAATAATCTCGGATCCAGCGGCGGCAACACCGACGATCAGGGCATCCACCCTTGAGCCAGTCCCAATTTCAACTTTGGCCGGCTGGAGCAATTCGATTCCATGGGCTGAGCTTCCATCCTCCAGGATGAGCCACACAGTCGCTTTGGATGCGTTTAGGGTGGTCTGCCCCAAGGATGATTTGTGGAAGACGACTGAATATCCGCCCCCTCCGGAGATCAGGGTATTCCCCTTCACCTGGATTCCGGAGAATGATACTTCCCCCTCTCCCGCTCCGGCAGTCACATAAAGATTTCCGTTGACTGCCCCGCCATCTATCCTTACATTCGCCCGGTTGACAATAACGTTACCGGACACGGCACCAATCGAATAAGTCCCTTCCCCCGGACTGATCCATCCGATCATCCGGCCGAGCAGCGCCGCCAGCTCAGCACGTGTCATCGTAATCTGCGGATTCAACTTACCCTCCGAATCACCGCGGATATAACCCTTCTCAAGCATGGCATTCACAGCTTCCCGGGCATAGCTGCTAACGGCTATCCCGTCGGCCTGTCCGCCCGCGGCAACCTGGGAAGAGGCCTCCAGCCGGAAAGCCCGGGCCAGCATCGTTATCGCTTCCTGCCGCGTTACAGCCGCTTCCGGCTGAAACCGGCCGTCCGCATAACCCTTAATGATACCCGCTGCGTTGACCCCGCCAATATCCTTTCCATACCATGAAGAAGCGCTTACATCTTTAAAAGCGGAATTACCAGGGTTACTGTAACGGAATACCCGGCTCAGTATAACCGCCATCTCTGCGCGCGTGACCGCGCGTCCCGGTTCAAATCGGCCTTGGCCGTCGCCCTGCAAAATCCCGGCGGCAGCCAGCCTATCCGCCGCTGCCTCAGCCCAATGCTGATTCATATCGGCAAATGCTGCTGTTCCGGCTGCATTAGCGCTATCTGTGCTTTCAGCTGATCCGGGCAGCCCTTCTAACCCCGCTGCTCTGGCCAATCCCGTGTTTACCGGAAGCTGAAGCCATGACAGCAGCATAACTGTAACCAGTAGTTTGGATAATCCTCTGCGGTACATCTAAACATTCCCCCTTATGTAGAACTCGTAGAATCCCGGCGTTACCGCTGGTCGATTTCAGTATAGGGCCCGTCTCCGGCAGGGAACATACCAATTCCTTAGTGCATATAACAAAGATGCAACTTTTGTAGAAAAGCAAAAAACCCAATTTCCGGGCGGCTGCAAGAGCCACTCAAAAATTGGGTGCGGCAAATCTATGTAACTCATTTGGAACAAGAATCAGGAGAGAGATCAAGAAGACGCATGAATCTGCGGGAAATCCTGAGCTATCTCTTCCCCGGAGAACAAATCGTCAAGCGAGCTTAGCGTGCCGTCTTCTTCAACCTGATACACCGACATTTTCTCGCCGTTGACTGTCAGTTCGATGAAGCAGCCCCAGCAATAGAACTGGTGGGAACCAATCTTGCCGATATCCTTGGAGTTGCAGTTTGGACACTTCATATCAAACATTCCACCTATCCGTTAACAATATTAATGGCTTTTTGAAGCCGTTCTTCGCTCATCGCGGGAACCAGTACGGAATTCTCCCCAATGGACATTCCATCAGAACAAGGCAGCCATTTGCGGCCTTCGATCAAATCAGTTACTAACCCGTCACTGATTTCCAGCGCTACTATTGTGTTTCCCAACTTTTGGTCAAAATAAACATCCGATACACGTCCGAGGATCGTTCCGGATGCCGTAAGCACCTGAAGATCCTTTAATTTATTTTTTCCCAAAAGAAATGTATAGGGTATATGGTCAGTGTCAGCCTTCACAATCGACTCTTTACTGCGGATCATGACAGCATCCTCGCCATAAGCGACGATATCTTCCCATGCCACAACTTTCACATGACTGGAGAAAAAAGTTTTACTTTCCAGTTCAATACCCGTTATATTCCAGTTTGAATCGAGTATAACGTCGACAATTTTGCCGATTTCGTTACCTTCTTCAACCTCGTATACAGCCAAGCCGATCATTTCTTGAAGTTTCATGGCTGTTGATGTCCCCTTTTACTTTGAGTGTACTTACGAGTTCCCTTTGGGTTGAAGAGCACTCAAACACTGTATCGGCAACGAGGCTATACCTGAGCCTAATCCTTCTTACGCAGCCGATTCAGGATGGTTTCAACTTTTTGGGCCACGTACTCCATTTCTTCATTAGTATTACCCAAACCTGTGCTAAATCGAATCGCAGAGTTCAAAAGTTCCTCTGGAAGCCTCATCGCCTGCAGCACATGTGAAATCTCCAGAGAACCAGAGGTGCAGGCCGAACCGCTCGCAGCAGCAATCCCCTCCATATCAAGGTTCATTAGCAGCACATCGGTTCTCACTCCGGGAAAGCTCAGATTCAGTATGGACGGCATAAATTCCTGTCTGTCTCCGTTAATAACATAGCTATCTCGCCCGATCCGTCGATCCAGCTTCTCCAGCAATGTTGTCCGCAGCATGAACGCTTTGTCCCTATGCTGCTCCAGCCCGGTTACTGCAAGCTCCACAGCCTTGGCAAAGCCGGCTGAGTTCGCTAGACTTTCGGTTCCGGCCCGTCTACCGCGTTCCTGAAGTCCACCATACTGTCTTGGAAGCAAGGGGGCTCCCCGCCGCACATACAACCCGCCAATCCCCTGAGGACCGCCTATTTTGTGAGCACTGAAGCTCATATAATCCACAGGAAGCTCGCGGAGAGTAATAGGCAGCATGCCGAGAGCTTGTACAGCATCGACATGAAATAGAATCCCGTGTTCTGCGGCTACTCTGCCAATCTCTTGTATAGGTTCTACAGTTCCTACCTCATTATTCACGAACATTACACTGATCAGCGACGTATCTTCGCGCAGGGCGGCTTCTACGTCAGTAACGGATACACGTCCAGCAGCATCGACCGGCAGGTAAGTGACGGTGAAACCCTGCTTCTCCAGCGCTTCACAGGTATGCAGCACTGCGTGATGCTCAATGGAAGTCGTAATGATATGTTTCCCTTTATGTACAGAGGCCGCAGCAGCCCCAAACAGGGCGAGATTATCGCTCTCCGTGCCGCCGCTTGTGAACACCCATTCATCCGGCGAACAGCCTAAAAAGCCCGCGATGGAATCGCGCGCACCGTTGATTATCTTTTTGGCGGAACGTCCATACGTGTGTACACTGGACGCATTGCCGTATTGCTCAAGCAGCATATTATACATGACCTTAGCCACTTCCGGATGAACCGGGGTTGACGCGGCGTGGTCCATATAGATCGGTTTCATGACGTGTTCTCCGCTTCTGGTTATTCAGGATTGTCATACAGGACTATTCGATTATACTCTTGAACCTGTTCTTTTACCACCTGTCAATAAACACAATATTGTAACATGCTGTAACCATTGTTATGCGGATTCCACAGCACCTTATTTCTCATGGGAATCGATTGATTCCAATCTGGAGGCGAGCTGTTCCTCGGAAATCACTTCAATGCCACTGCGTCTAAGCAGCGCAGAGGTCACACCTTGTCCGGGAATCTTACGCCCGGAGAATGACCCGTTGTAGATCATGGAGCTGCCGCAGGAAGGACTGTTCTCCTTGAGAACCACAATTGACGCATTCACCCGCTGTGCCTGTCCCAGCGTCTCATAGGCGCCTTGGAGATACATTCCGGTGACATCCTTTCCAAGACGGTCAACGACCTTAGCCTTTCCATCAAGCACAGCATCCCCGTCTCCGCCAACAATCTCTGCCGGTTCTCTCGGGGTGGAGAACCCTCCAAGAAGCTCCGGGCAGACGGCAACCGCCTGATTATTATCCAGCAGCTTCTGAATGGTCTCATCCAGACAAGCTGTCCCATTGTATCTTACTTGCATTCCTGCCAGACAGGAGCTTACTATAATCATGGGATGCACTCCTTCGCTATCGTCTGCATCTTCCTTTATAATAGATGCTAAGAAATACAAAGAGCATAGCATGAGGGCTTTACAACTGTAAACAAGCCCCTAACATAACATCAAAGGTCCGGGGAGGCTCTGCAGAATGTGTGGAAGATATACCATTATGGTAAGCATGGAGGAATTAATGCTCCATTATTTTATTGGGGATGCCTCCATTGTCAATTATGCACCAAAATACAACGCAGCCCCCATGCAGAATGTTCCTGCGATTATTCATGACGGCAAGCAGAACAGGCTCGGTGAGCTGCGCTGGGGGCTGGTCCCCTCCTGGTCAAAGGATGACAAACACGGCAGCAAAATGATGAATGCGCGCCAGGAGACACTACAGAGTAGACCCTCGTTCCGCAACCTTATCAGTTCGCGCCGCTGCATCATACCTGCTGACGGTTTCTACGAATGGAAACAGCATCCCGGGAACAAACAGCCGATGCGGGTCGTGATGAAGAGCGGTGAGCTTTTTTCCATGGCAGGTCTGTATGATATATGGATGGATCCCAGCGGGAAGCGGCTGAGCACCTGCACCATTATTACTACAGAGCCCAACCGTCTGATGGCAGATATCCATGATCGCATGCCCGTTATTCTTAGCCGCGAAGCCGAAGCGGAGTGGCTTGACCGCAATAATCATGATGTTCCGGAGCTAATGAAGCTATTGCAGCCCTATGCTGCGGAAGAAATGCGGGCGTACCCTGTGTCAGCGGCGGTGGGCAATGTACGCAATGACTTTAAAGCATTAGTTGATGAAGTGGACGAAGCAGCAGGTTAGATTCGGCTCACATCGGACTATTTTGCTGACAACTCACTTTCTACAACCCATTTATGATTAGTTACCTTGTCCCCACCGGTTGTAGGAGTATAGTCGATCATATATACTGTCGTTTGTTCGGAGGATTCCACAGTGCCTTCTGCGCCTTTCATCCCCTTCATATGATCCGCTGTAATTGTGATAGTAGCGCCCTGCGGATACGGGTTCTCCTTCGCATCTTTAATCTCTTCCTGAATGATCCATTTGTGGTTGGTAACTCTTGCTCCCCCTGTAGTCGGGGTATAAGAAACCACATATGCTGTGGTGTCAAAAGCGCCTACTACGGTCGCTGTGGCACCCTTCATGCCAGGCATGTGATCTGCATTGACAATAACCTGACTGCCCACTGGAAAGGCTGGCTTCTCAGCCTTCTTGAGTCCTTCCGGAACTTCACCGGAGCCGTTATGCTCCATCTCCGCATTATGCGCCACTTGATTGATGTTCGTAGCGCCATCCGATTCCGCAGTTTTCTTTCCATTCACGCAGCCGCTAAGAGCAACGGCCATAACCAGGCTAAGTAATACGAATATTCTTTTCATAGGTGCAGCACTCCTTGATCGGGTGGATTGGGTTTTCAGTACATTATACCCTCTATGGGTATATAACAAACCTGCTGCTTGCAGAAGCGGACGGTGAGGAAATAAAAAAAGCCCCCGGGAAGGGGCTTTGAGTGTAACCTTGGGTTGGAGAGGTTCAGATGTAAAACATATAATTGTCTGCATGACTTTCTTCTTTAAAGTTGATCAGATCGGACAAGGTTGTGGAATCCAGTACATCAGCAATGCTGTCGCGGATGCGCAGCCAAAGGTCCCGCTTCGCCGGGTCATCCTCTTCTGTGAAATCCACAGGTGAAATAGGTCCTTCCAGTACGCGAATGATGTCTCCTGCAGTAATGGTGCTGGATTCACGGGATAAAATATATCCGCCGTAGGCTCCACGAATACTCTTCACCAGGCCGGCGTTACGAAGTGGAGCGATCAGCTGTTCCAGATAATGCTCGGATAGCCCGTTCTTCTCGGCGATGCTCTTAAGTGATGTAGGACCTTCGCCAAATTTCAGGGCAAGCTCCATCATAATTGTTAATCCATAGCGTCCTTTTGTCGATATTTTCAAAGGTGCACCTCTTTCGGTTTAGTTGCTGGCGTGAGTAAGTCTAATCGTTGCATCACATGAGAAATGTCATATCAACGTATTCCGATGTTTGCTCTCAGCTTATGTTATCATATCCTTGGACACATTTGGAGCGAAAACCGTAATTTTTTGTAATTATGTTCGCCACTGGTGGACAAATTGTCAAATATTCCGTCACATCCGCTACAAACTGCAGTCAGCAAATGCTGTCTAAGTTAGACAGGTATGCTATAATACACAATGAACCGGGTCAGCTCACCGGTATTTTTTGCATAGAAAATGGTGATTTCGATGACAAAGGCAAATCAGGATACGCGTGTCGTTGTCGGCATGTCTGGAGGAGTCGATTCCTCTGTTACGGCGCTTCTGCTCAAGCAGCAGGGCTATGACGTCATCGGCATCTTCATGAAGAACTGGGACGATACCGACGAATTCGGCGTATGTACAGCCGAGACCGACGCTGAGGATGTCCGCCGCGTATGTGAGCAGATTGATATCCCTTACTATACCGTTAATTTCGAGAAGGAATACTTTGATAAAGTTTTTTCCTATTTCCTCGATGAATATAAGGCCGGCCGGACACCGAATCCGGATGTGATGTGCAACCGGGAGATCAAATTCGGAGAATTCCTTAATAAAGCACTTCAGCTTGGCGCGGATTATGTGGCCACAGGCCACTATGCACGGGTCATTGAAGAAGACGGTGTCTTCAAACTGCTGCGCGGGGTGGATAACAACAAGGATCAGACCTATTTCCTGAATGCGCTCAATCAATACCAGCTCTCTAAGGCCATGTTCCCGATCGGACATCTGCCAAAGCCTGAGGTGCGCCGGATTGCCGAAGAAGCCGGACTCTATACCGCGAAGAAGAAAGACAGCACCGGCGTCTGCTTCATCGGGGAACGCAACTTCCGCGAATTCCTCAGCCAGTACCTGCCTGCCCAATCGGGTGACATGGTGGACATCGCCACCGGAGCGGTCAAAGGCCGGCATGATGGCCTTATGTACTATACGCTGGGCCAGCGCCAGGGTCTGGGTATCGGAGGCTCTGGTACGGGGGAACCTTGGTTCGTCGCCGAGAAGGATCTGGAACGTAACATTCTATATGTGGTTCAAGGAGACAAGCACCACAGTCTGTACTCGACAGGTCTGATCGCCTCCGGTGTGAACTGGATCGAAGCAGGTACACTCGGAGCTACTCCGGTGAAGTGTACTGCGAAGTTCCGCTACCGCCAGCCTGATCAGGGTGTTACCTTGACTGCCCGGGAAGACGGTACAGTACATGTAGCCTTTGATGTGCCGCAGAAGGCGATTACACCAGGTCAGGCGGTTGTATTCTACCTTGGCGAGCACTGCCTGGGCGGTGGAATTATCGAGGCTGCCGAGAAGGTCGTGCCGCAGACGCAGGTGTAACTTCTCCGCATTTTAAGATATAGCCGTATGCAAAAGAACCTTCAAGACCACTGGGCAGTGGGTTGAAGGTTCTTTTGTATGATTTTACGTGGAAATGTTCAAAATCTTCATTCCTCTATCCAGATTCCAGTGGAATTATGGCTGTAGCCCCCATACTAATACGCCATTCATATACAGAGGCACCCGGTTCCAGTCGGTAAAGACTGTCTTAGTTGGATCGTAAGAATAATCCCCGGTCTCATTGTAATTGCTCCAGTCCGTTTTGTTGATCCGCAGCTGAATCTCTCCGGTGTTCGCACCGGGAGCCAGGCTGCCTGCTGCCGAACTGAACGAGATCTCAACGTAATAATCCGCTCCGGCTACAGCAGGAACGAGCTTCACAAAACTGCCCTGCACATTGCTGTTGCCCAATGTGGCATAATCCACATTGAACTGCTGTGCTTTTTCCCCGTCAATCGTGTAATAGTAACGCAGCTTGAGTGTGCTGAGATCTACTGCTTTAGTTCCGTTATTGATAATCCGCAATTGCGGACGGAACTGTGCGTCACCGGAGTTCGTATCCGTTGTGCGGTATTGTACCACCAAATCACCCACAGTAGGTACAGGTACAGCTACTGGTGTGGCGGAGACTTCCGGAGAATCCGGACTGGTCCCAACTTGATTAGCAGCGCTCACCACATAATAGTAGGTTGTACCATTAAGCACGTTCATATCTTTGTAGGTGGCCTGAGTGACAACACCGAGGTTAGTGTAGGGTCCGCCGCTCGTGGTTGACCGCTTAACCGTGTAGCTGTCTGCACCCGTTACCTTATTCCAGCTAAGCGCTACCTGTTTGTCGCCTGCTGTTGCCGCCGGTTTGGATGGGGCCTTTGGTGCAGCAGGTTCTACAGTACTCTTGTTGATCAGACGGTCATATTCAGCATAAGCTGTGGCCATATCCACTTGTGACCAGAACCGGTGATAGGTGAACTCAGGAGCTCCATTGTCCCAGGTCTTGGTTAACGGATTGTAGGAGCTGTTATATTTCGCCTGCAAATAGCTCCATTTAGGATCATTTTTGATAGCCGGAAGTACATCCGTATAGCTTGCGTATACTCCATTTCCGCCTTTGGCAGGATCAGAGGCTACGGTAGAACTACCCGGAATTGTATTTCCCTGTCCAAAAGTACCCGTCCAGCCCGCAGGAAAATATACTTCTTTGGTGAAATAACGGGAATAATCCCCCCGTTTTTCTACTGTTGTGATACCGACCCCGTCATTATAACCCCAGGCAGTATCGAGCAGTGATTTGGCCAATTGTGAGGCTGTCCCGCCGAGCGCGGTATAGGCTCCATGCTCAGCCTTATTGCCAGCCGCAAAGAATGTAAGTGCTTTGATGTAGCTGCCCAGCACGCCGGTATCCTGACCTGGATTCTTGGTAACCGCCTTCAAGTTGCTGTTGCCGCTGAAATTACTGAATCCGTTCCAGGTATTCGGCTGACCCTGCCACTCTACATTGCCGGGAATCCAGAACTCGCCGGGTGCGGATACGGTAGCCACTTGCGGGTCAGCTCCGCCCAGAATCCGTTGTCCTTGTTTGTTCAGATAATAACCCTCTGAATCTGTCACAGGACGGCTGCCGGCAAAAGCATAATCAGTGGACCAGTCGATCCAGTTCTCTACAACGCGTTTGGCCATTTGGAAATTAGCCGAAGTGGTATCTCCGCTGGAAGCCAGAATGTAATACAGCTCCGCTACGCGCTCTACACTCCATGTCTGCATACCGAACCAATCGTTGGACGGAGGATCATGGTATACAGGAGCTTCGTCATAGGCCAGGCCATAAAATGTGCTCGTGCCTGCCGGATAAGCGCTGTAGGAGCCTTTATAACTGTTAGTGGCTCCACCTGCTATTGCCCCTTCGGATGACTGCAGCCAATTGTAGAATTCCAGCTGGCGGGTCAGCGATTTACTCCAATCCTGTCCCGCCGTTGCTGAAGCCGGGACCAGGCCGCCGGCCGGATCAGAAAGGGCATACGCAGTAACTACGTTCTGATAACCTTGATGCGTATGACTGGAGCCAATTCTCCACGCCCAGTTCCCGTTAGCGCCAAGGCCACCGCCCCATGCAGTGTACCAGGCCAGCAAATAAAGGTTCGCATCCTTGCCGGTTCCGGCTTCAGGCGTACCGTCCGCAGCACTGCCGATTTTTTGAAAATACTTGTCGTACATACCGTAGCGCAGGTAGTCGCCCATTTTCTTGGCTTTATTCAAATACACCGAATTGTTATAACCGAGCTCTTTTGCCCAGTACATAGCCTGCACTGCACGTGCATCAGCGTCGGTAGCATCGGTGTACCGCCACTGCGCTGAAGGAACACTGCTTTCTTTGGTGAACAGGCTCATGAAGCCTTCATTCGCTTTCCCGAATGATTTGTCGTCCTGGGATGGATGCGGGACAGCCTCCCATACGGATTCCTGCTCGCCCCGCTGAAAAGTATTCACGTAAGCGGCCTTATGAGAAGGATTCAATAAATTGCCGAAGCCATACCAGTTGTCCACGTCCACAAGCCAGTGCATCAGGTAGGTCTGATTGTTGCCATAGGTAGACTTCAGTTCGGTATCCAGCGGATCTTTACCCGGTGTATACTTTCCGTTCAGCGGGCTCGGATATTGATCGGGCTGCGCGAACTCGGAGGCATAGGTTGCCGGACTGTTTGGATTATAGTTGCTCATGGTCGGCTGTTCCTGTACACCATCCCCTTCATTAACAGGTATGATGTATTTCTCCATGTTGTCCCAGGCCGTCTCCAGCTTGCTCCAGTCCCCCGTATGATAGCCATACAATACTTCAAGCCACATCCAGTAGCTATATGCTTCTGAGGTGGTCATATGCCCGTAATTGGGCGCCTCGCTGAGTAGGGTCTCTACCGAATGATACGGTATACCTTCAGCCGAGAAATAACCGCTTGCCGGGTTTTTCAACTGAGCGTAAAGCTGCAAGAACCGTGTCTGTTCCACCGAAGCTGCCCTTGCTGTTGCAGGTCTGAAATTAAAGGTACCGGTCATAAGGGTGAGAATCAGGACTGCAGCCATGGCCAAGGAAATAGGTTTCTTGATTGAACTTAGCTTAATCATTTGGCATGCTCCCTCTCTGGATCATTTTATGGTTCCAATCCCCATACCAATTTGCCTTCACGGTACAGTGTGACTTTATCCCAATCTGCGAAGCTCTGCTGGGTTCCGTTGTAGGAATAATCATTGTTTTCATTGTAGGCAGTCCAATCTGTTTTGTTGAAGCGCACCTGGATTTCGCCAGTATCTGCACCTGGAGCAAGACTTCCGGCCCCAGCGGCAAAAGAAATCTCCACATATGAATCCGCCAGTGCAGCAGGTGCAGTCAGCTTCACAAAGCTGCCGCTTAGATTCCCGCTGCCAACAACAGCATAGTCACAGTGAAATTCCTGCGGCTTATCTCCATCCACGGTGTAATAATAACGAAGCTTCAGTCCGCTAAGTGCCACCGCCGTGGTTCCCGTATTCACAATCCGGAACTGGCTGCGGATCTGTGAGTCACCGGGACTCGTATCATTGGTGCGGTATTGTACCCGCAAATCTCCGATGGAAGGCGCGGGGGTCTCATGCGGCCGGGCAGTGGCCTGAGCGGAAGCCGTACCCTCCCCTACTCCATTTGAAGCGGTTACAACATAATAATAGTCCACACCGTTCACCAGCCCGCTGTCATTGTAGGCTGTTCCTGTCACCGTCCCAATAACCGTATAAGGTCCTCCGCTGACGAGCGCACGTTTGATCGTGTATTTTGCTGCGCCGCTAACCGCATTCCAGGTCAACGCTGCGCTGGCATTCCCTGCCGCTGCCTGTAGTCCGGTTGGACGGCCCGGAACCTGCGGTTCCCCGGGGTTGGCGCCAGTCGGCAGTTCTCCATATACCTTAACACCTGCATCGAACACCGGAATATACGGATTCTTCACAGGAGCGGATGCGCTCGAAGACACACCACGGAAGGAGAAATCATTCGTGTTATCCCAGAAAGTGGTGTTCAGTGGAGCACTAATCCGGAACTGGATCTCCTTGTGGTAGGCCGATTGCCCGCCAGGATAAACGGGAGTGCCGGTGAAATCAATTTTCGTGTAATAAATATGATTCGCTGCGTCAAACGGGAGCAGTTGTGAGACAGTCCCGCCCTGATTGTAGCCTCCTGCTTTGACCGTAATATCCTCCGGCCCGTACCCCGCAGCTACAGCTTCACTAAGATCTACATAGTAATTAAATGACATCTGGCTGCTGGAATGTGCCGGCCAGCCGGAACGGTTATTAATCAGCGCCCGGATTTCCACAAAATTGCTGCCGCTCGCATTCACCGAAGTCTCGGTGAACATTTCATCCTCCCGAGTTTCAGCCGGAGGGAAGTTAGGAAGCGGCTTCTGACCCTGCCCGTGCAGGAGCATCATTTTGGCTAAAGAGCCTGTAAAGGCTGAATTGTAATCGGTTGCAACTTCATTCGAGACATAATCGCTGATTGCATCCGTATAGCTATCGGTCTTGGAAGGTCCACCAACCAGGGCACCATACAGAACATGACGGTGGTTGACTGGGGTTGTCTGGCTGTCGCTCCAGGAGCCGTGTGAGGTCCGGTGATGCGGATGCTGTGGTGCATTATTGCCGAAGCCAATGACATAGCTGCTGTTACGGGGATTATCTCCTAGCATATAGGTAATCTGACGCTCAGCAAACGTCCGGGCTGTATTTTGCTTCACTGGATCGGTTACCCAGTCCGCATAGACAAAAGCCAGAAACGCCTGATTCGCTGCATACCGCAGTGCCCCCCACTGGTCCAGATGCGCAAGTCCCCCCGGAGTATAGGCCACACGGTCGGTTGTCCCGTTCACCCCGGTTGTCCAAAACTGCATATTCCGTTCAGTAGATTGAATAAATTTGGGATCGCCTGTAATACGCGACAGCAGGAGCTGTGCACCATAATGCTTGTCATCCCAGGACTGGGTCCACTGATAACCCCATTGCCCGGCTTGATTAGTGCCCCACAATTTGCTGGCGGCTACGGCTTTATCCAGATAATTCTGTTCACCAGTCGCCATATAGAGCCAGACTCCGCCCCAGCTTAATTCGTCTTCATAACCGCTCCAGGAATTGTAATACTGCTTAGCGTCAGTGATAGTATCTGAGTAAGCCCCACGGTACGTATCGGCAAAATTGTACAGCTGCTTCGCGTGCAGCAGAAGCTTGTCCGCATATGCCGGATCAGAGTCCCTGAAAATAATCGACGCCGATGCTAGGGCTGCAGCAGTCTCCGCCGCCAGATCAGAGCCGGGATGGGCAGCATCAATCTTGTACGACGGACGCGCCATAGGCATAACCTCCGCCGGCCCCCACCAATTGTGATCCGCAGTACCATTTCCGACCTGTCCCCACAGCTCATTAGGAGCAGTATGCGCTTTCACAAAATAATCTGTTGCCCAGCGGATGTTGTCGAGGATCTCATCCAGCTGGCCGGATTGAACATATCCATCTTTGTACTCATAGACTGACCATGCCAGCATCGTGGCTGTATATGCCATAGGAAACCCAAATTTCACATGGTCCCCAGCATCATACCAGCCTCCGGTCAGATCGTGACCAACATCCGCTCCGTCCTGCAGCCCTGAATCGCCTCTCCATTCCACACGGTTGTTATCCGGCAGGTCTCCGGATCGCTGAGCTTCATAGAAATAGATCGATTTCTGCAGTGCCTCTGCATAATTGAATCCACTTCCCTCCGCTTTGCTGACTGACGGGTGAATTACTGTACCTGAGACCAATGTGCCTGCCAGCACTACACTTAAAGATAAGATTAGGCCTTGCTTCCGCTTCTTATAATTCATTCAAGCCCAGCTCCCTTCTCCTTCTTACATGCCTGTTCGATCCCTTGCATCACGAATCAATACCGCCCCAGTGTCCAGACTTTAATTCTGTTCATTCGCCAAATTTAGCATCCACCTCCCATACTGATGTCAGGAATACTCGTCCCATATACACATATACCATATACAGGGATTTAATTCTATATATTTACATTAAAAAAACCTAAGAAAACAGTATTATTTGTAAAATAATTTCCATTTTGATCATATTTAACGCGCGTTGTTTAGGCTATCCTGAAATTCCCCCAAGTGAAAAAGGCTATTTCGTCCTAAAACTCTAGTGTGAGCAGATAAATTCTTCTATTTCAAAAAAAAAAACCGTCCTCTCACGGGAGGCCATGCTGCCTCATGTCGTAAAAGAACGGATTTGTTCCACTATTCCCCAATGCTTGATCTATGTTACTGCCCGCGCCGCAATCCTTGATTATGGCGGATCTTCGCTTCATTTCCCTGCTCCGTAGCCTGATAGAAGACCCTCCGGGCAATTGCCTTCGGCAAATATTCCTGCTTCACATAATGGCCGGGAAAATTATGCGGATACTGGTATCCCTCATGGCCTAGCGCCGATGAGCCCTTGTAGTGCGTATCCCTCAGATGGAGCGGCACTTCGGCGGATTTCAGTTCCTCAATGCTATTCAGCGCATTCGAAATCGCCATCACGACGGCGTTCGACTTCGGACTCTCTACTGCGAACAGAATCGCTTGGGCGATGTTCAGCCTGGCCTCCGGCCAGCCGTTGTTGCGGTAAGCCTCCAGGGCACTGACCGCTTGTACCATCGCCTGCGGATTAGCTAAGCCAATATCCTCGCTGCTGGCTGCAATCAGGCGGCGGATGAATGTCATTGGGTCCATACCAAGCTTCTCCACGGCGTAGAGGAACCAGAATAGGGCGGCGTCACTGGAGCCGCGGATGCTCTTATGAAAAGCCGACAGGATATCATACTGCGTCGATTCATCGGCTTTGACAATCGGGCGGCGGATCGATTCCCCCGCTACCGCAAGCGTAATATGGACGCTGCCGTCCGACTCCGGCGCAGTGGTCATGGCAGCCAGCTCCAGCGCGTTCAGTGCGCGCCGAATATCGCCGTTCGCCATATCAGCAATATGCTGCAGCGCTTCTTCATCTGCCTGCAGCTGCATGAATCCAAGTCCCCGCTTCTCATCAGCCAGTGCTCTGCGCATGGCAATCAAGCTATGCTCACTGGTCAGTGATTCAAGTTGAAATAGCGTGGAGCGGCTCAGAAGCGCCCCGTTTACATAATGGAATGGATTCTCGGTAGTCGCGCCGATAAAAGTAATCGTCCCCTTCTCCACAGCGGGAAGCAGGGCATCCTGGCGGGAACTGTTGAAACGGTGAACCTCGTCCAGGAACAATATCGTCTTCGAGCCGTACAGTGATTTATTGCTCTGGGCACGCTCAATGACCTCACGCACATCTTTAACCGATGCCTCCACCGCATTCAGACGTACAAATTCTCCCTGCGTATGATGGGAAATGATATGGGCTAAGGTCGTCTTGCCGCAGCCGGGAGGGCCATAGAGCAGAATGGAAGATACCTGGTCGGCTTCAATTGCACGGCGCAGCAGCTTGCCCGGTCCCACAATATGCTCCTGGCCAATATATTCATCGAGATTCCCCGGTCGCATCCGGTCTGCAAGCAGACGTCCGCCCGCGGGTTCCTCACCGAAAGAAAATAAATCCATAATTCCACTTCCTTGCTGTAATCTTTAGGAGTTGTATAGCATTTCCGCTCTCTATCATACCACACAGCGCCCGCAATCAAGAACCCGGCACTTGAGCTGTACCTTTCTTGATCTCCATATAAAAAGAGCATGACCTCGCCATCCTGGCGGGTGCCATGCTCTTCGTTCAAAATTCAGGCTAGCGGTTCATCGCCAGTCGTGTTTTTGATATAATCTTGCGGATGCTTTCTTCAGACAAGTGGTATCTCTTCTGCAGCTCGTTCACCGAGCAGCCGCTGCTGTGACTGCAGAAAATCTCCTCGTTGCGGCTGGCAATCTCTTGCCTGGTACCGCTGTTCTCGCCCCATCTTACCCGCTCTTCCGTTTTCTTCGGGATGTAGAGCAGTTCACCCTGGATGTATCCCTGAAGCTCTTCCAGCAGGCCTGGGGGGAGCACATCCTTTCCATTTACATAACTCACGTAACATTTCCTCCTTCAACAGGTGTGTTCCCTTATGTCCGATCACTGCGCTGTTCATCAGCTTCATGTCACCTGCCTCCTTTCTTCTCCTCAAATTTGGTAAAAACGTAATTTCATTATATAAAACCCTGTGGTTAGCGTCTACATTCAATGTGATGATACTGTTCATAAATGATAAGGAGGCCTCGCGGCCTCCTCATATACAGGTTTCCGTACTAGACGGAAACCACCTCGTATTCTGAAATCATTGCAATCAGCCTCCTTCCAGAAGTAATCTTGCCCGGCCGGACACTTATTATTAAGCCACAGGGAAGCCCCCGTTACAAGTTCAAGAATAGTTATAATCGTTCTTCACCAGTACGGAAGGGTGAGATTACGAGATAACTTATTCCGGCCACCCTAGGGTAGTCCCATCCCCATTCTGAAGATAAGACGGAAGATTGCCGCTGTGCAGTATCCACAGCTCATGGAGAGCACGTGTACATCCTACATACATCAGCTTCGCATCCCAAGCGGCGTCACCGTAATGGTCCGAATCGGCATCGGCGAGAATTACAGCGTCGAACTCCAGCCCTTTAGACAGGTAGACTGGAAGTACTGACAGTCCCCCTTTATATTCGTTCATGCTGCCGTCGATCAGATGAATATCATCGAACGAACCGGCAAGCTCCGTGTACAGCTCTTCGGCTTCCCGCAGGCTGCGGGTCAATACGGCTACTGTCCGGTATTCCCGGCCGGAGAGCGAGGCCAGAGCCTTGCTAACGGCCTTAACACGACTGTCCCCGCCTACTGCTGGCTCAGGCAACGGTCCTGTGTAAGGAATCAGGCGTACGGGATTCCCGCTGCGGAAGACAGGTACAGCCAACAGGCTGCTGCCGACTCCGGCAGACAGAATGCCGTTGGCGAATTCGATAATCTCCATGGTTGAGCGGTAACTGCGCGTCAGCGCATGGTAAGCCGTGTGGTCAGGGTCAAACAGAATCTGCATTTCTTCCCAGGCATGCACGCCTTTATAAGCATGAATCCCTTGAGACAGATCACCCAGAATGGTAAAGGAATGCCCTTTCACATACAAATCCAGCACTGCAATCTGAAAAGGTGAGAAATCCTGTGCTTCATCAATAACAATATGGTCAAAGCGGCTGCTGCCTTCATTGCCGTTCAGCAAATAATGAATGTATAGCAGCGGCGGCAGATCCTCTTCATGCAAAATACCTTTTTTGAGGTCTTTGACCGTCTGCTTCAGCACACCCTGCGGAATTCTGTCCGGCGCTGCTGTTGGCCAATCCTCAGGGACTTTTACTGCGCGGAAGATCTGCTTGTAGATCATCAGCGGATCATATTTCGGCCATTTTGCGCTGTAGGCCTTCTCTCGCGCCGCGCTTTTCTTCTTGCGGTCCTTCATTGCCGCAGCGGAGGGACTCTTCTTCAGCTCCATTTCAATCCAGCGGTGAATCCGCGCCATCACCCGTTCCTTGCGCTTAGCCGGCGGATACGGGGCGTATTCCTCATTATGCCAGCGCATAATCATGGACCGCTTCAGCACCGAGCCTTCCCACGGACTGAAGTCACCTTCAGGAACCGCCCCGTTCTCCAGGAGGCCTATGGCTGACTCAATAATTCCCATCAATGCTGTGGACCCTTTGAATCGGCCCGGTGTCTCTTCTGTAATCTCGGGCATCCCGCCTTCGCGTTCAAACCAAAGATTCATAGTATCTGCAGCATTCTGCTCGGGCAGCTCAACCCCCAGCACCTCTGCAGCCCAGTCGGGGAACGTACTCTGGGCAATATTACCGACGCCAAGCTCTGGAAGCACGTCCGAAATATAATCCAGAAACATCCGGTTCGGTGCGAAAATAATCATTTTCTCAGCAGATACCTGATCCTTGTATTGATATAACAGGAACGCCAGCCGGTGCAGGGCGACAGTAGTTTTTCCGCTGCCCGCCACGCCCTGGATAATCAGCGCAGTGTTCTTGGCCGCCCGGATGATCTTGTCCTGCTCCTCCTGAATAGTAGATACAATGTCCCGGAGCCGGTTGTCCTTGTTCTCGCCCAGACGGTAGACCAGAAATTCATCCGACACGGCCGGAGCGTCGCTGTCTCGATTATAGGTATCCGCCACCCGCTCCAGAATCTGCTTGCGGATCACTACGTTCC
Organism: Paenibacillus sp. LS-5; assembly: GCF_056121505.1. Classification (NCBI taxonomy): domain Bacteria; kingdom Bacillati; phylum Bacillota; class Bacilli; order Caryophanales; family Paenibacillaceae; genus Paenibacillus; species Paenibacillus sp. LS-5. Next base: position 34,938 of record NZ_JBWAVA010000002.1, on the reverse strand, counting down.
GCTTCAGATACACTAGCCCTTCGATCAGCCCCTCCGGCGCTTCATAGGAAGCTGGTTCTGTCCCGCCGGTAAACGAATAGAACAGGCTCGCTACCGGAGCGCGCCAGTCGATTACCAGCGGACGGTCGCTTACCTGTTCCCGGTCTACACCGATTTTGCCGATATAGAGCGCCTTGCGTTCATCCTCATCCTTGCCCTGAAAATCAAGCCGTCCGAAATAAGGCTCCTGCCGCAGCTTGGCAAGATCTTTACGCCGCTGCTCCCTTGAGTCCTCCAGCACCTGCTCCGTATACTCATGCCCTGTGTACACCGGAATGCCGCGCAGTCTCTCAAGAACTGTGTCAATCTCCGTAAGCGCGTTGTTCAGCCTGTCTTCTTCCTCTTGATAGGCACTTTGAAAGTTGTCCTCCAATTTCAGTTACCTCCTAAAAGTTATACGGGCATACACCTGCTTCCGCAAGCGCACACCCTGATTTGCCCCGTGCAAGACTGGCTATACTCACACAAAAAGGATATTCATCATATCACAACAGATTCTGGAATACCATCCCTATTAAACCAAGCAGAAGCGGCTTCCGTTCTGCCGGAAACTGACTATCCCATAAAAGCATGCAGCACAAAGTTGGCAACAAACAAACCGGCGATACCATACAGCGCTGGTGGAACATCTTTGCCTTTGCCCGTTGCCAGCTTCACAATCGGGTAAGTGATGAAGCCAAAGGCCATGCCATCCACGATGCTGTAGGTGAACGGAATCATCACCATAACCAGGAATGCGGGGAACAGCTCGGTCAAGTCACTGAGGTCCATCTCGCGCACGCTCTGCACCATCAGACCGCCGATAACAATCAGAATCGGTGCAATAGCGCTGTCCGGGACGTATGCCAGCAGCGGAATGAACAGGAACGTGGCACTGAACAGGATGCCGGTGACAAGCGAGGTCAGGCCAGAGCGGCCGCCTGCGGCGATCCCGGCAGTAGATTCAGCAGCCGCGACCACGGGGCTGCTGCCGAACAGGCCGGCAGCGATATTGGCGATGGACAGCGCACGGAGGCTGCTTTTGAAGCGCTCCGGGCGGCCTGCCATCAGGGTCTGGGACGAGATGAGGCCGATATTTTCAAAGACAACAATCAACAGCAGCAAGAATACAGCGATCCAGAAGACCAGACTGATCCCCCGGCTCCAGTCCATACCGGCAAACACATCACCATATCCAGCGAATATATGCCCTGAATCTGTCATCTCCGGTGCATGCGCCGCCCCCAGCACATAAGCCAGCCCCGTGCCTGCCAGCATACTAATCAGCAGCCCGCCCCTTGTTCCGCGGATAAACAGAACCAGTGCAAGAATGAGCGTCATACTGGAGGTGATGACAGCAGGATCACTGAAATGCCCTATGGCGACAAAAGTCGTGCGGTGAGCGATGACGATGCCGCTTTTTTGAAGACCGATAAAGGTCAGAAAAAGTCCGATCCCCACTGTGATTGCATGCTGCAGATTATGGGGAATCGCATCGCTTAATATCCGGTACAGTGAGGTAAATGCCACCACGGCGAACAGTACTCCTGTTACGACTACTACAGCAAGCGCTTCACGCCAGTCCAGCTTCATGGAGTGCACCAGCGTATAGGTGAAAAATGCATTGATGCCCATACCCGGCACCACAATAATCGGCGTTTTGCCGCCAAAAGCCATCAGGAGACAGCCAGCAACTGCCGTCAGCAGTGTAGCCACCATTCCCGCCCGCAGCGGCATCCCCGCATCATGCAGAATTGCCGCATTGACCATCACAATATATACAGAAGCAAAATAGGACAGGATGCCTGCCGAGAGTTCCCTTTTCCAGTTGTCGCCCGGCTCCAGGCCTACACTATTTCGCCAAACCTTCGATTTCATGCAAAAACCTCCACTAATAATTAAATCCCAATCAGTCCCTGTAGCATACATAAACCGCAATAAAAGGGCGTAAACAGCCGGATGGCGGCTGTACGCCCTTTGTTCAATCCTTCATTCATTCAATACTTCAACTATACCGTGATCCCGCCTGCCTCCAGCAGGTCGTGTACGGTGACACTAACCATAATGAGACCAACGACCGGCGGCACAAAAGAATTGCTGGCCGGGGGTTGTTGAGCCTTGCGCCGGTCAGGCGCATTGGCTGGCACAATCTGTTCTGTAACATCCTCACGCGGCTTCATCGGTTCTTCCGTTGAGAACACAACCTTAACGCCTTTCTTGATGCCTTCCTTGCGCAACTTCTGCCGGATGACACGGGCAATTGGATCCATACTGGTCTTGGAAATGTCAGCCACCTGAAAGCGGGTTGGATCCATCTTATTGGCTGCGCCCATGCTCGATATCATAGGGATTCCCCGGGCCAGACATTCCTTGATGATATGGATTTTGTAGATAATGGTATCGGATGCATCAATTACGAAATCCAGCTTGTACTTGAACAGCTCCTCATACGTTTCCTCCGTATAGAACATGTTCAGCGCGATCGCTTCGCATTCCGGATTGATCAGCTTGATGCGCTCCACCATCAGATCCGTTTTGTTCTGGCCAACAGTTGTAGTCAGTGCATGGATCTGGCGGTTGATATTCGTGATATCCACCGTATCCTTGTCGATCAGGATAATCCGGCCGATCCCGGTACGGGCCAGGGCTTCAACCGCCATGGCTCCTACACCGCCGATCCCGAGTACTGCCACTGTGCTGTTTTTCATGATCTCCAGACCTTCCGGTCCAATAGCCAGCTCCGTACGTGAGAACTGATGCAGCATAACGTACAGCCTCCTAAAAGTTTTGTGAGCATAGCATTCAGATTGACTTCATACAAAACTCACTTCGAAAGCATAGGCTTAAGTTTTGTGAGCATAGCATTCTGAATCTTAAAATGATTTATTTCTTTTCTTTGTCTGGCTTAGGGGCCAGCCTGATGTGCAGCTGTTCCAATTGAATAGCATCTACCGGTGAAGGAGCATCCATCAGCAGATCTGTTGCACTCGCTGTTTTTGGGAAGGCAATTGTTTCACGCAGATTGGTACGTCCGGCCAGCAGCATAATCAGACGGTCGAACCCAAACGCGATTCCGCCATGCGGAGGTGTACCATATTCAAAGGCGTCCATCAGGTAACCAAATTTCTCATAGGCAACTTCTGGAGTAAAGCCCAGGGCATCGAACATTTTCTCCTGCACATCACGCTTGTATATACGCTGCGAGCCGCCTCCGACTTCATAGCCGTTAAGTACAATATCGTAGGCCTGTGCGCGGATAGCTCCAGGATCGGTATCGAACAGATGCAGGTCTTCGTCCATAGGACGGGTGAACGGGTGATGTTCTGCTACATAACGCTTTTGGTCTTCATCATAGCCGAGAAGCGGGAATTCAGTTACCCAGGCAAATTTGAATACACTGTCATCGATCAAGCCCAGCTGGCGGCCGATCTTCAGGCGCAGCGCCCCAAGTACATCTGCCACAACCTTCTTATTATCAGCAGAGAAGAGCAGCAGGTCGCCTTCTTCAGCGCCTGTGCGCTCCTTCACCGCAGCAATCTCTTCTTCTGTGAAGAACTTAACGATAGGGCCTTTGAATTCGCCGTCTTTCACTTGAATCCAAGCCAGCCCTTTCGCGCCGTAACGTGCTGCATAAGGTCCCAGATCATCGATTTCCTTACGGGTCCACGTACCGCAGCCTTTGGCATTAAGACATTTCACTTCTCCGCCTTTTTCAATCACAGAGGCGAACACTTTCACACCGCTGGCAGCCACGATATCGTTCATTTCTACCAGTTCAAGACCAAAACGCAGGTCCGGTTTATCTGAGCCATATTTGCCCATAGCTTCTGCATATGTCAGACGCTGGAACGGGGTAGAGACTTCAACCCCAATCGTTTCTTTCAGGAGACGCTGCATCAGCGATTCCATCAAAGAAAGCAGCTCGTCCTGAGGCATGAACGAAGTCTCGATGTCGAACTGGGTGAATTCCGGCTGGCGGTCAGCCCGAAGATCCTCATCACGGAAGCAGCGGGCCATCTGGTAATAACGTTCAATACCGCCAACCATCAACAGCTGCTTGTAGATTTGCGGTGACTGCGGAAGCGCGAAGAATTCACCGTCATGAACCCGGCTCGGCACCAGATAATCACGTGCGCCTTCCGGAGAGCTTTTGGTCAGGATCGGCGTTTCGATATCGATAAAACCTTCGTTGTCCAGGAAGTCGCGGAAGATCTTGGCCGCTTTCGAACGGAGCAGCAGGGTCTTATACATCTCCGGACGGCGCAGGTCCAGGTAACGGTATTTCATACGCAGGGACTCATCGACTTCAACCCCATCTTCAATGAAAAATGGAGGCGTCTTGGCTGCATTCAGCACTTCGATTTCTGTAATCTGTACTTCAATCTCGCCGGTAGGCAGATTACGGTTAATGGTTTCTTCATCTCTTTTAACAACCTTACCCGTAACAGACAGCACATATTCACTGCGAACCTTGTCAGCAGTCTGCAGCGCTTCACCGGAATAGTCCGGGTTGAACACGATTTGCACAATCCCGCTGCGGTCGCGCAGGTCGATAAACAGGACGCCCCCCAAATCCCGGCGGGTCTGCACCCAGCCGTTCAGTGTTACCGTCTCGCCAATGTTACTTAGTGTCAGCTGTCCACAGTTATGACTTCTACTCATAATTTATCCTGCCCCTTTATGGTTAAAATACGTATTTTGGTGTGCTCGTCCATTCCTTACAAATCCTACTCCAGCGACGCTGCCAGGTCTTCCAGCTTGACTGTCCGCTGTTCACCTGTTGCCATCGATTTCAGGGCAATGACGCCATTGTTCAGCTCATCTTCGCCAAGAATCGCTGTATAGCGTGCATTCAAACGGTCTGCCGATTTCATCTGCGCCTTCATCTTGCGTCCAAGATAATCCCGTTCCGCAGAGAATCCAAGGCTTCGCAGCGTGAACAACTGCTTCGTAATCTCCATATCGGCTGCTTCGCCAAGTGCGACAAAATACACATCCAGCGGCTTGGCCTGCTCCAGTTCTACACCCTGATTCTCCAGGATCAGCAGAATGCGCTCGAGTCCGATTCCGAAGCCGATGCCCGGCTGATCCGGCCCGCCGATTTCTTCCACCAGACCGTTGTAACGTCCCCCACCACCAACAGTATCAATAGAGCCGATACCTGCTGCTTTATATTCAAACGCGGTATGCGTGTAATAATCGAGACCGCGTACAAGACGTGGATTAATACTGTATTCGACACCCATAACATCCAGATGTGCTTTGACCTGTTCAAAATGTGTAGTGCATTCCTCATCCAGACTATCGAGAATGGATGGTGCGCCGCCGAATTTATCCTGGTCCACCTTGCAGTCCAGCACACGCAGCGGATTACGTTCCATCCGGCGCTGACAATCACTGCACAGGGTATCCCGCATCGGCCGCAAGAAGTTCAGCAGCTTCTCGCGGTAAGCCGCACGGCTGGGTGCATTCCCTACGGAATTCAGCTCCACCTTCACGTCTTTCAATCCTAAATCCTTGTAGAATTGGTATCCCAGCGATACAACTTCCGCATCAATGGCCGGGTCCACCGCTCCAAAGGCTTCAATACCAAACTGATGGAACTGGCGGTATCTTCCTGCCTGTGGACGTTCATAACGGAACATGGGTCCGATGTAATACAGCTTGCTGACATCCGGTTCACCATACAGCTTGTTCTGGACATAAGCACGCACAACACCAGCGGTTCCTTCCGGACGCAGCGCCAGATCACGGTCGCCTTTATCCTTGAACGTGTACATTTCACCTTCCACGATGTCCGTTGTTTCCCCCACACCGCGTTCAAAAAGCCCTGTGTGCTCGAACATCGGTGTGCGGATCTCACGGTAATTGAACCGCCGGCAAAGGTCTCTCGCCTTGCTCTCTACAACCTGCCATTTCTCCACTGCACCAGGAAGCACATCCTGCGTGCCCGTTGGTTTCTCAAATCTTTCCTTTGCCACAGCCAATCCCTCCTGAAAATAACAAAAAATCCCTCGTCTCTGTTTGTAACAAACAGGGACGAGGGATTATCATAACCAATAATTCACCCGTGGTACCACCCACATTCCGGATTCAGGATATTCCCCCTAAACCCGCTCAAAGCGGTTAACGCCCGCCTACGCGCTCCGGCTACTGACCTGCGGCAATCCTGCGATGGCCTGCTTTCGCCGTGCGTTCTCGGGGAAGTCATTCATCCGTTCATCAACAGAATCCTTACAGCCAGCGCGTAAACAGTCTGTTAGTCCACCTAATGGACTACAGCTGATTCAGCAGGGATTCTTCTCTGGGGTTGTGGGCTACGGATTACTTGGTCCCGTCATCAAAACGTTATAACATATCGTATATTGTTAGATTCTACTGAACCACTGCGCTAAAGTCAAGGCATGAAACAAAATACATCCTCTCCAAGTCCTCTTGAACGCTTGCGCCAAAAAAATGACCTGCAGCCGATTGCTGCAGGTCCATCATCATATATTATAAAAAAGGGGGTCATGCTTTTATTATAAACACGCTATATTAAGGAATCATGAATGAAATATTACGGTTGCATTACAGAAAAGAAAGCGTTTTATTTTCCGGGACATTCCCTATTCTCTTACCTGCAAATTACTTTACACTACAACATTATTCTCTGTCTAGAGATATAGTACAACTTTTGTGTTCCAACACCAAAAAAGGCTCCATCGAGCCCTTTTTGAAGGGTTCTGGAGCCTTTCTGGGGTTCAGCCTGCTAATCTCACCGATACAGCTTTTGCCCCGGAGAAAGCTAGCCTGAGCACACGTTAATCTTCAAATATTTCGACAAAGGCATGCTTGCCCCGCAGGACATCAACGACCTCATTATGCTTTTCTTCAGGTACTTTGAGGGCCATCACATAATGCAGATCGTCCCAATCATGGCCGTCCGCATCCGAATCACTGCGCACATCGCCAGCACTGCGTGCGTCTATGTTGTCATCAAGGTTATCATCCACACGGATGCCCGGTACGATGGCTGCTCCAGATAGCGATCCTGTAGCGCCTGCAACTCCAAAAGCCCCGCCGGCCATGCCTGAGTTGTTGTAGGGCACCAGCGGCAGCAGAATATTACGGTTCCCGCGGTCTCCTTTGTCCAGAGGATCTGTTAATGGAGATACTTCTATGCCTTCCACTTCGTAAGGAATCAAAGCTGTCTTCGCACCTTCTGCTTCACTTTCATTTCTGAAATACGCCTGAATTCTTGTAGTCATGGTCGTTCCCTCCTTCTGAATGGTCAGATCCTTGAGTTCCTGTGATGCTGAATCACGTGTATTACAACACCTTTAGCAGCTCACGCACAAATGCGGGCTCATCTTTGGGTGTACGTGAGGTAATGTAATTGCGGTCCAGGACCACCTCTTGATCCTTAAACTCTGCTCCTGCGTTAATCACATCATCCTTCAGCGGAGGATAGGAAGTTACCGTCCGGCCCTGCAACAGGTCTGCACTGATCAGGATTTGCGGTCCGTGACAGATGGATGCAATAGGTTTGCCTGCACCGTCAGCTTCCTTGACGAACTGGAGAATATCAGGGTTCAGCCGCAGATTCTCCGGCGATGAGCCTCCTGGTATGACCACAGCATCGTAATCACCAGCCTTCACCTCGCTGATTGCTTTATCCGCTGCATAGGAGACATCGCCTTTCTTGCCAAGCAAGGTCTCATTCTTCTTCAGGCCGATAATCTCTGCCTGATGTCCTGCTTTTATCACTTCATCGTAAGGGACTTTCATTTCGGAATCTTCAAAACCGTTTGCCAGCAGAAATGCAACTTTACTCATGAGATTGTTTCTCCTCTCACTGTTCTGTGTTCATTCTGTCTTCGTCTTTCTATTACCCGCATTAAGATGCTTTCTAACGATCCCGGGACAACTCCCGAATATTTACCTTCAAGAACGAAGCGAAGAAAGGAAGATGCATACAGAAACAGCCGCACTCTCCTGCACCTCAGGTGCGCGGCAAAAGACTGCGGCTGTTTCCTTTTAACACTGGACGCTCTTTACAATCTTCGGCACTCTTGGCTGCTGCTATTGCTTCAGCACAGCAACCTGCGCAATAGGCCGGAATGCTGCTCCAGCTTCGCGACTTTTCCGATTGTCTCATGGCCTGACACCCCGCTACCCTACGAATACTTGATCCCTTCTAGTCTGTCCAGCCCAAGCGGGGTCTATCCGTATGAAGGACGGGTCCCCCTTTTAATCATTCCATGTTTATAAAAAAAGTGCCTCACGCCAATTCCTCCCGGAATTACGTAAGACACTCTGGAACATCATCTATAGCGCGTTGGTTCTGTACTACTTCGATACGGAGTTCATTAGCCGCGGCTGTCCAGCAGAAGCGTTACCGGCCCCCAGTTAGTCAGTGACACATCCATCATCGCTCCGAAGACACCCGTCTCCACCTGCAGCCCGCCAGCCCTCAGCTCCTGGTTGAAATAATCATACAGCCGCTCTGCCTCAGCAGGCGCAGCCGCAGCCATAAAGTTCGGACGGCGGCCTTTACGGCAGTCTCCATACAGTGTGAATTGGGATACGGACAATATGGCTCCTCCTGTATCGGTAACACTGAAGTTCATTTTACCGGCCTCATCCTCAAAAATGCGGAGTCCGGCTATTTTATCTGCCAAATACTTGGCGTCCTTCTCTGTATCCTCATGGGTAACGCCGACCAGCAGCATCAGACCCTCACCGATCGTTCCGGTCACTGTATCTGCTACGCTTACTTTGGCTTCCTTGCAGCGCTGCACCACAACTCTCATTACGCCTTCCAGCTCCTTGCTCTATTGCATTATGCGATTAACTGTATATACATCCTTAACCCGTTTCACCTTATCGACCACAGACTGCAGATGATCCGTATTGCGGATCAGAATGGTCATATGAATCATCGCCATTTTGTTCTTGTCACTGCGTCCGGTGACGGCGGAAATATTCGTCTTGCTCTCCGACACGGCCTGCAGCACTTCATTCAGCAGTCCATTGCGGTCATGTCCGGTAATCTCAATATCCACACTGTAGTTGGCCTCCATGCTGCCTTCCCACTCCACTTCGATAACCCGTGCCGATTCTTCCCCATCCCCTTCGGTGGGAATATTCGGACAGTCCTCACGATGGACGGAAACACCGCGGCCGCGGGTCACATAACCGATAATATCGTCGCCAGGCACTGGGTTGCAGCATCGGGCAAAACGAACCAGCAGATTATCAATGCCTTTTACACGCACCCCGTTGGTCGGCTGATTGCGTCTCTCCCCGCTGGACTTGATTTCTTTCATTTCGGAAGTAAGCTCCAGATGGCCGGCCGCTTCTTCCTGTTCCTTGCGTAGCTTCTCTGTAAGCTTGGAAGCGATTTGGGCAGCGGTAATGCCGCCAAAACCCACGGCTGAGAGCATATCCTCCACATCATTGAACGCGAACTTCTTAGACACTTCCGACAATTTGTCTTCTGTCAGCCAATCTGACACTTCTACGTTCAGACGCTTCAGTTCACGCTCAATGGCTTCCCGGCCCTTTTCAACGTTCTCCTCGCGTTTCTCCTTCTTGAACCACTGCTTGATCTTACTGCGGGCATGGGAGGACTGGGCGATCTTCAGCCAATCACGGCTTGGGCCGTAAGAGTTCTTCGAAGTTAGAATCTCCACGATATCCCCGGTCTTCAGCTTATGATCCAGCGGTACAATACGCCCGTTCACCTTCGAGCCGATCGTCCGGTTCCCAACCTCTGTATGAATCCGGAAGGCAAAGTCGAGCGGCACAGAACCTGCTGGAAGCTCCACAACCTCACCCTTAGGGGTGAACACAAATACAAGATCCGAGAAAAAGTCCATCTTCAACGATTCTACGAACTCTTCTGCATCTTTAGCCTCATGCTGGAGTTCCAGAATCTCACGGAAAAATGGCATCCGGTTCTCCGGATTGACATTATTACTGCTGCCTTCTTTGTAAGCCCAGTGGGCCGCAATCCCGAACTCGGCTGTACGGTGCATCTCCCACGTGCGGATTTGCACTTCAGTCGGTTCTCCGCCCGGACCCACCACGGTAGTGTGCAGCGATTGGTACATGTTCGCTTTGGGCATAGCAATATAATCCTTGAAACGGCCAGGCATCGGCTTCCAAAGAGTATGAATAATGCCGAGTGTGGCATAACAATCCTTAATATTGTCGACGATAATGCGGATGGCAAGCAAATCATAAATTTCGTTGAACTGCTTGTTCTTCGTATTCATCTTGTTATACACACTGTAAATATGCTTGGGACGGCCCGAAAGATCTCCTTCGATGCCCATTTCATCCAGTTTGGAACGGATTCGGCCGATAACGTTGTCGATGAACTGTTCCCGTTCCGCACGTTTCTTATGGACCAGGTTGGCAATACGGTAATACTGCTGCGGGTTTAAATAACGGAGAGCAATATCCTCCATCTCCCATTTGATCGCGGAAATCCCCAACCGGTCCGCAATGGGACAAAAAATCTCCAGCGTTTCGTAAGAAATACGGCGCTGGCTTTCTTCTGACTGGTACTTAAGAGTGCGCATATTATGCAGACGGTCTGCCAGCTTGATCACAATGACCCGGATATCCTGAGCCATGGCGATGAACATCTTGCGGTAGTTCTCGTTCTGCTGCTCCTCCTTGGAGCGGAAGCGAATCCGTTCCAGTTTGGTTAAACCGTCCACTAGCATCGCGCAGGTATCGCCAAACTTCTCGCGGATCTGCTCCAGCGAAACCGTAGTATCTTCTACAACATCATGCAACAGCGCTGCAATTATGGAGATAACATCCATTTGCATATTGACGACAATATCTGCGACCGCGAGCGGATGCAGAATGTATGGCTCCCCCGATTTCCGAACCTGCCCGTAATGAGCCTGATCGGCAAATTCATAAGCTTCCCGGATGCGGAGAAGATCTTTTTCTTTTATATAGGCGCCGGCCTTTTCGGTTAATTGCTCTATGCCCATTCTCGTCGTATCCGTTTCCTTTCTATAATAAAATGAACCCGCAAGCGTTGCAGAATTTGCAGGTTCCATATGTTTCGAATCTGCGCTACCCGCAGTGTAAAGTTGTCTATAATTATGACGCTTGCGATGGATTACGTCAACACTTGCCACAGCATGGCATACGGGCAAGGTATTGTGTCGAGAATAGACAATTTCGTGGCACTTGCAAAAATGTTGTTGTAAAAAGACGCCGTTCTATTTAATCTAGTAAAGGCGGTTTTTTGGAACCTCACATAAAATAGACATGAAAGAGAAGTGAATACCATTGCAACGCGAAATTCAAGTTAATCAAAAGCTCCCATGGGGTCCTGGTTTTCTGCTGAGTCTTCAACATTTGTTCGCTATGTTCGGCAGTACGGTGCTTGTCCCTAACCTGTTCGGAGTCGACCCCGGCATGATCCTGCTGATGAACGGTATCGGCACACTGCTGTACATTCTGATCTGCCGCGGCAAAATCCCTGCATACCTCGGCTCAAGCTTTGCCTTTATCTCCCCGGTGCTCAGCGTACTGGACAAACATAAGGGAGATCATATGCATGGATATTCGCTTGCACTGGGTGCTTTTATCGTAACTGGCGTGATCTTCATCCTTGTCGCATTGATTGTCCGTTATGCCGGAACCGGTTGGATTGATGTTGTGTTTCCTCCGGCGGTTATGGGCGCTATCGTAGCGACCATCGGACTGGAACTGGTACCCGTTGCGGCGCGCATGGCTGGACTGATTGCTCCCGAAGGCGTAAGTGTGGCCGACTGGACTCCCGATACCAAAGCGATCACCCTTTCTATGGTAACACTGGGCGTAACTGTCATTGGCGCAGTGCTCTTCCGTGGTTTCCCCAAAATCATTCATATCCTCATCGGTATCGTAACCGGTTATGTTCTGGCTTATATTATGCAAGTGGTGAATACAGACGCGATCTCGAGCGCGCACTTCTTTTCCCATCCCACCATTATTACCCCATCCTTCGACTGGCAGGTCATCCTGACCATTATCCCGGTATCGCTTGTAGTCATTGTAGAACACATTGGCCACTTGCTCGTTACCAGCAACATTGTCGGCAAAGACCTGACCAAGGACCCCGGACTGGACCGCTCGCTGATGGGCAACGGGATTTCCACTATTCTTTCCGGATTCTTCGGTTCTACCCCAAACACCACTTACGGTGAAAATATCGGTGTTATGGCGCTAACCAAAGTATATTCGGTCTATGTGATCGGCGGTGCAGCTGTGATTGCGATCCTGCTCTCGTTCTCCGGAACTTTCTCCTCTATTATTGCCAATATTCCGCAGCCTGTTATGGGTGGTGTCTCCCTGCTGCTGTTCGGTGTCATTGCGGCTTCCGGTCTGCGTATCTTTGTTGAGCAAAAGGTTGATTTCTCCAAAGCAACCAACATGATTCTGGCAACTTTGGTTCTTGTAGTCGGCATTAGCGGTATCTCGCTTAAACTTGGCGGTGTAGAGCTTAAAGGTATGGCGCTTGCAACCATTGTCGGCATGATTCTGTCCCTGCTGTTCAAAGTAATTGAAGTACTTGGCTTATCGAATGAGCAGGACAGCGACAAAACTGCACATTAATATACACTTAATAAACGGGATATATGCTGTATATAAAAGCGGACTACTGTCATAATCGACAGCAGTCCGCTTTTTATTTCCCGGGAAAAGTCACCAGGGTTAAATTAATCTTCGTAAGTAAGCAGCGAATGAATCTCAATACCGGAAAGCTTATTCCGTCCGGCAAGCTGTGTCAATTCGATCAGGAAGGCCGCTCCGACCACTTTGCCGCCCAACTGCTCGATCAAATTGACCGAAGTGGCGATAGTGCCACCCGTTGCCAGCAAATCATCTGCAATAAGAACGTTCTGTCCAGGTTTGACCGCATCCGTGTGAACGGCAAGCGTATCTTTTCCGTATTCCAGATCGTAACCCACCTCAATCGTGTCGTACGGAAGCTTGCCGCTCTTGCGGATCGGCACAAAACCGACCCCGAGTGCATAGGCCAGGGGGGCGCCTACCACAAATCCGCGTGCCTCCGGGCCGGCAATTACGTCGATCTGCAGATGCGATACCAGAGCCTTCAGCTCATCAATCGCCCGGCGGTAAGCCTCACCATCCTTAAGCAGGGTAGTAATATCTTTGAAGCTGATGCCCGGCTGCGGGAAATCCGGAATCACACGAATACTGTCTTTTAAATCCACACTATCATCTCCTAAAAGTTTGTGAGCGTTACCTCACTGAATTAACTTCGAACCAACTTGCTCCGAAAAGCATTTAGTTATCCCAACCGGAAATCATCCAGCCGGCGGGATAAGATCCACTCCTGCAGCTCGCTGCGGCTGCTTTCCATGAAATAACGTTCCAGCTCCGCCGTTTGTTCCAGTCTCACAAAATGCTGCGAAGCAGTAAGGCTCTTAGCAGCGGGCTGTGTAACAAAGGTAACTGTCCCCTTGGTACGCTCAATAAAATCGAGCTCCTCGAATACGTCGAGCATTTTGGCAAGCATGCGCATCCCCATGGATGACTGCCTGGTGAGCCTCAGCAGCAGTTCATGCTCGGGTATTGGAGCTGCTGCCAGCGCAGCCAATGATTTATACAGCACTTTGAAGTGGTCTCTTGTCGGCACCTGAAGCCGGTCCCGACCATCCCTGATCGAATGCAGCAAGGCAATGTTATCTGCATGCGGGAATGCAGCAAGGAGCGCATCCAGCTGTTCCGGGGTCTCCGGCATATCGAGCAGACAGAGTAAGGATATCCGTGTGCCTTCTGAATCTGCCGGTTCAAGCCGAACCGGTGATATGCCAGCGTCTTCATCATATACCCATAGGGACATGCCTTGAAGAGCACTCATAGGCGACAAGCGGCTGTTCTGGAATACAGCAGCTGTTCTGAGCGGCTCTACACCACAATAAGGCTGCAACAGCTCTGTAAGCTGTGCGGCTTGTTTCACCGCATCGGCGGCACCGCGGAGGTCAAATAGCTGCGGACTCTCCACCGCCAGATCCTGCAGGATAAGCTGTGGTTTACGAGAGCCATTCCATTCGTTGACCGACAGCTCGGCCAGAATATTGATCAGTGTTCCGCCCGGGAGTAATTCAGCAAGCCCTCCTTTGCCAAAGGCCACCACTTCAATAGTATGACTGCCCTGCTGTAGAACAATCTTCAAGTGTTTGCCATCCTGGCCCATCTTACGGGTTTCTTTCACAGCAGCACCACGAACGATGAATTTGGGCACCGGGTTAGCCATTCCAAATGGAGCCAGCCTGTCCAGTTCGAGCGCAGCCTGCAGCGACAAATCAGCAATCTCCGTCTCTGCATCCGCAGCAGTCACCGGCAGAAGATGTTCCGGCTTCAGTACCTTCGCAGCATACTCATTTAAAGCTGCCGCAAAATCTATCAATTTGTCCTGATGCAGGCTCATCCCGGCCGCAGCTGGATGTCCGCCGAAATGATCCATTAGGTCTGCACAGGAGGATAAAGCTTCGTAGATATCCAAACCGGGAATTGAACGGGCTGAACCCTTGCACATGCCTGTCTCGGGATGAATGTCCAGAATAATCACAGGACGATAGTATCGTTCCAACAGCTTGGAGGCAACTATTCCTACTACTCCGACATTCCATCCTTGATGGGCTAGCACAACAATATCAGGAAGCTTGTCCTTCTGAATCTGGAGTTCCAGCATGGCAGTGGCTTCGGCCGCTATTCTCTCGACAACCAGCTGGCGTTCCTTATTCAACAGATCCAGTTCACCGGCAAGCTGCTCAGCCTCATCCATGTGCTCCGTAGTCAGCAAAGTAACAGCACGTCCAGCATGGTCCAGCCGTCCACTGGCATTGATCCGAGGTGCCATTCCAAAAGCAATGTTCACTGCACTTACGGTATCTATCGTTATTCCGCTTACTCCAAGCAGGGCTCGTATGCCCGGGAATGGCGAGTTCCTCATACTGGAGAGGCCTTTGCGAACAATGCTGCGGTTCTCGTCCAGAAGTGGCATCAGATCAGCAACGGTCCCAATTGCAGCGATCTCACTCCATTCTTCAGGAACCTCATCACCAAGCAGTGCCTGTGCCAGCTTGTACGCCACCCCTACACCCGCTAATCCTTTGAACGGATAAGGACAATCGGGCAGCTTGGGATTAATCAGAGCATAAGCTTCAGGCAAAAGCTCCGGTGGTTCATGATGATCCGTAACGATCACATCCATCCCAAGCCCGCTGGCGTATGCAATTTGATGATAGGCACTGATACCAGTATCTACCGTGATGACAAGCGATACACCTTGCTGCTTTGCCCAGTCCAGCGCATGATTGTGCAGTCCGTAGCCTTCATTTGCGCGGTGTGGAATATAAATATCAAAAGAAGCGCCCAGGTAGCGCAGCAGATAGATCATCAGCGCAGTACTGGACACTCCGTCCGCATCATAGTCGCCATATACAAGGATATGCTCTTCTTCCTGTAAAGCCTTTCTAATCCGGGGTACTGCTTCGGTCATCCCCTTAAGCAGAAAGGGATCATACCCTTCCTGATCTCCGCCTTCCATGAACATAAGCGCCTTGTCCGGCGTGTTCAGGCCTCGCTTCACAAGTAACGATGACAGGAGCGGAGAAACTGAAAGGCTCCGGGCCAATTCCCGAACTTCATCAGGATCGGCTGCCGGAGATTGCCATCTTGTTTTTGAATGAAGCAATAGATTTCACCTTTCTCTCCCTTAGCGGCTATTGAAGCAACGTTGGGATTTCATTGTCAACAAGCTCGTGGTTGCTTTTGTAAGGATAACCCGGATCATACGGTACAACATCCATATGAACCTCGCCTACATGCACAAAACGGTGCTGTAAAAGCTTTCTGGCGCATTCCGAAATATCCTGGGCTTCCATAACCGTGATACGCGGATTCACGCTGATTTTCACCTGTAGATTAACATAACGTCCTTGCTCCAGTGCCTGCAAATATTCTACCCGGATCACACCATGCACCCGCTGGACAGTTTCAATAAAGTTGGCTGCTTCTTCAGAAGGCAGCTCCTGAAGTTTATTACCGTACACAGAAGCAGTGATGAGCAAATAACCTTTGCGGATGATCAAGCAGCCGGTTAATAGCGCAGCAATTGGGTCCATATATAACAGGGGATGCCAGTTTAACGATCCTCCGGCCATCGCCAGGGAAATCCCGATTACTACAGTAATTGAAGTATATAGACTGAAACGGTGGTTATCTGCATATGCAGCATGACTGCCATCGCCCTTTTTTTTGAAATAACGGTACTGGTACTGAAAAATGGCCTCTTTCACAACAATAGAGATGAATACGGCAACAATTGCCGCTTGCTCTGGTGCAGACAAATGTCCTCTCGTCAGATCACGAATCGCTGAGAAGACTATTTGAAGCCCCCCCATTAGAATAAGTACTGAAAAAAGAATAGCTATAATCGGTCCCTTATGGTTCTCTTGATTTCGCTGGGTTGATCTATTCTTCTGATCTCGCTCTGTCCGCCACGGAAGCGGAAGAATCTCTGCCAGCTTGGCGGCCGCATCAGATCCTGAATATAAGGCATCACCAATTAATGCCTTACTGCCCGAGACATAACCAATAGTCCCTTTGGCTACAGCCAATGCAAGATCACCTGCAACTCCGGTCCAGACTACTCTATCATTTGGTGGTGATTGTTTGTCATACATTCCGAGTTCCTCCTTGCCACTAGCAAGTAATCTCATGATGACTGCTTGGCCAGACATTCCACTCCAAAGATTTCGAAAAGCCGCGTCGTCTTTGACGCGGCTTTTCGGGTGTAACTGGCTTTAGGCTTTGGCCGGATTGCTCTTTACGGCCGTCTTCTGACGCTTCTTCAACAGCAACCAGAGCGGACTTGCGATAAAGATAGATGAATACGCTCCGGAAAGCAAACCGATAACCATCGCAAGAGAGAACATTTTGATCGACTCTCCCCCAAGAATAAGCAGGAAGAATGCGGCAATAAACACCGTAAATGCTGTATAAAGGGACCGCAGAAGAGTCTGGGACACACTTTTGTTAACCAGCAGTTTAAGATCCTCATAGGTTTTCTGCTTGCCGAACCGCAGATTCTCACGAATACGGTCAAAGATAACGATCGTATCATTGATGGAATAACCTATAATCGTCAAGACAGCGACTATAAAAGTCAAATCGACCTCCAGACGGAAAATGGAGAAGACGGATACGACGATAAACGCATCATGGATGAGCGCTACAATCGCAGCCAAGGCAAACCGCCATTCAAAGCGGATACTTACGTAAATGATAATCCCGAGACAGGAGAGAAGCACAGAATAGATGGCATTACGCGCCAGTTCTTTGGCCATTTCCGTATCTACAGTATTGACCTCGAAGGAGGCTTTATCATCCAGCTTGGTAATCGAAGCTTTCAGTGCCTGATCCTGAGTGTTGTCAAGTTCCTTATCATAACGGATATTCACACGTTTCTCACCCAATGTGATTGTCGGCTCACTCGAGATCCCAAGACCATCCAGAGCAGGTTTAAGCTGTTCCAGGGTGATATTCTTCGACAACGCCACATCCACATTTGAGCCTGCTTTGAAGTCAACACTGTAGTTCAAGCCCATAGTTGCCAGAAAAATTAGACCTGCTATCGTAATGGCAATGGAAAAAATATAGAAAAATTTGCTCAGGTGTACAAAATCAAGCTCTTTTTTAAAGCGCACGGATGTCACTCTCCTTTACCCCAAATTGCTTCGGCTTTTTCAGCGCACCGGCTTTAACGAGCACGGTAAGCAGCCAATGGGCAAAATAAAGGTTCGTTGCTATACTAAGCACAATTTCCACAATCAGGATCAGTGCAAAACCTTTAACCGCACCGGTACCAAAAGCGAACATTACAGCCGCTACAATGATAGTGGTTACGTTCGCGTCCATTACTGTACGGAAAGAAGTTTTGTTCCCTGCTTTGACAGAAGACAGTATGCTCTTGCCGCTGCGCATTTCTTCCCTTATCCGTTCATTGGTAATGATATTGGCATCAACCGCCATCCCTATACCGAGAATGAATGCGGCAATACCGGGGAGAGTCAAGGTAAAGTCGGCAATGACAAACACCGCAATCAGCAGCCAGGTATGAAGGATCAGCGCGAAGCTGGCAAGAGCACCCGGCAGGCGGTACATGCCGATCATGAAGATCAGAATAATTACAGAACCCACAAGACCAGCTTTGATGGTCTGATCCAGTGACTGTTTACCCAATGTTGCGCCTACGCTTTGGGAATATTTCTCGGTCAGTTTCAATGGCAGCGCACCGAGGTTGATAGTATCAGCCAATTCACGGGCCTGATCCAGCGTATAATTCCCTGAGATTGAAGCATTGCCATCGGAGATCTCTGTATTGACATTGGGATCTGAGAGCATTCTATCATCAAGATAGATTACAAGTTTCTGTCCCACCAGACGTTTGGTAATCTCAGCAAATTTGGACTTATCTTTGACCTTGATGCTGATTTCCGGCCGGTTCAGATTATCGCGTTGAACATCTGCCGCACCTTCTACAAAATCACTACCTACAAGCTCAATCTTGCTGTAGGTTCCGGCAGCATCGCCTGGAGCGGCACTACGGAAAGTAAGAACAGCAGGTTCTTTCATTTTCTTGCGGACTTCGGCCTCGTCGGTAACGCCCGCAATCTTCAGACGGATGCGGTCCGTTCCTTCGGTAGTAACCTCAGGCTCACTTGTTCCAAGCGCGTTCGCCCGTTTTTCCAGGCTTTCCGCTGTCTTTTGGAGTGAAGCACGGGTTAATTCAGCGCCCGCCTCCATCGGCTCGGCGTGATACAGGATCTCGAAGCCGCCTTTCAGGTCAAGACCCAGACGGACCTTGTCCAGCAGCCCGGGAGTGGTAAACACCATGACTCCTGTCAATACGAGCACGGTAATAATAAAGCTCAACATTCTCTTCATGCTCTTGCTAGTTCCCCTTTCATTACTCAATATTCCTATTATAGCCACGTGCGAAATCACCGTCAATTCAGGAAGGAATGACGTTACATTTTTCACACAAAGAAACGGCCTGCTCTGCTCAAGCGGCAAGCCATCCGTTTTTGATAGGAAATGGTGAATTACTCTTCTCTTACTTTAACGCTTCCTGAACCCGTTTGCAAAAGCAAATCGTTCCTTTTATGCGTTCAAACCGCGATAAGCGGCAATAGTCAGATAGTTCATATAACTATTGGCCTTGAGTGAATAGATATCATTCACCAGCTTATGCAGGGCAGGCCTGCCTTCCTTGGCGTAATTGCGGCTAACGCAATCCCAAATATCCTTGCCCGTTACATATTCATAGCCGAGGAGCCGAAATTCCTCCGCTTTACTGCGGCACATGGCTTCGAATTCATCACTAAGCTGTTCGTAATTCCATTGTTCCGATTCCACGTGTTGACACCTCCAAAGATCGCTCGCTTATGCATGTTCACAGTATGTATTCGACTATACTTCCCGGTTTCCTTCTTCCTGCTGAAAAGTTGTCACAACTAAAGCTTGTCATCGAAAGGACCCTCAGCCGCATATCAATGTATGAGAGACTACTTTGGGAAGAAGGAGTGCCCTTTGAGGAAACAGAGCTTTATACAAGGAACCTTGATATTGCTGGCCGCAGGCATCATTAACCGGATGCTCGGTTTTATTCCGCGGATTATTTTACCGCGTGTGATCGGCGCCGAGGGCGTAGGTCTCTATCAGCTTGGTTATCCGTTTTTCATTGTGCTGGTTACCATTATCACCGGAGGAATCCCGCTGGCAATTGCCAAAATGGTCGCTGAAGCCGAAGGAGAGGGGCGCCCGGAGGAATCCAAGAGGATTTTGCATACCGGACTTTCTCTTAGTCTGGGACTTGGTGTCTTTTTTACACTGCTTTCCCTTTTCGGCGCCTCATGGGTTTCGAGTGTAGTTCTGACGGACAACCGTGTCTATTACACCTTCATAAGTATGACACCCATGATCGCCATTGTTGCCGTGTCCGCAATTTATAGAGGCTACTTTCAAGGCAGGCAGAACATGATTCCCTCGGCACTGTCTTCTGTACTGGAATCGGTGATTCGAATTGTATTTATGTTATGGTTCTCCTGGCTGCTGCTTCCGAGGGGAATCGCCTATGCCGCTGCCGGAGCCATGTTGGGGGTAACCGTCGGAGAAGTCGTCGGAATGCTGGCGCTTCTATGGCAATATTATTTTATCGTAAAAAAGGACAAGAAGACAGGTTTATCCCTCACTTCAGATTCTTCTGAACCTGCACCAGGAAAGGCGCTTCACTCCATTTCTTCCAACAGGGATCTCTCCATATTGAAGCGGTTGATCCGGATTTCTGTTCCTGTCACTGCGGGACGTCTTGTGGGTTCATTCTCTTACTTGCTGGAATCCATTATCACTGCGCGCAGCCTAGCGTTCGCTGGAATTGCTACCGCTGCGGCCACCGCTCAATACGGCTCCCTCCAGGGGATGGTTATTCCCTTGCTGCTTCTGCCTGGGGTGCTCAGCTCCTCACTCGCTGTGTCTCTCGTCCCCTCTTTATCAGAGGCTGCGGCGCGGCATGATCTGCCCACGATCCACAAACGAATGCATCAGGCGCTACGCCTAGCCATGGTAACTGGTGCACCGTTTGCTGCCGTTATGTACATCTTTGCTGTACCGCTCTGTACATTAATGTACGGCAATGCCGATACGGCCCCGATGCTGCGGATGATGGCCCCTTTCGCTTTGTTTCTATATGTCCAAGCACCGCTTCAGGCGGCTCTCCAGGCGATGGAACGGCCGGGTAGAGCTTTGGTCAATACCCTGATTGGCGCGGTCATCAAAATCTTGCTGATTCTCGGCCTGGCTTCACAACCAGAGTACGGCATCTATGGAGCGATTATCGCCATTATTGTCAACAGCATTCTGGTGACTCTTCTGCACGGAATCAGCGTGATCAGGCTGGTATCGCTATCGCTGAGATTGGCCGATCCGTTCAAAACATTTGCCGCAATGATCATTATGGCAGCAGGTATGTCATATATCTATACCTCCGTCCCAATTGCTTCCGTTCAGTGGGTACAATTTTTGTTAGCCTCATGCAGTGGAATGGCGATCTACTTTGGAATCTGCCTTCTGTCCGGCTTGATCTCTGTCCATGATCTGGACCGGGTGCCTTTTATTAAAAAATGGCGCTGAACAGCATTCAATGGTTATGCAGACGATCTACATATATTCTGCCTTTATGGTCAATGGAGCATAGGAATACATCCCGAAAATCCGAGACACCCTTTTGCCGAATTTGGGTTCTGAGCCAGAATCTCGTCTTTCCGATCATCTCCAAATTCTGGTCCTGTACCTTACCATCCATGATAAGTGGAATCGGCAGGCCTTCATATCTGATTTTATGGCTTGGCAGCTTCACACGATCTGAACTATTCCCTTCAGAATTCCCGTTAGGCTGTCCCGATTCTGCTGCAGTACTGCTATTACCACTTTGATTAGTGGAAGATATGCCTTTGTTTTTTTCGATAACGGTCAGTTGGCCGCTCGTTTCCAGAATCGCAAATTCTACATCTGCCGGGCTGTCGATATTCTGACCTCTCAACTGAAGCATCAGATCATCAATGTTATACCGCTGCTTACGCATCTCTCCTCGGTGCAGCTTACCGTCCGAAATCAGAATGCTTGGCTTGCCGTCGATCAGCAGCCGCAGCTTTCTACTCTTCAGGCTAAGCTGTGCGACGAGGATCTGAATAAGCACCAGCGTTGCCATCGGCACCAGACCGTCATAAATTGGCCGTTCTATATCTTCAATTGAAAAAACCGCTATCTCGGCAATCATGATGGAGATCGTCAGATCAAATACCGAGAGCTTACCGATTTCCCTTTTACCCATAATCCGCATGCACAGGAAAATGAAGATATACATCAGCACAGTCAGGAATATATGGGCAGAAATATGCTGGAACATATTCTCTTCGCTCCCCTTCCATTGACCCCCCGCTTTTGTTGGGAGAGGGCACATTTATGTACCCCTATTCTGGCCTCTCAGCCGAGGGAACATTCGGAAGACGGGTTATTAATTAATGGTAAAAAGACGTCATGACTATTCTTGTACTATTGGGGCAAGCCTCCCCATACAATAGTTAGTAATTAACCTTGCGCATTGTATCGCACAAAAAACTTAGCATATGCTTCCGGGGCAGTTTTTTCGTAGCTAATCTCGTAGGGTATCGCTCAAAAAACTTTTAGGAGGTTGTACCATGTATTTAATACGGCGCCTGTTCTCGTGGAGAATATCGAGTCCTGTATTATCCGGTTTGTGCCGCTCCTTCTTATGGATGCTGCTTGGAGCGGTTGTCCTCTCCCTGTTCCTGTGGGGCAGCGGACTCGAAGAACAGGATCTTACCATGTACACCTATATTGTTCACGGCATTGCTGCCGCCTTCGGTGGATTGACCGCAGGCCGGAGATCATCGAGCAGGGGCTGGTACCACGGGGGAATGACGGGGGCTTTCTACGGAATAATTGTATTACTGATTGGTTTTTTGGCATTGGATAGTGCACCTGCCGGCATAGACTGTTTATGGATACTTGCTGCTTCAGGCATCGCAGCATTCGGCGGAATGTTTGGGGTTAATTTACATAAATCCTAAATAATTTAATTTCTCAAAAAATCGAATCCGACTCCTTAAAATATGGTAAACTGATTTTATATGACTTCATGCAGGATCAAGGAGGCTTCGATTGTTTTGCTTTACCAATCCATGAATTATGTAGTGCTGTACACGGTTGTAATTGTTGCTGTATTGATGTGGCTTAGTACCCTTCGCAATCCGCTGCTGGCTTTTGTTGAGATCGGAAAAGAACTTCTGCGCTCTTACAAATTCCTGCTGCTGGTTGTGGGTATGTTCGGTGTGCTGGCTCTGAATAAATACGAACTCCAGATTGAGAGGAAGCTGAATCTCACATCGGATTACACCTCATTCGTTTTTGGGCTTGAAGGCCATTTTGTCAGGAATTTGCAGCATCTATTTTTCACTCCCTGGCTGACGCCGATTATTGTATTCTTTTATATTTTCATGCTTCAGTCTGTGCTGGCCGCTTCACTCGGCGTCTATCTGCTGGATAAAAACCGGGTGATGCTGTATGCGACCTGCTATACGATTATTCTAAATTATGCGGTCGCCATTCCGTTTTATCTCTACTTCCCGGTGAATGAGGTCTGGTCCTATGTCCCGGCGGGTGTCCGGTTTACCATGCTGGATGTGTTTCCAAGGTTTGAGCAGGAATACAGACCACTTTCAGGGCTGAACAATTGTTTTCCAAGCTTGCACACGGCAATTTCTGTATCAACAGCACTGCTCGCTTACCGTTCCGGCAATCGGCGCTGGATGGCGATGACCACTGTGTCAGCGGTCATCATTGTATTCGGCATATTCTATCTGGGTATTCACTGGCTGACCGACATGATGGGCGGCACTCTGCTTGCCATTCTATCAACTACGGTAGCTGTCCAGCTCGCCAAGCTGACCTTGCGCAGCGGAGAAGCCAAACTCGCTGTCCGCAGCCGTGCAACTGAAATCAACTAATATAACCAAAGTCTACAGCATTAAAAAAGCGGCGTCCCCTTAAGAAGAGGACGCCGCTTTTATGTAATTTACTATTTACTCTTTGTCTTCTACTTCGACAACAGAGTGACTGATGGAGCCCCGGTCAAAGGTCAGCTTGGTTACATCATTTACCCGCAAGACCACAATATCATCGGAAATTTCCATAATCGTGCCGTGAAGGCCACCAATAGTCACTACCTTATCGCCTTTTTTCAAGGATTTTAACATTCCGTTGCGAGCTTTGGTCTTCTTCTGCTGTGGACGAATCAACAAGAAGTAGAATACTACAAACATAAGCACAAATGGGCCTACTAGACCCAGGATGCTACCGCCCCCTGAAGCTGCTGCAAAATGAAATTGCTGTACCATATTTCTCCCCCCTTTCCAAAAACACTAAAGCACAATCCAGCTGTAACCGTACTAGAAGCCTTTCAGATTATCATATAATCCGTATTGTGCAAAAAACTCATCGCGAAAATCAAGCAGCCGATCTTCCCTGATGGCTTCACGCACTTTACGCATCAAATCCAGCAGGAAATGCAAATTATGGTATGTCGTTAACCGCAAACCGAAGGTTTCATCGGCTTTGATCAGATGGCGCAAATAAGCACGGGAATAATTCCGGCAGGTATAGCAGTCGCATTCCGGATCGAGCGGCCCGAAATCACGTGCATACTGTGCATTGCGCACTACGAGTCTTCCTTGACTGGTCATCGTCGTTCCATTGCGGGCAATACGCGTAGGCAGGACACAGTCGAACATGTCCACTCCGCGGATTGACCCTTCCAAAAGCGCATCCGGTGATCCCACGCCCATCAAATAACGCGGTTTTCCTTGGGGTAGCAGCGGAACCGTATAATCCAGTACTTCATACATAAGCTGCTTGGACTCTCCGACGCTGAGTCCTCCAATAGCATACCCCGGGAAATCCATGGAAGTCAAATCAGCCGCGCTCTGGCGCCGCAAATCCTCATGCATACCTCCTTGAACGATGGCAAACAGCCCTTGGTCCTCAGGACGGGCATGGCTTTTTAGGCATCTTTCGGCCCAGCGTGAAGTACGTTCGAGTGACTTTTTAACGTAATCATATTCTGCCGGATACGGCGGACACTCATCAAAAGCCATCATAATATCGGAACCCAGGGCATTCTGGATCTCCATTGCTACTTCCGGCGAGAGGAACTTCTTGTCCCCGTTCAGGTGGGAACTGAAATGCACGCCTTCCTCAGTGATTTTACGCATATCACTCAGTGAGAAGACTTGAAAACCTCCGCTGTCCGTCAGAATCGGCCGGTCCCAGTTCATGAATTTGTGCAGGCCGCCGGCTTCGCGGATAATATCATGTCCAGGGCGCAGAAACAGATGGTATGTGTTGCTCAGAATGATGTGAGCGTCCATTTGCTTCAGCTCTTCTGGGCTCATTGTTTTGACCGTAGCGAGCGTACCCACAGGCATAAAGGCTGGAGTCTCAATAACACCATGAGGTGTATGCACCCGGCCGAGCCGCGCACCCGATTGTTTGCAGGTCTTAATGTGTTCATAAGTTATTGCTGCCATATATATAACCCTTCCTCTTGCTTAATAAATAAACATTGCATCGCCAAAACTGAAGAATCTGTACTGCTGTTCTATTGCGGCTTCATAGGCGGCAAGGATATTCTCCCGTCCAGCCAGCGCGCTAACCAGCATCACCAGTGTAGACTTAGGCAGATGAAAATTAGTAATCAGTGCATTTACCACGGTAAAGGTATAGCCGGGATAGATGAAAATATCCGTCCAGCCGCTGCACTCTTCTATTGGGCCGCCTTGGGATTGTCTCCCCACCGTTTCTAGTGTTCTGCAGGACGTTGTGCCAACAGCTATGATTCGTCCATTCCGGGCTTTTGCAGCATTAAGTACATCTGCTGTCTCCTTGGACAGAACAAAGTACTCAGCATGCATTACATGCTCCTCAACCTTCTCTACAGACATGGGGCGGAAGGTTCCAAGTCCTACATGAAGCGTAATATAGGCAATCGTGACGCCTTTAGCTTTGATTTGCTCCAGCAGCTCCCGGGTGAAGTGCAAGCCCGCAGTCGGTGCGGCCGCAGAACCTTCATGTTTGGCATACACTGTCTGGTAACGCTCGCGGTCATCCAGCGTCTCCTTGATATAGGGTGGAAGCGGCATGCTTCCCAGCCTGTCCAGAATTTCCTGAAAAATCCCTGTATAGATGAAACGGAGCGTCCGGCCCCCCATATCAGCCTCGTCTTCAATAACTGCACGAAGCTCCTCACTGAAAATAATCACTGCTCCGGTCTTCAGCTTCTTGCCGGGCTTCACCAGCGCTTCCCAGCGGTCTTCACCGAGATTCTTCAGCAGTAGAACCTCCGCCTTCGCACCCGTGTCTTCTTTTATGCCGAAGAGCCGTGCGGGAATCACTCGTGTATCATTCAGAACCAGTGTGTCACCGGGCTGGAATTGGTCCAGTATATCCGTAAAATGCTTATGCTGCAGTTGTCCATTGTCCTTATTCACGAGCAGGAGCCGTGATGCGCTGCGGTCAGGCAGCGGAGTCTGGGCTATGAGTTCTTCCGGCAAATGAAAATCATAATCGTCTACATTCATGGTCAGTCTTCATTCCTTAACTATAGTAACGTTATTAAAATAGTGTTGCAATATTTGTGTGTAATCATACCCCTTGTCAGCCATGCCCTTAATTCCCCATTGGGACATACCGAGCCCATGGCCATTTCCCCAGCCGATAAAATAAAAGCCGGAACTGTTCGTGACTGCCCTGGACGATGTATCTGCACCCATGACAACTGTACCGCTGCCTTTCACCGTCACGATGCCGGATGCGGACAGCACTCCAGTGCTCTGCGAGCTGTTAACAGTCCCCTTAGAGCCGTCAGCGCCTAATACAGTATAACTGCCGGCAGGTACAATATCAAACAATGTGCTGGGCAACCCGCCCAGTGCTGAGCGGAACAAATCAGGATATTTCACCTGCAGAATCCCACCATTAGCTTTCACTTGAGTTACTCTTCCAGATGGCCCGCGTTGTGCAACCTCCAGAGTGGCGATAGTCGACGGCAGGGAACTGCTAACCTTTCCTGTTAGACTCTTGAGCAGTTCCGCTGAGCTGTAAGGCCCTTTAATCCAGGTGTAGCTTCCATTCTCGTAGAACTGATCCAGAACTACAGCATTTTCACCGGGATTCAGCTTGCCTATGGGACTGACACTGCTCTCAATGACAGGTAACGGACGGATATTCACATCACTGGTGCTCGCTGTGGCCATATCAAGACCAGCCGCAGTTTTACTGCCAGTCAATTTGATATTGTCCTCCCGGGCATAACCCGAGACCCCGCTGTCAAGCAGCAGGTAATACCACTTCTTCGATGTAGCAACTGCGGCGGAATCCTCAGCACTGGCTACACTGACAAAAGCATTGCCTCCGTTGCCCCATACCTCCGACGGGTCAGCTGTCACACCACCGCTATTGGAGGAGAATACGGCTTCAACAACTTTGCCTCCACTCATCAACACTTCACCGGCGGTAGCATCCACTGCCTTGGTTATCACCGGTGCTTCAGCGCCGATACCGTTGTAGACTTGGCTGAGTGTAGTATCTACCACATTGGCTACATCAAAGCGGTTGCCCTGCGCCAGTGCATAACTACGTGCTGCTACGGCCTGTGCCTTAAGCGCCTCCTGCGGCCAACCCGAAGATACCTCTCCGCCAACGACTGCGTACAAATACTGCTCCAGTGGAACTTCGTTTATTACAGCCAAAGATCCGCCGAGTCCGCTAAGCTCCAGATTACCGCGATAAATACGTTTGGATCGTTCAAGCAGCTGAATGCCTGCAGAATTCCCAGACACCACAAACTTGGCTCCTGTGCCAGATACCTGATAGTGAAACGCTTGGCTCTCACTGCTCCAGTCCATTCCCGCATCCGTGCGGATCATCATTCCCGGCATGGCAGTTGCCCCTTCGGATATAGCAAGCTGCGGGAGCGCACTCGTTACAGCTGAACGCAGAGCAGCAAGATCACCGTCGCTCGCCGCTTCCCCCACCCACACTTCCACTTGTGTACTGCCGTCAGTTCCACTCACCAGCGTCTTCCAGGCATCAAACCCGGCAGCTGTGATCGTATTCATCACAGCATCCGCTTCCTGCAGGGAAGGAAAGGTACCGGCAGACAAATGTTTGCTTCCCGTCAAAGCCGGAACCTGCCCCTGAGGCAAGGCTAGGCCTGCTTTGCCGATCCGGTTCAAGCCTTCCTTAGCCGCATTTTCACTCGTATAAGGACCTGTATACAACTGATAGACAGGTGCTCCATTCCGTGAAGCTACAAAGAGCAGCGGTTTATCGGAGGTTGATTGAAGTCTTTTGGCAGCTTCTGCGGCTGCCTGCCATGTGGGGCTGTCCATTACCTTGACCTTATACCCGTCGAGGCTGATACGGATTTTGTTATTCGCCGGAATGGGCAGCAGCTTAGCACTGCCGGACATCAGGCTAAAGTCCATCGTTGAACTCAACGTCACGAAAGGGACGGTAGATTTATATTTGCTGCCAATATCGGCATACAGCGCAACCCGGATAGTTGCGTTTGAATCGGCGTAACTGTCAGCGGCAGGAACAAGAAGGCCGCCTGCAATAAGAACACCTGCAAGCAAGGTTACTCCTGTCTTTTTCCACTTGGCAAGCTTCATCTAGATGCCTCCTAAAAATAATAATGATAGCAGAACAACGATTATTTCGGCTGTGGAGGTATCGGGAGACCCAAATGCTGATAACCAGCAGGGGTCACGACCCTCCCCCGCGGCGTCCGCTGCAAAAAGCCAATCTGCAGCAGATAAGGCTCATATACATCCTCTATGGTCTGACTCTCTTCTCCAATCGTTGCAGCTATGGTGTCCAGACCTACAGGCCCGCCCCGGAAAGAACTGATCATGGAATGAAGCATCTTGTGATCAATGCTGTCCAGTCCGCGCGGGTCCACCTGGAGCATCTTCAGCGACTCTGCTGCAATCTCCGGTGTGATAATTCCATCGCCGCGCACCTGTGCAAAGTCGCGGACCCGCTTCAGCAGGCGATTCGCGATACGTGGAGTTCCCCGGGCACGCAAAGCGATCTCTTCAGCAGCATCGCCGAGAATCTCAATGCCAAGAAGCTCTGCATTACGGGAAACAATGAAGCTCAGTTCCTCAATATTATAATACTCCAACCGGCTGACAACACCGAATCGGTCCCGCAGAGGTGCAGACAACAGCCCGGCACGGGTTGTTGCGCCGATAAGTGTAAAGGGCGGCAGGTCCAGACGCACCGAGCGGGCGCTTGGCCCTTTACCAATCATGATGTCCAGCGCGAAATCCTCCATCGCCGGGTACATGACCTCCTCAACCGTACGGTGAAGCCGGTGGATCTCGTCAATGAACAGAACATCCCCCTGCTGAAGATTGGTCAGCAGCGCAGCCAGATCTCCAGGCCGTTCAATGGCTGGTCCGGAGGTTGTGCGTAGATTCACACCCAGCTCGTTGGCGATAATATTCGCGAGTGTTGTTTTTCCAAGTCCTGGCGGGCCATAGAGCAACACATGGTCAAGTGCCTCATTCCGCATTTTGGCAGCTTCTATATATATTTTCAGATTTTCTTTTACCTGATTCTGTCCGATATATTCCCCCAGATAACGGGGGCGCAGACTTAACTCCACCGCCTGCTCATCCATCATCAGGTTAGCCGATATAATCCGGTCATCCATCTATCTATCACTCCGTTCTGTCAAACACCCTATTTG
Organism: Paenibacillus sp. LS-5; assembly: GCF_056121505.1. Classification (NCBI taxonomy): domain Bacteria; kingdom Bacillati; phylum Bacillota; class Bacilli; order Caryophanales; family Paenibacillaceae; genus Paenibacillus; species Paenibacillus sp. LS-5. Next base: position 5,495 of record NZ_JBWAVA010000002.1, on the reverse strand, counting down.
GCTATAAACAGCAGCCCCAGCGCCTTCTTCATCAGCACATCAACAGCTCCAGTATCTGTGCCTTCTTTCTTCATAGTAAGCCATACACGGTCCAGTTCAGCGTCAGTATAGCCGAGGGCCTTCAGCCCGTCCCGTGCTTCCTCCCAAGGCAGCGCTTCTGCTGCAGCCTGTGCTTCAGCGGCTACGGCGAACAGTCCGGTCTGCATAGATGCTCCGCTCAGGCCGTCCAGCTTATCGCGGAGATCCAGAATCATCCGCTGGGCCGTTTTCTTGCCGATTCCAGGGAGCTTAGTCAGGAAGGTAATATTCTCCTGATAAATCGCTGAGATTAGCTGGTCAGGTGTTCCTCCGGTCAGAATACCCAGGGCTACTCGCGGGCCAATACCCGATACTTCAATCAGTTTACGGAACAGCTTCTGCTCTTCCCTTGTTGCGAATCCGAATAATAGGGTCGCATCTTCACGGGTCTGGTAATGAATATAGACAGTCATAGGACCCTCTGATTTGGCAAAAGCATATGGATTCGGACAGAACACCCGATATCCTACGCCTTGAACGTCCATAACAATATATTCTGACTCCAAATGTACAACCAGTCCTCTTAAGTAATCTATCATTTTCGCAATACCTCATTTAATTTGGAATTTAGACTTACGGAATGGGCATGGCATACCGCAACCGCCAGAGCATCCGCCACATCATCAGGCTTAGGTACAGCCGATAGCTTCAGCAGCAGCTTAACCATTTCCTGTACCTGCTTCTTCTCCGCCTTGCCATAGCCAACCACAGCCTGCTTCACCATCATTGGTGTATACTCTGCAACGGGAAGTCCAGCCTGGACAGCAGCCAGGATCACTACGCCTCTAGCCTGTGCTACCGGAAGCGCTGTGGTTACATTGCGGCTAAAGAATAGTTTTTCTACAGCAACCGCATCCGGCTTGTATTTATCAATCAGCTCTACCATTCCTTCGTAGACATGCAGCAGACGTTCCTCTTCCGGTGTATGCGCCTCGGTCTGAATACACCCGTACTGAACCGGGGTTAACTTATTTCCTACTTTATCTACAAAGCCGAAGCCGACAATTGCCAGCCCCGGGTCAATTCCCAAGATGCGCAAATCCAATCTCTCCTCTTAATCAGGCAGAATATTCCTACTGTTTCATCCATTTCTCCGCCGTGAAGCGAACATATGTATTCCTTCTAATCATTATAGCAAAATCTATCTTCCCGGAGTATAAAAGTTTCTGGTCTACCGAGAATAGGAACTTTGGTCCCAGCGTATCGACAAAACACAAAAAGGCCGCTCTGGCTGTAGCACATCAGCACAGAAGCGGCCTTGGTTTCGTATAAGTTAATCCTCACTTTGCATAACCTGTTCTGACGAGTCCCTTGCATAATCACTGAAAGTGGACAGAACGCTATTGTATTCTTCAACATCCTGTACACGGATACCCTCATGCAGCTGATTCAGAATATCCTCCGGCAACGAGGACTTCATAGAGCCCATATCCATTTGAAAAAAAGTTTTCAGCACCTTCTCATCCGCTGGTGGACCTTTGAAGAGATTCAGATTGCCATACTCATCCATCCCGATAAAAGCATCTTTCTTGATTTGGGGTGACAAATCATTAACACTGTGTTTCATCCACAAATCACCATCTGCACTAATCCAGCCTTTCCAGTCTGGGTGTGCAGCAATGACCTCTTTTAGTTGATCAATCGACTTCTTCTCCGGAAGAGTCAATGTCTCATCACCGGAAATATATGTGGTTATTAAGTGGACCGTTCGGCGAAACGGCTCTGCACTTACCGCCATGAGCAGCTGCTTATGATCAAGCACAACTGCCTCTTCACTGCTGTTGTCATCAGTATGGCTGTATACTGCGGCTGCAGCTGACACACTTCCTCCAATATGGCCGGTTTGCACCTGATGACTTAGCCCGCTAAGATTGTCTGGTACAGTCCATGCTGAATCACGCAACAGGCTGCTGAGTTCCTCCGGGACCTGCATACCGCGCCAGGCCAGCATCGTTAAGACGATACAAGCCGCTCCTACCCAGGGGGCCTTTTTCCAACGTCTCCATCGCCGCCACAATTGTTTCTTTAAGCGAAAAGCATTCACGTGGATCCCTTCATTCTGCTTTTTCCCTATTGTGACCTGTGGAGGGAACATTTATGCGCAGAAGCAGAAAATTTGCCGTATATCCCGGATTTCATTCCCTATGACCAACCAGACTTAATGGGCCGAACAGGCGCAATAAAGCGGCGACAATTTCTAATTAACTTCCTATTCACCATAGAAATAGCAGTTTTCACTATCACCCCAATGTTCTAATATATATAATAATACATTCATACTTATCTTTCTGCGTCATCATTTGCTATACTCTATATTAGTGAAAAAAGTTAAAAACTAAAACAAAGGGGTAATCCTTGATGATCATTCAGCCAAAAACCCGCGGATTCATTTGCACAACCGCCCATCCGGTAGGGTGCTCCAAACAAATACAAGAACAAATTGATTATGTAAAATCACAAAAGAAGTTAACCGGACCCGTGAACGTGCTCGTTATCGGTGCCTCTACCGGATACGGTTTGGCTTCGCGGATTGCTGCCGCTTTTGGAGCTGGAGCCAATACGATCGGTGTGTTCTTTGACAAAGCTGCTGAAGGTGTCCGTACCGCTTCTGCAGGCTGGTATAATTCCGCCGCTTTTGAACAGGCAGCTGCAGAGCAAGGCCTCAAATCCCACAGCATCGTTGGGGATGCCTTCTCTGATGCTATCAAAACCAAAACCATCGATCTTATTAAGGCTGAGTATGGCACGGTGGATCTTGTAGTGTATAGTGTTGCTTCTCCGCGTCGTACCCATCCTGTAACGGGTGAAACCTTCTCCTCCGTGATTAAACCGGTAGGCACTGCTTATACCAACAAAACCATGAACTTCCATACCGGAGAGGTTTCTACGGTTACCATTGAGACCGCGACAGACGAAGAAGTCCGCCAGACAATCGCTGTTATGGGCGGGGAAGATTGGGGAATGTGGATTGACCAGCTGCAGGAAGCCGGAGTACTGGCAGATGGGGCAACCACAGTAGCCTATTCTTACATTGGACCAAAGATTACCCATCCGATCTACCGAGATGGAACGATTGGACAGGCCAAAAATGATCTGGAGCAGACTGCTATCGCGCTGAATCAGAAGCTGGCTGCAAGAGGCGGACGTGCTTTTGTATCGGTTAACAAAGCGCTTGTCACACAGTCTAGCTCGGCCATTCCCGTTGTTCCGTTGTACATTTCAGCACTGTACAGAGTGATGAAGGAAAAAGATCTGCATGAAAATTGCATCCAGCAAATGTACCGTTTATTCGCAGAGCATCTGTACAATGGCGGTAAAGCTGCTGCAGACGGCAGCCACCTGATTCGTATTGATGATTGGGAAATGCGCGAGGATGTACAAATCGAGGTTATGAGACGCTGGAATGAGCTTGAAACGGATAATGTTCCTGAACTGGCAGACCTTGAAGGTTATCGTGAAGATTTCTTCCACCTGTTTGGCTTCCAGACTGAAGGTGTGGACTACGAGGCCGATACCGATCCTTCGGTAGAGATCCCCAACCAGGTTTAAAGCTTGTTGAAATATCGCTCTTCAATTGACGAAGAAGCCGCTCCCTGTAGTTCGGGAGGCGGCTTTTCGCATTTACAATTTTATCACCTGCATTTCAAAACTTTTATATCTCTTCATTTATATGCTTCGGCACCTATTCAGCAGGGCATTATAACTTTCCATGAATTCAAGCTGCTCATGCTCTCCAAATAGTTTTTTATTTTCGTGGTATTATGGCTTGGATTTAGGCAGATCTATGTAATCTCATAAAATACAAATGTAATGATCTTTTCGTACAGCAGATTAGTTTTGTCAGCCAACGGTAATGCCTTCATGACAAGCCCGGCCTCATCACAGTTCAAGCTTCAGTGGAGCATATTCAAGCAGGTTGCCAGTCCTCAATAGAACTTTACCAGGTGACTGACAGATAATAAAAATAGCCTTGTAAACCGCCAAAAGCGATTAACAAGGCTATTGAGTTATACCGGCGAGAGGACTCGAACCTCCACGGTTTCCCACTCGATTTTGAGTCGAGCGCGTCTGCCATTCCGCCACGCCGGCGTATTATTGTTTATAAGTAGAAATGGCGCGCCCTGAGAGATTCGAACTCCCGACCTTTTGATTCGTAGTCAAACGCTCTATCCAGCTGAGCTAAGGGCGCAAATTATGGAGCGGACGACGGGAATCGAACCCGCGACCCTCGCCTTGGCAAGGCGATGCTCTACCGCTGAGCCACGTCCGCACACGGTATGTATATCATTTATAACTTAAGTAAATATTGATGGCGGAACCGACGGGATTCGAACCCGCGATCTCCTGCGTGACAGGCAGGCATGTTAGGCCAACTACACCACGGTTCCAAATTAATTGCGGGGGCAGGATTTGAACCTGCGGCCTTCGGGTTATGAGCCCGACGAGCTACCGGGCTGCTCCACCCCGCGTCAGTAATAAATGTTCTATTCATTGAAAGAAGCAACTTAATGATCTTAACACATTCTGGCCCTAAATGCAAACCTTATTAACACCATTGGTCTAAGAACTCATAAGCAATAAAAGAAATTGGTGACTCGTATGGGATTCGAACCCATGTTACCTCCGTGAAAGGGAGGTGTCTTAACCCCTTGACCAACGAGCCTCATACACTTTAATAATCTTTCGACAACAAAAAATATTATATCAATATTTTGAGATTAAAGCAACATAAATATTTCATTTCAGTGTCCACGGTTCCTTGGCAAAAGTGTGATACCTAACTGTAGTGCAATACTCTCTGCCACATCTTCTATGGACAGCAGTTCTGTGTCCAAATGATAGTGGAACACCTCGTCTTTCAAGCACTCAACGCATCGATCAATCTGCTTGGCAGACCATGAGTACTCTCCCTCTCCACGGCTGCGTAATCTTGTTAAAAGCGTTTCACGGGAAGCGCATAAGGTAAATTGAGTAACCAGTGTCCCCTCCTCCCTTAGTCTGCCTATAATCTCCATAAAAAGGTTGGGTCAGCAATTGTCATTGGTACAATAACCGTACCACCGTACTCAGTGTCTATGTACTTCAACATTAGATAATTAAAATCTCTCCATAGAGAATAGTCCTGAAAATCTAGTTTTGATATAACTGGCGGTATGTTATCTCTAATATAGAAACCTGTATTTTCAGGGTCAAAAACAAAAGATTGTGGTAGCCTGCGATGCAGTTCATAAGCAACTTGTGTTTTCCCGTAACCAAACGAACCATTCACCCAAATGATCATAAGAGCACCCACAAGATATCACATTTCTCAATATATACAAAAAAGCCATTATCGAGTAATCGACAATGGCTTTCAGTGCTTGGCGGCGTCCTACTCTCCCAGGACCCTTCGGTCCAAGTACCATCGGCGCTGGAGG